>DASSGQ010000294.1:0-3704 GCA_035693385.1 Mycobacterium sp.
GCCTCGCATCTCACCGTCGGGTCTGTCGGCTGGCGTGCCGGGCGACGCCGCGGGCGACCTGAATCGCGAGGTGTTTTGGCTATGAGGTTGTCGACGGCGGCAAGGGGAGCTGATCTGGCTACGACCCGTCCAGAGTTCTGAGGCATCGCTCAAGCTCGCCGCGGGTCCGCGTTCGCAGCAATGCGGGACTTGTTAGTGCGCTCGCCCGTGGCTTTCTTCGAGTGAGAGGCCGCGCTGTCGCCCCTCGATGATCGACCAGAATCGGGGGCATTCCATGTGCTCGCTGTCCGGGCATCGCCGGCCGTGCTCGAGTGCGGTACGGGCCACCTCGATACGGTGCTGCTGCTCGGCCAACTCGGCCAACTTGTGATCGATCATCGCCCGTCGGGATTGCCGCTCGCCTCCGATGAAACGCTCGATCTCAGCCAGCGAGAACCCGATCTCGCGGAAGAAGAGGATCAAGCCGACGTCCCTGACGGCCGACGCGGAATAGCGCCGTCGTCCCGCGGCCCGGGCCGCCGGTCGCACCAATCCGAGTTCGTCGTAGTACCGCAGCGCGCTCGTCGGCACGCGGGTGCGTTCGGACAGCTCGCCAATGGACAACAACGTTGGCGTGTCCGCCGAAGCCGGGGCGTGCTCGGTGGCAGTCATTGACTTCAAGTGTACTCGAAGTGATTTGCTCCCCTCATGGAGATCAAGGAGAGGGCGCTGGACCGCATCAACCAATGGTGGGGCCCTCGCGGGGGGCTGGCACAGTTCCACCGCCCGACCGGAGCCGGAGGGCACGTCGCAGGGTGGATCATGAGCGGGCGCTCCTCGAACGTTGCGCGCAGCCGCTGGGCGGTGCAGCTTCTCGACGTCCAGCCGACCGACCGCGTCATCGAACTCGGTTGTGGTCCGGGCGTGGCCGTCGCCGCCCTCGCCACCCGAGCGATCCGGGGATTGGTGGTCGGCGTCGACCATTCGCAGGTAATGATCCGCCAGGCCCGCCGCCGCAACAGGGCCGCGATCAAGGCTGGGCAGGTACGCCTGATTCACGCGCCGGTTGAGAGCCTGGTCATCAACGATGGACAATTCGATGCCGCGCTTGCAGTCAACACGGTCGGCATGTGGCCCGAGCCAACCGCCCGGCTACGCGAACTCGCCCGGCTGCTGCGTCCCGGCGGCCGCATCGCTCTAGTATCCCAGCCGCGCCGTCCCGGTGCCACGGCAGCCACCTCGCAGGCGGTCGCCGACGAGCTCGCAGGTCTGCTTACCGAAGCTGGGGTCGAGCACCTTCGAACCGAAATGCTCGACCTCGACCCGCCGGCAGCGTGTGTCCTCGGACGCGTCGCGCAGGCCAATGCCACCGAGCAATAGCGCGACGCTGGCGACGCCTACGCGGGAGAATCATCCAAGGGCAATCCCGCCATCTACGCCGAACGCCCTGTCACCGGGATACGTCGTCCGTAATGATGCGCTGAGCCCGACCGACCTCTCGGGGCTGCATAGTTGGATGGCCATCCGGCCTGCAGCACGCTTGATCGACCCGCTCCTTCATGGATGAGCTGGTACGTTTCCCGCTCCGCTACGCAGTCTTGGCCCTGAAAAGCCGGACAATCCCCAGATGCACCTGAACGGTGCCGGCTAGGATTGCTCGTCCAGGCGGTGCCCGTTCATCCAGCCTTCGACCCAGGCGATCGACTGGGGGCGGTCGCCGGTGCCGGTGCGGCAGAACTCCTCCAGGGCCTTGCGAACCTCGGACACGGGAAGGGTACTGCGCGGATCGTGGAATGCCGGTTCGCACGGATCCGACACGACGCGGGGGTCGAAGTCGGGCGGCTGCGGATTGTCGGACACCCAGATGTGGTCGTAGATGCCGCCCTTTCGGGGGAAGTCCTTCGTCACGTACCAAATCAGGCCGCCGTAGCCGGTGGCGGAGTTCACGGCGACGACGAGGTAGTTGTCGGGCCACTCGCCGTCGCCGGTGTGGCGCCGGCTGGAAAACATGAACCGTGCGTCTTCTCCGGGTGTCTGGAAACGCACCGAGCCGTGGGTCACGGTCCCCTCCGACTCAAGATGCTCCATCACCTCGGAGATCAATGCAGACATCTCCGGCCAGGTCTCGGCGTACTGCCACTTCTCGTGGATCAGCGCGTTGAGGATCATGCGTCGTCCTTCCACGAGGGTCACGGCGCCGCCACACCGACGACCACCACGGGCTCGGTCGCCCCCGGATACCAGATCCGGAGGGTGGATCCCTGCTTGAGGATCGCCCTGATGGCGGCCTGACAACTGTACGGCCCGGAGCAAGGCCCTCGCGGGTTGTTGATGACGAGGTCGGCGTCCTTGACCCCGTTGTTACGCATCCACCACGCGAACTTCGTGTCGGTGTGGGTGGCCGCCGCGAACGGGCCGGCCGGCGGATTGTCAATGTCGGGCGAATTCCGAAGGAAGTCGTCGATGGCTGCGGTCGTCTCATCCGTGCCGCTCGTCAGCTCGGCGGTCAGCTCCCTGCCCGTCGTATCGAAGAGCCTCCCTGTGGTGAGTCGCTTGCCGGCGAGCGCTTCCCATGCCTGCTTGACGAAGAGCGGGCAGGTGGCGTTGTGGACCAGGACCGGCGTGTCGCCGGCTTCCACGTAGTAGGTGTGAACCTCGTCGACGGTGAGGTCGTACATCGTTTCCGTACCGGTGAACGTGCGTACGGAAACCACCGTCGCTGCCCCGGCGCCGTAGGCGCGCAGCCGGTCGCCGGCGTGCAGGTCCTCAGCGTCGACCCAGCCGGAGGCCGCGCCGTCGACCCAGAATGGGTGGCCCGGCGTGGTATGGACGACGGTGGTGTCGCCGTCCGCGTCCCGCACCGTCAGATCGGCGAGCTGGGTGTCCTGGTGCACGAACTGGCGTGACACCGGCCCGGTCACGGCATCGCCGGTTGTCGGGTCGGTGGTCTGCACCCGATCGCCGACTGTCACCTGGCTGATCGGCTTCGTGTCGCCGCCGGCCAACAGCACCGGCGTGTCCGCTGCGAAGCTGTGCCCGCCGCACAGGCTTATCACCGCGCGATAGAGGTCACCCTCGATCTTGCTGAGGGTGGCGGCCGAGACCCCAGCGGCCCGCAGCGCATCGTACGCCTCGATGAGACCGACGCCGGTGCGCATGGATATCCGCAGGGCCTTGATGGCGCGGCTGACCGCTCCGGCCGCCGCGGGCAAGGCGATGTCCGCCGCCACCCAGGCGCAGGCAATGCCCCATTCTTTGGCCTGGCTGCCGTCGATCTTGCCATCGGTGATGGTGATGCCCTTGGCGCACGTGACGTAGTCGCTGATCAGCGCGTCGACGAGGTGCCGCGCGATGTTGAGGACATCGCTGCGGTCGAGCTGAACGGTCTGCTCGTGATACGAGTCGACCGGGGCGGTCGCGATGTAGTCGCTGACCGCGTCGTTCGGGCAGAACGTCTGGTCCAGGTCGGGGCAGGTGACCAGGACGAAATCGATGCTGCCGGTGATGTGGTGCTTGACCCTGGTCTCGCAGTACCGCGATCCGCTCAGCGGCGGGCACACGATCGGCGTCTGGCTGACAATCTCATCGGAGATGTGTGGCAACGCCTGAACGCCGGCCTCACCGGTCGGCGAGTTGACGCCCATCGTGGCTCGCGCCTGGTCGTCCGCGTTCTTCTCGGCTTGTTCCGCGGCCTGCTGTGCCTGCTGGGCATCTTCGAGGGCACG
>DASSGQ010000295.1:0-11351 GCA_035693385.1 Mycobacterium sp.
AACCGGCAACCGGATCACGGGGCTGCCTCGGCGCCCGAGCTTGCACAGCGCGGAGCGCTCCATGTTGATACCTTGAGTTCGGCATTTAGCCACCGCCGCCGGACCTGGAGTGACCCTATGCCGAACGTCGCAGCGCTTTCGGGTTACCTGGCCGTGCCGCTACTCGCCGCCGCTCTGTACGCCCCGGCGGTGGCTCACTGCAGCCCGATGGATGACTACGTCAGCCTGAACGGCAAGTCGGTGTGCGCGGCACTCGACAAGGCCCACAGTTCGGGAGACGTTTTCCGGATCACGCTCGCCGTCGCGCGTGACTCCGGATTCAGCGTCAAGGACGCCGCGAACATCGTCGGACAATCGATAGCCGCCGATTGCCCATGGAATGCGCAGGCGGTGAAGCAAACCGGCGACTCGGCGGCCACCCCGGCGTCGTAGCCGCACAAGGCCGGCTAACCGATCAACACCGCGAACCGTGGCTTGATCACCTCGTCGATGATCGCCAACCGCTCGTCGAACGGGATGAATGCGGACTTCATCGCGTTGATGGTGAACCGCTCGAGGTCACTCCAGCCGTAGCCGAAGGCCTCCACCAACCGGTACATCTCGAGGCTCATCGACGTGTCGCTCATCAGCCGGTTGTCGGTGTTGACGGTCACCCGAAATCGCGTGCGGGCCAACAGATCAAACGGATGGTCGGCGATGCTTTTGACCGCGCCGGTCTGCACGTTCGAGCTGGGACACAGCTCCAGCGGAATTCGCTTGTCCCGCAAGATCGACGCCAACCTGCCCAACCGGACTCCCCCGGTTTCGGGCCCACCTTCGACCACCTCGATGTCATCGACGATGCGGACCCCATGACCGAGCCGGTCAGCCCCGCAGAACGCGATCGCCTCGTGGATGGACGGCAGCCCGAACGCCTCACCGGCGTGGATAGTGAAGCGCGCGTTATGGTCTCGCATGTACTCGAAAGCGTCCAGGTGCCGCGTCGGTGGGTTGCCGGCCTCGGCGCCCGCGATGTCGAAACCGACCACTCCCTTGTCCCGGAAGCGGATCGCCAGCTCGGCGATCCTCCGGGACACCGCGGCGTGCCGCATCGCGGTAACCAGTAGCCGCACCTTGATGGCACGACCCGCTGCGGCACAAGCCTTTTCGCCGGCGGCGAAACCCTCCAGGACGGCATCGACAATCTGGTCGAAGGACAGCCCGCGGTCGATGTGCAACTCGGGGGCAAACCGCACCTCGGCGTAGACCACGGAGTCGGCAGCCAGGTCCTCCACGCACTCATAGGCGACGCGGTACAGCGAATCCGGAGTCTGCATCACCGCCACGGTGTGCGAAAACGGCTCCAGGTAGCGCTCCAGTGAGCCGCTGTGCGACCTGGTGCGAAACCAGGTCGCCAGCTCGTCGACGTCGGTGGCGGGCAGCCCGTCGTAACCGGTCTGGCCGGCGATGTCGATAACGGTCGATGGGCGCAGTCCACCGTCGAGGTGATCATGCAGCAGAGCCTTGGGCGCTTTCCTGATCTGCTGTAAGTCCAGTGTCACGTGGTGATCCGATCGATGATGAGCGGCCTTGAAAGTGGTGGTGTGTCGCCGACGCTCCAGCCGCCATCCAACTCGGCCAACGCGGCGCCGAAGCGTGCGGGGGTATCGGTGTAGAGGGTGAACAGCGGCTCACCGGCCGCGACCGGCTCCCCGGGACGGCGATGGATCCTGATTCCGGCGCCTGACTGCACCGGTTCGCCCGGACGGGACCTCCCCGCGCCGAGCCGCCAACTTGCCAGGCCTACCGCCATCGCGTCGATAGGGCCCATTGTGCCGCCCCGGCCGGCGGTCACACTCTCGGAACACGAACCGGTTGGCAATGGCACCGACAAATCCCCGCCCTGGGCCGCGATCAGCCGGCGGAAGCGATCCATCGCGGTGCCGTCGCGCAGCGTCTCGGCGGGGTCGCGGTCGTCTATCCCGGCAAGCTCGAGCATCTCCTCGGCCAGCCGCACGGTCAGATCCACCACGTCGGCTGGCCCGCCGCCGGCCAGCACCTCCAGCGACTCGGCAACCTCGAGCGCGTTACCGACGGTCGCACCCAGCGGACAGTTCATGTCCGTGAGCAGCGCGTGAGTGGGCACCCCGTACGCCGCGCCCAGCCCGACCATCGTGTGCGCGAGCTCGCGACACTCGGCCTCCGAGGTCATCAACGCCCCGGACCCGACCTTCACGTCGAGCACCAGCGCGCCCGCACCCTCGGCCAGCTTCTTGCTCATCACCGAGCTCGCGATCAGCGGCAGCGACTCGACGGTCGCCGTGACATCGCGCAGCGCGTACAGCTTGGCGTCGGCCGGCGCCAACTCGCCGGCGGCGAAGATGGCCGCGCCGACATCGCGGAGCTGATCGCGCACCCGCTGGTTGGACAGCGTGGCGGTGAACCCGGCAATGGATTCCAGCTTGTCCAGGGTGCCGCCGGTATGGCCCAGCCCGCGGCCCGACGCCTGGGGCACCGCGGCGCCGCAGGCGGCGACGACGGGCACCAGCGGCAGGGTGATTTTGTCCCCGACTCCCCCGGTGGAGTGTTTGTCGACGGTCGGCAGCCGCTTGGCGGGCTTGCCGGGGGTGCGCAGATCGGTGAAGTCCAAGCGCTCGCCCGACGCCACCATCGCCGCCGTCCACCGGGCGATCTCACCGCGGTCCATGCCGCGCCACACGATGGCCATCAACAGGGCCGACATCTGTGCGTCGGCGACGTGGCCCCGGGTGTAGGCGTCGACCACCCAATCGATGGCGGCATCGGACAACCGACCGCCGTCGCGCTTGGTCCTGATCACCGTCGGCGCGTCGAATGCACTGTGGTTCAAGGACGTTCCCGGGCCAAGGTCAATCGCCCGCCCCCATCTCGGACCGTTCCGGTCCGCATCGTCGGCGCGCCATGGTCAATCGCCCGCCTCCGGTCCGCATCGTCGGCGGGCTAGGTCATCGGGACCAAACGCCTCGGGCAGCAGCGCGTCAAGGCGGCGAGGACCATCCGGATGGTCGATCAGCAGCTCGGGACCGCCGTGCTCCAGGAGCACTTGGCGGCATCGCCCGCACGGCATCAGCGAGAATCCCTCCGCGTCCACACACGCCAGCGCGATCAGCCGGCCCCCACCGGTCGAATGCAGGGCACACACCACACCACACTCGGCGCACAGGCTAAGGCCATATGAGACGTTCTCCACATTGCACCCGGTGACCACCCGGCCGTCGTCGACCAGCGCGGCCGCGCCCACCGCGAATCGCGAGTACGGCGCATAGGCCGCCCTTGACGCGTGGATTGCACTGTCCCGCAGCACATTCCACTCGACGTCAGGCATACCGCACCCTCGCTCACGTATCGGCCGACTTGCGACAACCACCCTAACCCTGGCACGACACAGTGTCTTGATCACGCTATTTGGGGTACCGCCCGCACCATTGCCGGGCTAAACTCGCTTGCCCGGCTTGAGTGTCTTTGAACGTCCTAGAAGGCGGTGAGGACTGAGTGAGTACGCAGGCGACAACAGCGGATAAGCCAACAGTGTCTGCATCCTCGCGCAAGCGGCGACCACCCCGGACGCTGTATCGGGGGGATCCCGGTATGTGGTCGTGGGTGTTGCACCGCATCACCGGCGCGACGATCTTCTTCTTTCTGTTCGTGCACGTCTTGGACACTGCCCTGGTCCGGGTGAGCCCGCAGGCCTACAACGAGGTGATCCAGACTTATAAGACCCCGATCGTGGGCCTGATGGAATTCGGCCTGGTCGCGGCGGTACTTTTCCACGCGTTGAACGGGATCCGGCTGATACTGATCGACTTCTGGTCGCAGGGGCCCCGCCACCAGCGGCTCATGCTCTGGATCGTCGGCGTCGTCTCTTTGCTTCTCATCGTTCCGGCCGGCGTGGTGGTGGGCATCCACATGATGGAGCACTTCCGATGAGCAGTCCTGACCTTCAGCTGGGCCGCGGCGACACAGCACCGGTCAAGCAACGCTTCTACGACCGCCCCGCCAGCCTGGACAATCCCCGGTCCCCGCGACGCCGCGCCGGCATTCCCAACTTCGAGAAGTTCGCCTGGCTTTTCATGCGGTTCTCCGGGATCGCGCTGGTGTTCTTGGTGATCGGACACCTGTTCATCATGCTGATGTGGCAAAACGGGGTGTACCGCATCGACTTCAACTATGTCGCGCAGCGCTGGCATTCCCCGTTCTGGCAAATCTGGGACATGGCACTGTTGTGGCTGGCGCAGCTGCACGGCGGCAACGGGTTGCGCACCATCATCGACGACTACAGCCGCAAGAATTCCACCCGGTTCTGGCTCAACAGCTTGCTGCTGTTGTCGGTGGGGTTTACGTGTTTGCTGGGCACTTACGTGCTGGTGACATTCAACCCGAACATCTCGTGAAAGGCGACCGGTGATCCAGCAACACCGATACGACGTGGTGATTGTCGGCGCGGGCGGTGCGGGAATGCGCGCCGCGGTCGAGGCGGGTCCGCGCATCCGTACCGCGGTGCTCACCAAGCTCTACCCCACCCGCAGCCACACCGGAGCCGCCCAGGGCGGCATGTGCGCGGCGCTGGCCAATGTCGAAGAAGACAACTGGGAATGGCACACGTTCGACACCGTCAAGGGCGGCGACTACCTCGCCGACCAGGACGCCGTGGAGATCATGTGCAAGGAAGCCATCGAGGCGGTGCTCGACCTGGAAAAGATGGGGATGCCGTTCAACCGCACCCCCGAGGGCCGCATCGACCAGCGCCGGTTCGGCGGCCACACCCGCGACCACGGTAAGGCCCCGGTGCGGCGAGCCTGTTACGCCGCCGACCGTACCGGTCACATGATCCTGCAGACCCTCTACCAAAACTGCGTCAAGCACGACGTGCAGTTCTTCAACGAGTTCTACGCGCTGGACCTGGTGCTCACCCAGACCCCGACCGGGCCGGTGGCGACCGGGGTGGTGGCGTATGAGCTCGCGACGGGCGAAATTCATGTATTCCACGCCAAGGCCGTGGTGCTCGCGACCGGCGGCTCGGGCCGGATGTACAAGACCACCTCCAACGCACACACGCTGACCGGCGACGGCATCGGCATCGTGTTCCGCAAGGGACTTCCGTTGGAGGACATGGAGTTTCACCAATTCCACCCGACCGGCCTGGCCGGCCTGGGCATCCTGATCTCCGAAGCGGTACGCGGTGAGGGCGGCCGGCTGCTCAACGGCGAGGGCGAGCGCTTCATGGAGCGCTACGCCCCGACGATCGTCGACCTGGCGCCGCGCGACATCGTCGCGCGCTCGATGGTGCTGGAAGTCCTGGAAGGCCGCGGCGCCGGCCCGCACAAGGACTACGTGTACATCGACGTCCGCCACCTCGGCGAGGACGTGCTGGAGTCCAAGCTGCCCGACATCACCGAGTTCGCCCGCACGTATCTGGGCGTGGACCCGGTGCACGAGCTGGTCCCGGTCTACCCGACGTGTCATTACGTGATGGGTGGCATCCCCACCACCGTCACCGGACAAGTGTTGCGGGACAACACCTCCACCGTCCCGGGCCTCTATGCTGCCGGCGAGTGCGCGTGTGTGTCGGTGCACGGCGCGAACCGGCTGGGCACCAATTCGCTGCTGGACATCAACGTCTTCGGGCGCCGGGCCGGCATCGCGGCCGCCGACTACGCGCTGGGGCAGGAATTCGTCGACATGCCACCGGACCCGGCTGCGATGGTCATCGGCTGGGTGAGCGACATCCTCTCCGAGCACGGCAACGAACGCGTCGCCGATATCCGTGGCGCCCTGCAGCAGTCGATGGACAACAACGCCGCGGTGTTCCGCACCGAGGAGACGCTGAAGCAGGCGCTCACCGACATCCACGCGCTCAAGGAGCGCTACTCCCGAATCACCGTGCACGACAAAGGCAAACGCTTCAACAGCGATCTGCTGGAAGCCATCGAGCTGGGCTTCCTGCTGGAGCTGGCCGAGGTCACCGTCGTCGGCGCATTGAATCGCAAGGAGTCGCGCGGCGGCCACGCCCGCGAGGACTACCCGAACCGCGACGACACCAACTACATGCGCCACACCATGGCCTACAAGCAGGGCAGCGACTTGCTGAGTGACATCGCGCTGGACTTCAAGCCCGTCGTGCAGACCCGCTACGAACCCAAGGAACGGAAATACTGATGAGCGTCGGAACCGAAGGGGCCGCAGAGGTCGAGCGCGGGCAGGAACCTCCCTTACCGCCGATCCCCGACGGCGCGGTGATGGTGACGGTGAAGATCGCCCGGTTCAACCCCGACCAGCCCGAGGCCTTCGCGGAAACCGGCGGCTGGCAAAGCTTTCGGGTACCGTGCCTGCCCAGCGACCGGATGCTCAACCTGCTGATCTACATCAAGAGCTACCTGGACGGGACGCTGACCTTCCGGCGCTCCTGTGCCCATGGGGTGTGCGGCTCCGACGCGATGCGCATCAACGGCGTCAACCGGCTGGCCTGCAAGGTGCTGATGCGCGACCTGCTGCCCCCGAAGAAGGAGGGCAAGCCGGATAAGCCCGGAAAATCGCTGACGATCACCATCGAGCCGATCCGCGGCCTGCCGGTGGAGAAGGACTTGGTCGTCAACATGGAACCGTTCTTCGACGCCTACCGGGCGATCAAGCCCTACCTGATCACCAGCGGCAATCCCCCGACGCGGGAACGCATTCAGAGCCCGACCGACCGTGCCCGCTACGACGACACCACCAAGTGCATCCTGTGCGCGTGCTGCACCACCAGCTGCCCGGTGTTCTGGAGCGAGGGCAGTTACTACGGCCCGGCCGCGATCGTCAACGCCCACCGGTTCATCTTCGACAGCCGCGATGAGGCCGCGGGTCAGCGTCTCGACATCCTCAACGAGGTCGACGGCGTCTGGCGGTGCCGAACCACGTTCAACTGCACCGAATCCTGCCCGCGCGGCATCGAAGTCACCAAGGCGATCCAAGAGGTCAAGCGCGCGACGATGTTCTCGCGTTAATCCCCCAGCGTGGCGTTAGCAGGCCCCGGGCGCCGTCACACATTGCCGGCCTGTCTCGTCTGACGGGTATGAAACAGAAAACCCGCATCGAGCCCCTGCCGCCACGGCGCGCCGGACGGCTGACCCGAGCCATGTATTGGGTGGCCAAGCGGCGCTACGGGCAAGTCCCCGAACCGTTCGCCGTCGCCGCACACCACCGCGGACTGATGGTCGCCGGCGCCGTGCACGAGACCATGATCGACCGGGCGTCGAAATCGCTGCCGGTCAGCGTGCGCGAACTGGCGGTGTTCTGGACCGCGCGCACGATCGGCTGCTCGTGGTGCGTCGACTTCGCGTCCATGCTGCAGCGCCTGGACGGGCTGGACATCACGCGACTCGAAGACATCGACAATTACGCCACCTCAACGGCTTTCACCGACAACGAGCGCGCCGCGATCGCGTACGCCGACGCGATGACCACCGATCCCCACACCGTCACCGACGAGCAGGTCGCCGACCTGAAAGCCCGTTTCGGCGACGCCGGGGTGATCGAGCTGACCTATCAAATCGGAGTGGAGAACATGCGGGCGCGGATGAACGCGGCGCTGGGAATCACCGAGCAGGGCTTCAATTCCGGCGATGCGTGCCGCATCCCGTGGGCTAGCGCGCCAGCTCGCGCAACGGAGAGCCGGTGAACTTGTCGGGGTTGGCGACATCCCATATGGCGCAGACCTTTCCGTCTCGCACCGTCATCGCGGTTATCCGCGGCGACATCGCCCAATGCCCGTCAACACCGGGGCAACCCGCGGTGTAGGCGCCCAGTTCGCCGTTGATCAGAGCCAGCTGATTTGCCGTGATGAACGACGGGCCGTAGCGGCGGGCCAGGCCGAGCATGAACCGGGCGACCTTGTCCGGGCCGTGGATGATGTTGACCGCCGTCGACGCCTTGCCATTGGCATCCCCGGTCAGCGTCACGTCGGGATGCAACAACGCCACCACGGCGGCCAGGTCGCCCTCGAGCAACGCGGCCATCAGCTTGCCGACAACCTCGTTGTGCGAGGGATCCGGCTTCCCGGATATCGAGGCCGGCTGCCCGGCCAGCGCCTTGCGGGCTCGCGACGCCAGCTGCCGGGCGGCGGGCTCGCTGGTTCCCAGCACCTGCGCCACCTCGGCGAACGGCACCGCGAACCCGTCGTGCAGCACGAACGCGACCCGCTGATCGGGGGACAGCCGCTCCAGCACCACCATCGCCGCGAACCGGGCATCCTCGCTGGCCACCACGGCGGACAGCGGATCCGCGTGATCAAGACCGGTGACCACCGGTTCGGGCAGCCAGTTGCCGGTGTAGGCCTCGCGACGGTGAGCGGCCGACCGCAACCGGTCCAGGCCCAGCCGGCTCACCACGGTCGTCAGCCAGGCCCGTAAGTCGGCGATCGTGTCGCGGGTGTCGGCCGAGTCCCAGCGCAGCCAGGCTTCCTGGACGATGTCCTCGGCGTCGGCCACGGTGCCGGTCACGCGGTAGGCGACCGCCATGAGATGCGGTCGCAGGGCTTCAAATTCGGCGACCTGCTGCGCTGCGGTCATACGCCGAGCGTAACGCCACCGATGCTTTCGACGCCGAAAGTCGCAGTGGCGTTACGCTCGCGGACACAATGACTGAACATCTTTGGCTGCACTTCGCCCGCCACGGCCCGCGCATCACGCCGCCGATCATCACCCGCGGCGAGGGCGTCACCATCTTCGACGACCGCGGCAAGAGCTACCTGGACGCGCTGTCCGGGCTGTTCACCGTGCAGGTCGGTCACGGGCGCAGCGAACTCGCCGAGGCCGCCGCCCGGCAGGCGCAGACGCTGGCGTTCTTCCCGCTGTGGGGCTACGCCACCCCGACCGCGATCGAGCTGGCCGGGCGCCTCGCACACCACGCCCCGGGCGACCTGAACCGGGTCTTCTTCACCACCGGCGGCACCGAGGCCGTCGAAACCGCGTGGAAGGTGGCCAAGCAGTTCTTCAAGCTGACCGGCAAACCCGGTAAGCACAAAGTGATTTCGCGGTCGATCGCCTACCACGGCACCACCCACGGTGCGCTCGCGATCACCGGGCTGCCGTTGTACAAGGCGCCGTTCGAGCCGGTGACGCCCGGCGGGTTCCGGGTGCCCAACACGAACTTCTACCGGGCGCCCGAACCGTTTCACACCGACGTCAAGGCATTCGGGCGGTGGGCCGCCGACCGCATCGCCGAGGCGATCGAGTTCGAGGGGCCCCAGACCGTTGCCGCGGTGTTCCTGGAGCCGGTGCAAAACGCCGGTGGCTCCATCCCGCCGCCGCCGGGCTATTTCGAGCGGGTCCGGGAGATCTGCGACGAATACGACGTGCTGCTGGTCTCCGACGAGGTGATCTGCGCGTTCGGCCGGATCGGGTCGATGTTCGCCTGTGAGGACTTCGGCTACGTGCCCGACATGATCACCTGCGCCAAGGGAATGACGTCGGGCTACTCACCGATCGGCGCGATGATCGCCAGTGAGCGGTTATTCGAGCCGTTCAACGACGGCAACACCATGTTCCCGCACGGCTACACGTTCGGCGGCCACCCCGTGTCGGCGGCCGTCGGGCTGGCCAACCTCGACATCTTCGAGCGCGAGGGTCTCAACGACCGTGTCAAACGACTCGCGCCCGGCTTCCGCGCCACCCTGGAGAAGCTCTACGACCTGCCCATCGTCGGCGACGTACGCGGCGAGGGCTACTTCTACAGCGTCGAACTCGTCAAGGACCAGGCGACGAAGCAAACCTTCACCGACGACGAACGCCGGCCGCTACTGGCGCGGGTGTCTTCGGCGATGTTCGAGGCCGGGTTGTACTGCCGCACCGACGAGCGCGGCGATTCCGTCATCCAACTGGCGCCACCGCTGATCAGCGGTCAAGCCGAATTCGACACCATTGAGGCGATCCTGCGCAGCGTGCTCAGCCAGGAGTCCCAGCGGCTTTAGCCGCGGCCCGCTTGACCTCGTCGGCAGCCATCAGCACTTCCCGCGAATGCGGCTTGCTCGGTTGCTTCGCCAGCCGCGTTTGTGCGTTGCAAAGCCAGGCGAGCGCCGAACGCAGGTCCGGATCGGACGTGCTGTCGCGATGTTGCTTCAGCTCCGCCAGCACCTGGTCGAGCCCGGAGCGCCGAACCTGGGTCCCCTTCTCGACCTCCTTGAGCAGCTGGTTCAGCGATCGCCGAGCGGGGCCGGGCGAATCGCCCGCGCCAGCGCGGTTGCGCCGCCACTTTGACCAAAATCGAACGTTTGGAATGGCCTACCCTTTGGATTCTTTGGCACCGTGTGGACTTGGGGTGCGGGGTTCGGCCGGCGTCGCGCCGACCGCATGTCAGCGTAGTTGGTCGACTCCTCCGCCGCCGGTCGGGAACCGGACCGACGCGCGTAATTTGTAACATCTGTCCCACCAGTCACAGCGCGGCTCCCGGGAATTCGGCGCTCGATCGCCTAATCTGCACAGGCAATGAGCCTCTTACGTTCGATGTCATGCCTGGTCGCAGCGATTTTCATGGTGGCCGGACCCCTCGTGTCGGGGGCGCCGATTGCGGTCGCCGAACCGGGTCCCGAGCCCAATGCCGGTCCACCAGGCTGCCCTTACCAGGTGTCTCCCCCAGCCGCGGTGGACTCGTCGGAGGTCCCCGCCGCCGGTGACCCGCCGATGCCGCTGGCGGTGCCCCCCAAGCCGGTCGGCGGCCAGGCGCTGAGCAGCTGCGGCATCGTCGCCGCGCCCGGCACACCGCCGCTGCCGGGCGACGTGTCCGCCGACGCATGGGTGGTGGCGGACCTGGACAGCGGCGCAGTCGTCGCGGCCAAGGACCCGCACGGCCGGCACCGCCCGGCCAGCATCATCAAGGTGCTGGTCGCGATGGCATCGCTCAATGCGCTGCCCCTCAACAAGTCCGTCCCGGGAACCGCCGAGGACGCGGCCGCCGAAGGCACCAAGGTCGGCGTCGACGAGGGCGGCATGTTCACCGTCAACCAGCTGCTGCATGGGCTGCTGATGCACTCCGGCAACGACGCCGCCCACGCGCTGGCCATGCAGCTCGGCGGCATGCAGCAAGCGCTGGACAAGATCAACGTGCTGGCCGCCAAGCTCGGGGGCCGCGACACGCGGGTGGCGACGCCGTCCGGGCTGGACGGCCCCGGCATGAGCACCTCGGCCTACGACATCGGCCTGTTCTACCGGTACGCCTGGCAGAACCCCACGTTCGCCGACATCGTCGCGACGCGGACCTTCAACTTCCCCGGCCACGGCGACCACCCCGGTTACGAGCTGGAGAACGACAACCAGCTGCTCTACAAGTACCCGGGTGCGCTGGGCGGCAAGACCGGCTAC
>DASSGQ010000296.1:0-16879 GCA_035693385.1 Mycobacterium sp.
CCTGATCTACCCGGAGATGCGCGAACTCGTCCGTGCCCACCAGCGCCGCGGCCACACCGTGGTGCTGAGCTCGTCGGCGCTGACCATCCAAGTCGAGCCGGTGGCGCGCTTCCTCGGGATCCCGAACACGCTCACCAACAAGTTCGAGACCAACCAGGACGGGTTGCTCACCGGACGCGTGCAGAAACCCATCTTGTGGGGCCCGGGCAAAGCCGCTGCGGTACAACGGTTTGCCGTCCAGCACCACATCGATCTCAAGGACAGCTACTTCTACGCCGACGGCGACGAGGACGTCGCCCTGATGTACTTGGTCGGCAATCCACGCCCGACCAACCCCGAAGGAAAGATGGCCGCCGTGGCCAAGCGCCGCGGCTGGCCGATTCTGAGGTTCAACAGTCGCGGTCCGGTGGGCCTGCGGCGGCAGGTGCGCACGCTTGCCGGTTTGGGTTCTATGTTCCCGATCGCCGCCGGCGCGGTGGGGATCGGCGTGCTGACCGGTAGCCGGCGGCGGGGCGTCAACTTCTTCACCTCCACCTTTTCCCAGTTGTTGCTGGCGACCAGCGGGGTGCATCTCAATGTCATCGGCAGAGAGAATCTGAACGCGCAGCGGCCGGCGGTGTTCATCTTCAATCACCGCAACCAGGTAGACCCGGTCATCGCCGGTGCGCTGGTGCGCGACAACTGGATCGGCGTGGGCAAGAAGGAACTGGAGAAGGATCCGATCATGGGCACGCTCGGCAAGCTGCTGGACAGCGTGTTCATCGACCGGGACGATCCGGCCGCGGCGGTGGAGTCGCTGCACACCGTCGAAGAGCGGGCCAGGAACGGGCTGTCGATCGTGATCGCCCCGGAAGGCACCCGGGTCGACACCACCGAGGTTGGGCCGTTCAAGAAGGGGCCGTTCCGCATCGCGATGGCCGCGAAGATCCCGATCGTCCCGATCGTGATCCGCAACGCGGAGATCGTTGCCGCTCGCAACTCCACCGTGATCAACCCCGGCACCGTCGATGTCGCGGTGTTCCCGCCAATCTCGGTGCAGGACTGGACGGTTGAGACGCTGCCGGAACACATCGCCGAGGTGCGTCAGCTGTATCTGGACACGCTGGCCGACTGGCCCGCTACAGAGCTGGCCGAACTGCCCCAAGGCGGGCTGGACGCCGAGAAAAAGGCGGCGGCAAAGGCCAAGGCTGGGCCCCCCGCGACCCCCAAAGCCGCCGCGAAGGTCGCCGCCAAAAAGACTGCGACCAAGGCGGCTTCCAAGTCGGGCGCCAAGACCTCGTCCAAGTCTGCGGCGAAGAAGGTTGCTGGCAAGCCAAAGCCGGCCGCGCCGACTCCGAAGGTGTCCGAGAACGCTGTCACAGACGGTCAGGCACAACAGCCGAGCGTGGGGGAGGCCGTCAGCGCTGAATCGCCGAGTTCCCCGCCCCGAGGGCGGCCGTGACCAGAGCGTCCGTGGATACCAGCGCAGTCCTCACCGCGCAAGAGTCGCTGGTATTGGCGTCCATGGCCTCGCCGGTCGAGAAAGAGCTGATCATGGCCTGGGTGGGCCGGCAGCGTGCCGGCAACCCCGAGGCGAAGTTCGAGGTGTTGGAGCTGCCGCCACTTGACGCGCCGCCGCTGGCGTTGACGTCGTTGGCGGAGGAGCTCGTGTCCGGCACCGAAGTCAACGACGACCGTTCGGTCGTGCCCGTGCGGGTGTTCTGGCTACCGCCGGCGGATCGCGGGCGAGTCGCCAAGCTGGCCGGGCTGCTGCCCGGCCGGGATCCCTACCAGCCCAACCAACGTCAGCAGCGACACATCCTGCGACACGACGCGCAACGCGCGCGTGTGGTGGCCGGCGAGTCGGCCAAGGTGTCCGAACTTCGCCAGCAGTGGCGCGACACCACGGTTGGAGGGAACGAGCGCGACTTCGCGCAGTTCGTCACTCGCCGCGCCGTTTTGGCGCTGGAACGGGCCGAATACCGGATCCTGGGACCGCAATACAAGTCTCCGCGGCTGGTGAAACCGGAGATCTTGGCGTCCACCCGATTCCGCGCGGGCCTCAACGAAATCCCGGGCGCGACGGTAGAAGAAGCCGGGAAGATGCTCGACGAGCTCGCCACCGGGTGGAGCCGCGTGTCCGTCGACCTGGTCGGCGTCCTCGGCAGGGCTCTCAGCCGCGGATTCGATCCGGAGATCGACTACGACGAGTACCAGGTCGCGGCGATGCGTGCCGGGCTGGACGCTCATCCGGCGGTCCTGCTGTTCTCGCACCGGTCCTACATCGACGGTGCGGTGCTGCCGGTGGCGATGCAGGAGAACCGGCTGCCTCCGGTGCACGTGTTCGCCGGCATCAACCTGTCGTTCGGTGTGATGGGGCCGCTGCTGCGCCGTGCCGGCACGATCTTCATCCGCCGCAACATCGGCGACGACCCGCTGTATAAATACGTCCTGCGCGAGTACGTCGGCTACATCGTCGAAAAGCGGTTCAACCTGAGCTGGTCCATCGAAGGCACCCGCTCGCGTACCGGCAAGATGCTGCCGCCCAAGCTGGGACTGATGGCTTATGTGGCCGACGCCTATCTGGACGGGCGCAGCGAAGACATCCTGCTGCAGCCGGTGTCGATCAGCTTCGACCAGTTGCACGAGACCGCCGAGTACGCCGCCTACGCCCGCGGCGGCGAAAAGACACCCGAGGGCATCGGCTGGCTGTACAGCTTCATCAGGGCGCAGGGCGAACGCAACTACGGCAAGATCTACGTCCGCTTCCCCGAGGCGGTCTCGATGCGCCAGTACCTCGGCCCTCCGCACGGTCCGCTGGCCGAAGATGAGGACGCCAAACGGCTTGCGCTGCAAAAGATGTCGTTCGAAGTCGCGTGGCGAATTCTTCGGGCAACGCCGGTGACGGCCACGGGTTTGGTGTGTGCCTTGCTGCTGACCACCCGCGGTGCGGCGTTGACGCTCGATCAGCTGCAGCACACTTTGCAGGACTCGCTCGACTACCTCGAACGCAAGCGGACTCCGATGTCGACGAGCGCGTTGCGGCTGCGTTCGCGCGACGGCGTGCGCGCGGCCGTCGACACGCTGTCCAACGGGCACCCGATCACCCGGGTCGACGGCGGCCGGGAGCCGGTGTGGCTCATCGCGCCCCAGCATGAACACGCCGCGGCGTTCTACCGCAACTCGGTGATTCACGCCTTTCTGGAGACCTCGATCGTTGAGCTCGCGTTGGCGCACGCCCGTCACGTTGACGGGGACCGGATGGCGGCCTTCTGGGCCCAGGCGATGCGGTTGCGCGATCTGCTGAAATTCGAGTTCTATTTCGCCGACTCCGCGGCGTTCCGGGAAAACATCGCCGCAGAGATGGCGTGGCACGACGATTGGGAAGCCCACGTCGCCGCAGGGGGCGACGAGATCGACGCGATGCTGTTCGCCAAGCGTCCGTTGATGTCGGACGCGATGTTGCGGGTGTTCTTCGAGGCGTACGAGATTGTCGCCGACGTGCTGCGCGACGCGCCGGCGAATATCGGCCAGAAGGAACTCACGGAGTCGGCGCTCGGAATCGGCCGGCAATACGTGGCGCAGACCCGGGTGCGCAGCAGCGAATCGGTATCGACTCTGCTGTTCGCCACCGCATTCCAGGTCGTCGTCGACCAGGATCTGGTCGCGCCGGGCCCGGACCTCGCCGAAAGACGGACCGCATTCCGGCGGGAATTGCGCAACATTCTCCGAGATTTCGGTTACGTCGAGCGGATCGCGCGCGACCAGTTCATCGCCCGCGAGTCCAAGGCGCGCCAGGAGCGTCTGGACAGCCACACGCGATAGCCGGCTCGTACGCCAATACCCTGGGTGCATGACGGTTGCCCCGCTCGCCGGCAAGGCCTCGGACAAGGCCCCCGCCCGCACGCCGGTGTGGCCGCTGCTGATCGGCGTCGCGGTGCTGGCGGGCTGCACCGCGGCCGGAATCGGAACGCTGTCGCTGGCGGCCGCGCTGACCGCCACGGGTCTACCGGATCCGGGCCCGGCAACCACGCTGGGGCTGCCGTTCGTCCGGGCCGCCGGGGAGATCGCCGCGGTGCTGGCCGTCGGGTCGTTCCTGTGCGCGGCGTTCCTGGTGCCGCCGCAACGCAACGGTGTGCTCGATGCGGGCGGGTACCGCGCGCTTCGCCTCGGCACGGTGGCGTCGGGGGTATGGGCGGTGTGTGCCGCGTTGCTGGTCCCGCTGACCATCTCGGACGTGTCCGGTCACCCCGTGACCGACCTCAATCCGGCCGCGGTCTGGTCGCTGGCCGGGCTGATCAACACCGCGTCCGCGTGGCGCTGGACCGCGATCCTGGCCGCGACGGTAACGCTGGCGAGTCTGTCGGTGCTGCGCTGGTCGTGGACGCCGCTGCTGCTGGGCGGGTCGTTGGTGACGCTGATTCCGCTCGGGCTGACGGGTCACTCGTCGGCCGGCGGCTCCCACGACCTGGCCACCAACAGCCTGCTCATCCACCTCGTCGCGGCCAGCCTGTGGGCCGGCGGTCTGCTCGCCCTGCTCGCGCACGCGCTGCGCAACGGCGAACACACCGGCCTGGCGGCGCGACGGTTCTCGACGATCGCGCTGTGGTGTTGGGTGGCGATGGCGCTCAGCGGGATGGTGAACGCCCTGGTGCGGATCCTGCCGTCGGACCTGCTGACCACTGCGTACGGGCGACTGGTGGTGGCCAAGTTCGTCGCGCTTTGCCTGCTGGGCGTCCTGGGCTGGCGACAGCGGCGCTCCGGAGTGGCTGCGCTGCAGGCGGATCCGAGTCCTCCCGGTGCGCGCAGTGGGCTGATCAGGCTGGCGCTGATCGAGGCCGTCGTTTTCGGCCTCACCTTCGGCATTGCCGTCGGGCTGGGCCGCACGGCGCCGCCACCGCCGGCCGTCCGGCTGCCCTCGATTCCCGAAGCCGAGATCGGCTACGACTTCGACGGACCGCCCACGGTGGCGCGCATCCTGTTCGACTGGCGCTTCGACCTGATCTTCGGCAGCCTCGCGATCGTCTTCGCCGGGCTGTATGTGGCAGCGGTGCTGCGGCTGCATCGCCGCGGCGACCGCTGGCCGGCGGGCCGGACCGTGGCCTGGCTGGTCGGCTGCTCGGCGTTGCTCTTCGTGAGCTCGTCGGGGGTCGGTCGCTACATGCCGGCGATGTTCAGCATGCACATGATCGCTCACATGGGGCTTTCCATGTTGGTGCCGATCTTCCTGGTGCTGGGCGCTCCGGTGAGCCTGGCGTTACGGGCGCTGCCCGCCGCCGGTCGCAATGATCCGCCCGGTATGCGGGAGTGGCTGCTGGCCGCGCTGCATAGCAGGTTGTCGCGGTTCCTCACCAACCCGGTGGTCGCTACCGCACTGTTCGTCGCGGGGTTCTACGGGCTGTACCTGTCGAACCTTTTCGACACCACGGTCAGCAGTCACGCAGGGCATTTGGCGATGAACCTGCACTTTCTGCTCAGCGGGTATCTGTTCTACTGGGTCGTGATCGGCGTGGATCCCACGCCGCGTCCGATACCGCCGCTGGCCAAGGTGGCCGTGGTGTTCGCGTCGTTGCCGCTGCACGCGTTTTTCGGGATCGTGCTGATGGGCACCCGCAAGGTACTCGGCGCCGACTATTACCGCTCGCTGGGTTTGAGTTGGCACACCGACCTGCTGGGTGATCAGCGGTTGGGCGGTGGAATCGCCTGGGCGGCAGGGGAACTGCCGCTGGTGATCGTCATGATCGCGCTGCTCGTGCAGTGGGCCCGCAGCGATAAGCGCACCGCCCGCCGCTTGGACCGGGCTGCCGAGCTGGACGATGACGCCGACCTGACCGCCTACAACGCGATGCTGGCCGAACTGGCGCGGCGTGAAACGCCGGGCCGTTCGCACCAACCAGCGGACTAATCCACAGCCACGTTTCCTTCCACAGGGGCAGCGGGCAGCGGCCGTGTTTGCGCCGCTTTGGCGCGGACCCCGTCGGTGGCGCCGAGCTAAATGGCGGCAGGAAAGGGCGCTGACACGTTCACCGAGCCGGTCGGCAAGCCCGAGAAATACAACCGAGAAGGGACCAGCCAATGTTCGAAACCCCGCTTACCGTGGTCGGACACATCGTCAACGACCCGCAGCGCCGCAAGGTCGGCGATCAGGAGGTCATCAAGTTCCGGGTGGCCAGCAATTCGCGCCGCCGCACCGCCGACGGCAGCTGGGAGCCGGGCAATTCGCTGTTCATCACCGTCAACTGCTGGGGGAAGCTGGTCACCGGCGTGGGCGCCGCGCTCGGCAAGGGCGCACCCGTGATCGCGGTGGGCCACGTGTACACCAGCGAGTACGAGGACCGCGACGGCAATCGCCGCTCATCACTGGAGATGCGGGCGACCACGGTCGGTCCCGACCTGTCGCGTGTCTTCGTGCGCATCGAGAAGCCCGGATACACCGGCCCCGACGCGGATCCCGCCTCGACGATTGCCGTCACCGCAACTACTGATGAGGTTGCCGACGACCCGGTCGCCGCTGGTGACGCCGCCGCTGATCCCGGCCCGCTGCCACTGTCGGCTTAGCTGCGAGTCCATTGCCTCCGGGCGGTGCCTAGGATGGTCCGCGAGATCATCCTGAAAAAACCAGAAAGGCAAAACCGCGGCATGGCTGAGTTCATCTACACGATGAAGAAGGTCCGCAAGGCGCACGGCGACAAGGTGATTTTGGACGACGTCACGTTGAGCTTCTTTCCGGGCGCCAAGATCGGCGTCGTCGGCCCTAACGGCGCCGGGAAGTCGAGCGTCTTGCGGATCATGGCCGGTCTGGACAAGCCGAACAACGGTGACGCCTTCCTGGCCACCAACGCCACCGTCGGCATCCTGCAACAGGAGCCGCCGTTGAACGAGGAGAAAACCGTTCGCGGCAACGTGGAAGAGGGCCTGGGCGAAATCAAGGTCAAGCTGGACCGTTTCAACGAGGTGGCCGAGTTGATGGCCACCGACTACTCCGATGAGCTGATGGAGGAAATGGGCCGGCTCCAAGAGGACCTCGACCACGCCGACGCCTGGGACCTCGACTCGCAGCTGGAGCAGGCGATGGACGCGCTGCGCTGCCCGCCGCCCGAGGAACCGGTCACGAATCTGTCGGGCGGTGAGCGCCGCCGCGTGGCGCTGTGCAAGCTGCTGCTGTCCAAACCCGACCTGTTGCTGCTCGACGAGCCGACCAACCACCTGGACGCCGAAAGCGTGCAGTGGCTCGAACAGCACCTGGCCGCCTACCCGGGCGCGATTTTGGCGGTGACCCACGACCGCTACTTCCTGGACAACGTCGCCGAGTGGATCCTCGAGCTCGACCGTGGCCGCGCGTATCCCTACGAAGGCAACTACTCGACCTACTTGGAGAAAAAAGCGGAACGCCTGTCGGTGCAGGGCCGCAAGGACGCCAAGCTGCACAAGCGGCTGACCGAGGAGCTGGCCTGGGTCCGGTCCGGGGCCAAGGCGCGCCAAGCGAAAAGCAAGGCGCGCCTCCAGCGCTACGAAGAGATGGCCGCCGAGGCGGAGAAGACGCGCAAGCTCGATTTCGAGGAGATTCAGATCCCGGTCGGACCGCGACTGGGCAACGTCGTCGTCGACGTCCAACACCTCGACAAGGGCTACGACGGGCGCACCCTCATCAAGGACCTGTCCTTCACCCTGCCGCGCAACGGCATCGTCGGGGTCATCGGTCCCAACGGGGTCGGCAAGACCACGCTGTTCAAGACCATCGTCGGGCTCGAGCAGCCGGACAGCGGCACCGTCAAGGTCGGAGAGACCGTCAAGCTCAGCTACGTAGACCAGGCCCGCGCGGGCATCGATCCAAAGAAGAATGTGTGGCAAGTCGTCTCGGACGGGCTGGACTACATCGAGGTCGGCCGCACCGAAGTCCCGTCCCGGGCCTACGTGTCGGCGTTCGGTTTCAAGGGCCCCGACCAGCAGAAACCGGCCGGCGTGCTGTCCGGTGGGGAGCGCAACAGACTCAACCTCGCGCTCACACTCAAGCAGGGCGGCAACCTCATTCTGCTGGACGAGCCGACCAACGACCTCGACGTCGAGACCCTGAGCTCGTTGGAGAACGCGCTGGTGAACTTCCCGGGCTGCGCGGTGGTGATTTCGCACGATCGATGGTTCCTCGACCGCACTTGCACGCACATCCTGGCCTGGGAGGGCGACGAGGACAACGAGGCCAAATGGTTCTGGTTTGAGGGCAACTTCGGCGCATACGAAGAGAACAAAGTCGAACGGCTTGGCGTCGATGCCGCCCGGCCGCACAGATTGACACACCGCAAGCTCACGCGGGACTAATGTCAGCTCTGCTCATGCTCCGCGACGATGCGGCCGGCACGGCGGCGAAGGAGTGGGGCCGATGAAGTTAGTGGCACCCGTCGTGAGTTGGGAGTAACCGGCATGACGCTTGATCCCGGAGCCAAGCACGATCTCGAGCCGTGGACCTCATTCACCACGAGGGAGGACATTCCCGACTGGATTGCGAATGCCTACATTCAGAGCTATCGGGGTGAGGAACCGGGAGCCGCCGACACCGGTCCCATCGACCTGACCACGCCGGCCGCGATGGTGACGCCCGCGATGCTGCGTGCACACTATCGGCTCGGCCAGCGCCGCCCGGAGTGCAGAAGCTGTGTCTGTGTCTACCCGGCGGACGACCCCGCCGGATTCGGGCCCGCCCTGCAGGTCGTCACCGATCACGGCAGCATGCTGCTGGATTCCGTCACGGTGCTGCTGCACCGGCTCGGCGTGGCCTATGAGGGCATCATGACCCCCGTTTTCGACGTGCATCGCACCTCGACGGGCGACCTGGTCAGCATCGAACCGAAATCGCCCGGCACGTCGCAATACGACGGCGAGGCCTGGATCTACGTCCAGCTGTCCCGTTCCGTCGAAACCAAGGCCTTGGCCGAAGTCGAACGGCTGCTGCCCAAGGTCCTGACCGACGTCGAACAGGTCGCCAGCGACGCTGCGACGATGTTCACCACCCTCAGCGATCTGGCCGCCGCCGTCGACGCCAACGCGCAAGGCCATTTTTCGGCGCCGGACCGTCAGGACGTCGCGGACCTGCTGGGCTGGCTGGGTAACGGGAATTTCCTGCTGTTGGGCTACCAACATTGCCGGGTGCGCGACGGTCAGGTCTCCGGTGACGGATCGAGCAGCCTGGGCGTCCTGCGCACCCGCACTGGTTCGCGCCCCCGATTGACCGACGACGAGAAAATGCTGGTGTTGGCCCAATCCGTTGTCGGCAGTTACCTGCGCTACGGCGCCTACCCCTATGTGGTAGCGGTCCGCGAAAAGGACGACGAGGGCGTGATCGAGCACCGCTTCGTCGGGCTCTTCACCATCGCCGCCATGAATGCGGACGTCCTGGAAATCCCGATGATTGCGCGCCGGGTCCACGAGGCGCTCGCGATGGCGGAGAGCGACCCCATCCACCCGGGCCAGCTGCTGCTCGACGTCATCCAGACCGTCCCCCGCTCGGAGCTGTTCTCGCTGAGCGCCGAACGACTTCTGACGATGGCCAAAGCCGTGGTGGATCTGGGATCACAACGGCGGGCGTTGCTGTTCCTGCGCGCCGACCGGCTGCAGTACTTCGTCTCCTGTTTGGTGTACCTGCCACGCGATCGCTACACCACCCCGGTGCGGCTGCGGATCGAGGACATCCTCGTCCGCGAGTTCGGTGGGACGCGACTGGAGTTCGCCGCCCGCGTCAGTGAATCACCCTGGGCGCTCATGCATTTCATGGTTCGCCTGCCCCAGAAAGACAGCGCTGCCCCGGCCGTCGCACCGGTCGACGTCTCGGAAGCCAACCGAATCCGGATCCAGGCATTGCTCAGCGAGGCCGCGCGCACCTGGGGCGACCGCCTGATCGCCGCGGCAAACCGCTCCGGGACCGTCGGGCACGCCGACGCCGAGCATTACGCGTCCGCCTTCCCCGAGGTCTACAAACAGGCCGTCACACCCGACGACGCGATCAAGCACATCGGCATCATCAACGGGGTCTCCGACAATTCGGTCAAGTTGGTGTTGTCCGAGCCCGGTGCGGACGGGGTCGACCAGCTGACCTGGTTCGTGGGTGGGCGCACCGCGTCGTTGAGCCAGTTGCTGCCGATGCTGCAGAGCATGGGCGTCGTCGTGCTCGAGGAGCGACCGTTCACCGTCACCCGGCCGGACGGCCTGCCGGTGTGGATCTACCAGTTCAAGATCTCACCGCATCCCACCATCCCGCCGGCCGCGACGGCGGCCGAACGGGATGCGACCGCAGAGCGATTCGCGGACGCGGTCACCGCGATCTGGCAGGGCCGCGTCGAGATCGACCGGTTCAACGAACTGGTGATGCGTGCGAGGCTGACCTGGCAGCAGGTCGTGCTGCTGCGCGCCTACGCGAAATATCTGCGGCAGGCCGGCTTTCCCTACAGCCAGTCCTACATCGAATCGGTGCTCAACGAGCATCCGTCCACCGTGCGGTCACTGGTCACATTGTTCGAAGCGTTGTTCGACCCCAGGTCATCGGGCTCGCCGACCGGCCGGGACGCGCAAGCCGCCGCGGCCGCCGTCGCCACCGACATCGATGCGCTGGTGAGCTTGGACACCGACCGCATCCTGCGTGCGTTCGCGTCGTTGGTGCAGGCCACCTTGCGTACCAATTACTTTGTCACGCGTCCGGGTTCGGCCCGGGCCCGCGACGTCCTGTCGATCAAGCTGGACGCCCAGCTGGTCGACGAGCTCCCGCTGCCGCGCCCCAAGTACGAGATCTTCGTCTACTCGCCCCGCGTCGAAGGCGTGCACCTGAGGTTCGGCCCGGTGGCGCGTGGCGGCCTGCGCTGGTCGGACGACGCGACGATTTCCGCACCGAGATCCTCGGTCTGGTCAAGGCGCAAGCGGTGAAGAACGCCGTCATCGTGCCGGTCGGGGCCAAGGGCGGATTCGTCCTCAAGCGTCCGCCGCTGCCGTCCGGCGACCCCGCCGTCGACCGCGACGCCTCCCGCACCGAAGGCGTCGCCTGCTACCAGCTCTTCATCTCGGGGCTGCTCGACGTCACCGACAACGTCGACCACGCCACCGGAAAGGTCAGCCCACCACCCGAGGTGATTCGGCGCGACGGCGACGACGCCTACCTGGTGGTGGCCGCCGACAAAGGCACCGCCACCTTCTCCGACATCGCCAACGACGTCGCCAAGTCCTACGGGTTCTGGCTCGGCGACGCATTCGCGTCCGGCGGGTCGGTGGGCTATGACCACAAGGCCATGGGCATCACCGCCAAGGGCGCGTGGGAGGCCGTCAAACGACACTTCCGGGAGATGGGCGTCGACACCCAGACCGAGGCCTTCACCGTCGTCGGCGTCGGCGACATGAGTGGCGACGTGTTCGGCAACGGCATGCTGCTGAGCAAGCACATCAGGCTGATCGCCGCCTTCGACCACCGGCACATCTTCCTGGACCCGGACCCCGACGCCGCGGCTTCGTGGCGGGAACGCCAGCGGATGTTCGACCTGCCGCGATCCAGCTGGGACGACTACGACAAGTCGCTGATCAGTGAGGGCGGCGGCGTTTACAGCCGCGAGCACAAGGCCATCCCGGTCAGCCCGCAGGTGTGCCACGCCCTCGGCATCGACGGCGCCGGCGACGGGGTCAGCGAAATGGCCCCGCCGGAGCTGATCAAGGCGATCCTGCAGGCACCGGTCGATCTGCTGTTCAACGGCGGCATCGGCACTTACATCAAGGCCGAGTCGGAATCCGACGCCGACGTCGGAGATCGCGCCAACGATACGGTGCGGGTCAACGGAAATCAGGTGCGCGCCAAGGTAATCGGCGAGGGCGGCAATCTCGGGGTGACCGCGCGGGGCCGCGTCGAGTTCGATCTGTCGGGCGGCCGGATCAACACCGACGCGATGGACAACTCCGCCGGCGTGGACTGTTCGGACCACGAAGTCAACATCAAGATCCTGATCGACTCGCTGGTCACCGCCGGCAAGGTGAAGGCGGAAGACCGCAAACAGCTGCTGGAGTCGATGACCGATGAGGTCGCGCAATTGGTGCTCACCGACAACGAGGACCAGAACGATCTGATCGGCACCAGCCGCGCCAACGCGGCCAGCCTGCTCCCGGTGCACGCGATGCAGATCAAGTACCTCGAAGACCGTGGGGTGAACCGCGAATTGGAGGCGCTGCCGTCGGAGAAGGAGATTCACCGGCGCACCGATATCGGCATCGGCCTCACCTCTCCGGAACTGTCGACGTTGATGGCGCACGTCAAGCTGGCGCTCAAAGAGGACATGTTGACCACCGAGCTGCCGGAGCAGGATGTTTTCGCGTCCCGGTTGCCGCTGTACTTCCCGACGCCACTGCGCGAGCGGTTCACCCCGGAGATCCGCACGCACCAGCTGCGCCGTGAAATCGTCACCACCATGCTGGTCAACGATCTGGTCGACACCGCGGGCATCAGCTACGCGTTCCGGATCGCCCAAGACGTGGGTGTCGGTTCGATCGACGCGGTGCGCACCTACGTGGCCACCGACGCCATCTTCGGTGTGGGCCAGATCTGGCGGGAGATCCGCGCCGCCAACGTTCCCGTCGCGCTGTCGGACCGGCTCACGCTGGATACCCGACGGCTGATCGACCGCGCCGGACGCTGGCTGCTCAACTACCGGCCGCAGCCCTTGGCCGTCGGCGCCGAAATCAATCGGTTCGCCGCCAAGGTCAAAGATCTGACGCCGCGGATGTCGGAGTGGCTGCGTGGTGACGACAAAGCCATCGTCGAACAGGAAGCCGCGGAGTTCGCGTCGCAAGGCGCCCCGAAAGAGTTGGCCTACATCGTCGCCGCCGGGCTCTACCGTTACAGCCTGCTCGACATCATCGACGTCGGTGACATCACCGAAATCGACGCCGCCGAAGTGGCAGATACCTATTTCGCCCTGATGGACCGGCTGGGCACCGACAGCCTGCTGACGGCGGTATCGGAGCTTCCACGCAAAGATCGCTGGCACTCGTTGGCGCGCTTGGCGATTCGCGACGACATCTACTCCTCGCTGCGGTCGCTGTGCTTCGACGTGCTCGCGGTCGGAGAGCCCGACGAAAGCGGCGAAGAAAAGATCGCCGAGTGGGAGCACATCAGCGCGTCGCGGGTGGAGCGGGCCCGCAGCACGCTCAGCGAGATACGAGAAAGCGGGGCAACGGATCTCGCGACGCTGTCGGTGGCCGCGCGACAGATCCGGCGCATGACCCGCACCAGCGGAAGGGGATCGTCGAGTTGAGCACGGGGTTCGTCGCGCCCGTGCCGGTGCGTTGGTCGGATATCGACATGTACCAGCACATCAACCACGCGACCATGGTCACGATTCTCGAAGAGGCACGCGTGCCGTTCCTCAAGGAACCTTTCGCGGCCGACATCACCACCATCGGGTTGCTGATCGCCGACGTCCGGGTTACTTACAAGGATCAGTTGCGGCTGGCGGATTCGCCGCTGCAGGTCACCATGTGGACCAAACGGTTGCGGGCGGTCGACTTCACGCTGGGGTACGAGGTGCGCTCGGCCAACTCGCGTCCCGAGTCCAAGCCCGCCGTCGTCGCCGAGTCGCAGCTGGCCGCGGTCCACATCGAGGAGCAGCGGCTGGTGCGACTGTCACCACACCATCGGGAGTATCTGCAACGGTGGGTCCGCGAATAAACGGGATGGCCGAACGCGGTCTATGGCTGGGCCCCGACGGCAGGGCGGCCCACCGCGCAGACCTGGCCACATTCGTCGATCACGCGATGCGGCTCGATGACGCCGCGGTCGTGCGGCTGCGCGCTCGATCGGCCGGACTGATTTCGGCTTGGGTGGCAACGGGTTTCGACGTGTTGGCCAGCCGCGTGGTCGTCGGCAAAGTGCGGCCCGACGATCTGTCGGTGGGGGCGGATGCGCTGGCCCGCGGCCTGTCCGCGATGGACGCCTCGGGCTACGTCGATCCGGGCTTCTCGATGGACGCTGCGTGGCGGGGCGCATTGCCCCCGGAATCGGGCTTCACCCACCTCGACGACGTACCCGCACGGGTCATGCTGGACCTGGCGCAGCGTGGCGCGCGACTCGCCAGGGAACACGGCAGTTCCCACGGCCCGCCGGTCTCGCTGCTCGATCAAGAGGTCATTCGGGTCAGCTCGGCCGACATCAGCGTCGGGCTCCCGATGCGCTGCGTGTTTGCTTTGACCGCAATGGGTTTCCTGCCGCAATCGCCCGACGCGATCGCCGCCGACGAGATGGTCCGGGTGCGAATACTGCCGAGCTGGCTGCGGGTAGACGCCAGGTTCGGCTCGGTGTACCGCCGCCGCAGCCATGCGGCGCTGGTGCTCCGTTGATCCGGCTCAGATCAGCCAGGCCGCCGCGTCCGGTGGCAATTTGCCGCCGTCCAACGGGCCGCTGGCCAGGATGACTTCTCCCGCCGGCAAAGCCATCGGGTGGGATCCCGCATTCAGCGCACACACCAGACCCCCGCCGCGCCCGAACATCAGCGCATCGGGCGGCGCGGTCTGCCATTGTAAGTCGCCGTCGAATTCGGGCCGCTGCCTGCGCAATTCGATGGCGCGCTGGAAGAAAGACAAGGTCGACGCCGGATCCGCGCTCTGCTTTTCCACGGTCAGCGCCGCCCAATCCGCGGGCATGGGCAACCAGGTGTCGGCGGTCGTGGAGAACCCGAACGGGGGAGTGTCGCCCGACCACGGAATCGGAACCCGGCACTTGTCGCGGCCGCGTTCGGTATGCCCCGAGCGTTCCCACGTCGGATCCTGCAGCACGTCTTCGGGCAGATCCAACACATCGGGCAAGCCCAACTCCTCGCCGTTGTAGATGAAGACCGCACCCGGCAGGGCGAGCATCAGCATCGCCAAGGCACGCGCGCGGCGCAGCCCGATCTCGCCGCCGCCGTAGCGGGTGACCTCGCGGCCCACGTCGTGGTTGGACAGCGTCCAGGTCGGGATCGCGTTTTCGATCGCCGTGGCCGTCAGCGAATTCTGAATTGCGTCATGGATTTCGGTCGCGTCGAAGCCGATCTTCGTCAGCCGGAAATTGAAGCCGAGATGCAGTTCGTCGGGCCGCAGATATTCCGCCCAGAGGAGGTTGTCCATGACCCAGACCTCGCCGATGGTGACCGCCCCGCGATAGTCGTCGACGATCTTGCGGATCCCGCGATGGATCTCGTGGACGCTCGGGTGGTTGAAACGCGGGTCGTCGTCGCTGTGGCTCAACACCTTCACGTCGTCCTTCGCGTCCGGCAGTCCGGGCGGCTTGGCCATGCCATGCGCCACGTCGATGCGGAAGCCGTCGACACCGCGTTCCAGCCAGAAGCGCAGCGTCTTCTCGAAGTCGTCGAAGACCTCGGTGTTGTCCCAGTTCAGATCCGGCTGCTCGGCGTCGAACAGGTGCAGATACCACTGGCCGGGGTTGCCGTCGGGTTCGGCCACCCGTGTCCAGGCCGACCCGCCGAACACCGACGTCCAATTGTTGGGCGGTGACTCCCCGCCGGGACCGCGTCCGTCGCGAAAGATGTAGCGATCCCGCGCGTCGCCGCCCGGGCCGGCGGCCAGCGCGGCCTGAAACCACGGGTGCGCCGAGCTGGTGTGGTTGGGCACCACGTCCATGGTGATCTTGATGCCACGCTCCTGGGCCGCGGCGATCAGCCGCTCGATCGCGGCCATCCCGCCGAACAGCGGATCGATGTCGCGCGGATCCGCGACGTCGTAGCCGTGGTCGGCCATCGGTGACACGGTGACCGGGTTGAGCCAAATCGAGTCGACGCCAAGCTTTTCCAGGTACCCCAGCCGGGCCGTCAAGCCATCCAGGTCGCCGACGCCGTCGCCGTTGCTGTCGGCGAACGAGCGCGGATACACCTGGTAGAACACGGCATTCGACCACCATGCCGGCCCCGGTCGGGGAGCGCGTGCGCGTGGAGTGCCGGGTTCCATCGAACTAGCGCCGGGGCTCATGTTGCTCCGTTCCGTTTTGGCTGGACATCAAAACGCGGAATTAACCAGGGAGTGGGCGGCCATCTCAAGATAGTCGAGCAACTCGCGCCGGTGCTCGTCGTCGAGGGTATTCGAGTCGATCGAGGCGACGGCGGTGTGCATGCACCGCAGCCAGGCGTCACGCTCGATGGGCGTGATCCGGAACGGGGCGTGGCGCATCCGCAGCCGCGGATGGCCGCGCTGGTCCGAGTAGGTCCGCGGGCCGCCCCAGTACTGCTCGAGGAACATCCGCAACCGCTCCTCGGCGGCGGCGAGGTCGTCCGCGGGATAGAGCTGGCTGAGAATCTCGTCCTCCGGGACCTGCGCGTAGAAGTGCGACACGATCGCGGCGAAGGTTTCGGCGCCGCCGACCGCGTCGTAAAAGCTCTCCTGATCCATTGCCTCCATTGTGGTGCATCGCCCGCGGCGGCACGCGGAGACAGGCTCGTCATCTTTGCGCGCGCGCCTTCTGTTCACCGGCTCGACATGGCGCGCACCAGCAATAGGCGTGCGATTGGCGGCGAATCATGGTGGACTATCCGCGGAGGATCTATGGCGCATGGGAGCAGACGCCGCAGCCACCGCAGTCCCGGTGCCGCGGCAGGGATAACCGGGCCCGCAACCGCGTCATCTCTGCACAGCGTTGAGATCTATCCACGCGTTGAGAATTATGCACGCGTCGAGACCCATCCGCCCGGCCGTCACGAGGCGGCATCGATCTGGAGTCGCCGGCGGGTGCTGCTGCTGAACTCCACCTACGAGCCGCTGACCGCGCTACCGATGCGGCGCGCCATCGTCATGGTGATCTGCGGTAAGGCCGACGTCGTGCACCACGACCCCGCCGGACCGGTCATTCACTCGGCCACCAGCTCGATCGTGGTTCCGTCGGTGATCCAGCTGCGGT
>DASSGQ010000297.1:0-10727 GCA_035693385.1 Mycobacterium sp.
GACACGCCCGGATTCCTGCCGGGGGCCGAGCAGGAGAAGAACGGCATCATCAAGCGCGGCGGACGGTTCCTTTCCGCCGTCGTCGAAGCCGACGTGCCAAAGGTGACGATCACCGTTCGCAAGTCCTACGGCGGCGCGTACGCGGTGATGGGTTCCCGGCAGTTGACCGCCGACTTCAACTTCGCCTGGCCGACCGCGCGCATCGCGGTGATCGGTGCCGAGGGTGCCGCGCAGCTGCTGATGAAGCGCTTCCCGGACCCGACCACGCCCGAGGCGCAGCAGATCAAGAAAGACTTCATCGAGGGCTACAACCTGAACATGGCGATCCCGTGGATCGCCGCCGAGCGCGGGTTCATCGACGCGGTCATCGACCCGCAGCAGACCCGGCTACTGATCCGTAAGTCCCTGCATTTGTTGCGAGACAAGCAGTTGTGGTTCCGCGTCGGACGCAAGCACAGCCTGCTCCCGCTCTAGGGCGTCGCTGTCCTTCGCCGAGTGTGAATTGGGCGACGCTACACGCCGATTCGGCGTCGGCTAATTCACACTCGAGGCGTGAATGCGCCGTCGACGAGCTCGTCGAACCGATCTAGCGCCTCGTCGGAGTCGGCGTCGATGCCGCGCAGCGGCCCGCGATCGGCGAGATAACGCTGCGCGTACAGCCGGGCGACGAGTGCCTTGCGCTCACCGCCGCGCGTCGCCCGCTCCCAGGCGGCCTGCTCGGTGAGCAGCGCGCCCGCGTACACGTCGCCCATGAACTGGGCCAGCGGGAACAGCCGCGCCTCGGCCACCGCGCCGTCGAGTTTGGCCCAGGCCGTGATCGCCGCGTCGAGATCCTCGATGCGCCTGGAGACCAGGTCGGTGGTCTCGTCGTGATCGGACACCGACACCGCGTCGCGCAGGCGCGCCAGCAGCGGCTCGTGGGCGCGGGTCTTCTCGATGCCGCGCCGCACGTCGAGGCACAGGATGTTGTCGGGGCCTTCCCAGATGGTGTTGACCTGCGCGTCGCGCAGTAGCCGGGCCACCGGCCATGTCTCGATGTAGCCGTTGCCGCCGTGGATTTCGATCGCGTCCGACGCCGCGGTGATCCCGAGCCGGCACACCCTGAGCTTGGTGACAGGTACCGCGATGCGTTGCCGGATGCCGCGGGGCTGCCGATGGTTGATGGCGCCGGTCCCGTCGAAAACCAGCGCTTGGGCGGCCTCGACGTCGACGATCATCTCCGCGAGCTTGCGGCGCATCAGCGGCTTGTCGATGAGCGCGCCGCCGAACGCGTGCCGCCGTCCGGCGTAACACAGCGACTCGACCAGGGCGCGACGGGCGTTGCCGAGCCCGAACAGGGCGATACCGAGCCGCGCGGCGTTGGTCAGCTCCATCATGCGGCCGAGTCCCTTGCCGTCCGACGCGCCGGCGTCAGCTTGGGGACCGCTGGGTTCGTCGGACAGCAGGAACGCCTCGGCGTCCACGAACTCGACCTCGCCGGAGGCCACCGAGCGGGTGCCGAGCTTGTCCTTCAAACGGCGCACCCGCACCCCGTTGCGCGAACCGTCGCGACGGGTGCGGAGCACCAGGAAATTGGCGACGCCACGGCTCGAGTCGGGGGCGCCTTCGGGTTTGGCCAGCACGACGAACGCCTCCCCGGCGCAGTTGGAGGCGAACCACTTGAAGCCATTCAGCAGCCACGAGTCGCTGCTTCGTGTCGCCGTCGTCTCGAGAGCGCCCAAGTCGGAGCCGCCGGTGCGTTCGGTCAGCAACTGCGCCGTCTCGCCGGCCCACTCGCCGGACGCGAACTTGGCCAGCACGTGCTCTCGCACGTCGGCCGGCGCGTAGGCCGCCACCAGCGACTGGACCATGCCGCCGCCCGTGCCGAGTGCGCAGCCCATCCCGATGTCGGCCTGGTTGAGCAGGTAGTTCGACGCGAACATCGCCAGCGACGAGTTCACCTTCGCGGCTCGGGCTTCGGTGCGCAGCTGCTGCTGGGCGTCCAGGATGACGCGCTTGGACTGCCTGAACGAGGACGGCATCACGACCTGGCTGATGTCGTGTCCCCACCGGTCGTAGCGCTCCAGCCGGGGCGGGTTGCGGTCTGTCTCCTCGGCCCATCGCGCCACCGGGCCGCCCATCAGCTCGCCCATGCGCGTCAAGTGGGGCTCGGCCAGCGCCAGCTCGTCGGGCTGCAGGTAGTAGGCCATGGCGAATTGCAGGGTGGGATCGGTGCGGTACCAGTTGAGCCCGACGGCGCCGCGATAATCCGCCGTCTGGTAGCGCTGTGACTTTTCCGGGGTGGAGAAGGGCAGGCTGTCGACCGACTCGAACCCGTATTGGGGGTGGTCCTCGCTCATGTCGCGACGGTATTACAACCGAAGCGCCCGGTGAACACGATCAGTTCCGTGGGTCCGCCGGTCCGGTGATGAACACCAGGCGGAAGTTTCCGAGCTGGATCTCATCGCCGTGGACCAGTACCGCGGAGTCGACGGGCTCACGGTTGAGGTAGGTCTTGTTCAGGCTGCCCAGGTCGACGACGAGGAATTTGCCTTTCTCCACGCGGAATTCGGCGTGCCTGCGGCTCACGGTGATGTCGTCGAGGAAGATGTCGCTGGCCGGATGCCGGCCGGCCGACATGACGGGCTGGCCCAATAGGAACCGCGACCCGGCGTTGGGACCCCGCTTCACGACGAGCATCCCGATGCCGCCCGCCAGCGTTTCCGTCTCGTCCACTGCCGCGTCTGCTGTAGCCGCTGACGTGTCGAACTCGTCAGCGCGCATCGCCCCCGTGATCTCGTTGGGCGTCTGGCTGTGCTCGTTCACCTGCTGCCGGTGTGTCGACACGTCGGCTCAATCACATGGCCCGCAGAAGATACCGGGAATGGCGCGCGAGAAAGCATGCGCGTCCTGGGCTGCGCCCGTTGTGAAGCGTCCATCGCTGCATCGGACCATTCCATCGAGGTGCCGAGGTGGGGACCCAAGTCCCGTCCGCTCGGTGTGTTCGTCCTTGGCGCTTGTCGTCGATTCCAGCCGCCGCTGACCTGTGCGTTTCCTCTCCGGCTGACGGTAGCGCATGATCGCTGCACAGCCAACGATCGTGATTCGCTCGTGACTTAAGGCCCGGACCGCGCGGCCCCGTACGGCAATGCGCACGCAGGTGTCAACGGTGTTTCCGGGGGCCCACGCCGGGCATCGAATAGCTCGTACGGCTTATACCGGAGCCACAAAGTCCGATGTGTAGAACTCGGCCGGATTTTGCGAGATCGGGTTCGGACGCTCGATTATCACCCAGACGCCAGTAGTGCCCTGGCGAATGGTGTCTTGAATTGTGACTGTTGCGTTGCCGGCCGCGTCGGTGTCTATTCCGGTGAATGCGGTGCCCGGATCGCCGTGACCGCACGTCGCCGATGCCGGACGGGGTTCCTGGATGAGGCCGACGTCGAAATGGGTGCCCGGGTCGGGAGCGTCGACCAGATGCACCTCCGCGACCGCTTGTGATCCGGCGGTGTGGATCAGGGCCGAGGCTGAGCCCAGATTGTCGTCCTGTACTGGCGGCGTCGGGGTGACGAGGCTGAAATCGCAGCGTCGGAAATCATTGTCCAGCGGGACCCGCGTGGCGACGTCAGCCGCGGCCGTGTCGATTCCCGATGTCGCAGATATCGTAGCCGGTGAGATCGCTACGGTGATCGCCGCCGCGCAAGTGCCTAACCGTGTCAGTGTGTCCATCGAGCCACCTTTTTACCCTTTTGTTAATTCCCACCCTAGGGAATTAGGTAATGACCCGAATTCGCCGTGAGTAAACATTTGGTGGCAAATTAGTCAGACGTCAAATTGTGGCTGTTATTTGACTGATGGCGAATTACGCTGGCGCGGATTATTGAAATCCGTGTGATACAAGCTTTTTCGCGTATTGCGCGCTTCGTATCAGGGTTTGATCCGGATCTCTCCGGGTGACCACCATCCGGTGCGGGTCGCGGTGCCCAGTTCGAGCTGCGCGGTCCCGGCGTCGGCAACGGTTTCGAACTTGCGCAGCGATCCCCAGTCACGGCCCCAGTCGCGGGAGAGGTACGTGGACATCACGTGGGCGCGCAGCAGCAAGTCGGTAATGCCCAGCAGGCCGCCGTTGACGCCGTCCTGCCAGGTGTCGGTGTCCTGCTTCTTGGCGTTGTAGTCCGGCGTGATCCGGAACTTCGGGATCTCGGTGACACCGTCGACGTGCAACATGGGGTGCTGGCACGGGAATGCCAGCCCGACCGCCCAGTCCAGCAGGACGGGCTGCGACGAGCCGACGTACTCCTGCAGCGAGCGCAGTTCCGGCACTCGCGGCGGGGTTAGCGCAATCCAGTCCTCCGGCGTCAGGGACAGGTCCTCGGCCACCACCCGGACCGCGACCGCGTCCGCCGGCATTTGGGACCGGACGAAGCGCAGATTGCGCCACACCTTCGGCTGCTCCCCGTACAGGTCGTAGGGCACCTGCCGCCCAGCCGGGACGACCTCACCGCCGGGACCGGGCCTGCCGTATTCGAGGACCACGGTCTGCCCGGGGGTGTGGCCGTGCAGGATGCTGTTGCCCGCGATCGTGCCCGCGGCGGTCACCACCACCAGGGGATGCCCGGCGTCCGGCTTGGGCAGCTGGTACCACGCCGACGTCAGCCTGCTCTGCTGTTGAGGGCCGGTCGTGTAGCTGCCCGCCAGCGGAACCTGATCCGGATTGAGGCCGTAGGGCAGCGGCACCGTCGATCCGTTGACGCCCGGCGCCGTCAGCTTGGTCGGCGCGTCCCAGTCGTAGTCGGTGCCCGGCTGCGGCACCGACGTCTCCTTGACCGACTCGGCCAGGGTACGTTCCGGTACACCGTTGGGGGTGAATCCAATTGGGTTGACCCCGCCTAGGGGGCCCAACGGGCCGAAATTGTCGGGCAGGGGCGCCATGAAGCCGGCGTTGCTGTCCGGCTCGACGAGCACGTCGTCGGCCAGTCCGCAGCCCCCGGCGAATTCGCGCAAGTTGGCCCAGCCATTGGAGTAGGTGGGGTACTGGCGCACGATTCCGGCGACCATCGACGCGATGAACACCAGGGCCATGAATCCGGCCGCGATCGGCACCGGCGCCGCCGTCACTGCCCGCGCCAGCCGGCCCTCGCCGTGGTCCCGCGACGCGAAGTGCAACCAAATCGCCCACAGCGCCGCGATCGCGAACAAGGCGAAAAATATTGTGCTGATCGTGATTCCGGCGATTTTCGGCACCGTGTTGTTGAACGGGACGCCGTAGCTCGAGACATACCACCAGCCGTTCGTGGTGGCGAAACACAGCGCCAGCAAGAACAACACCGCCGCCAGGAACGCCATTCGGTTGCGCGACCAGCGCAGCACCGCCGGTGACACCAGCACCGTGGTCAGCGCGGCCATCGCCGCACCCACCGCGGCGAACAGCCCGAAGTGGTGCACCCACTTGGTCGGGGTGAACATCAGGAAGAACATGGTGGCGAAGATGACGCCCATCAGCCGCCACGCCGGCCCCCGGGCCACGCCGGGAACCCGCTTGCGCCGCAACATGATGAACAACGCGGTGAACAGGCACAGCGCGGTGATCAGGAAACCGAACCGGCGCGACAGTGAGCCGTCGACGGTGGGCAGGATGAGGTAGTAGTAGCGCAGATTTTCCGTGTACCAGGCCTGACTGGGACCGATGTCGGTGCGAATCCTGGTGGCTTCCAAGACCGTTGACAGTGTCTGGTCGGCGAAAACCACGGTGAGGATGACCGAACCGGCGGCCAGCATCGGTGCCACCAGCGGCCACGTGCCGACCAGGCGATGACGGCGCACCAAAATCCGCAGGATCGGGCGGCCGCCGGCGACCAGGGCGGCGACCGCGATCAGGCCGGTGGGCTGCACGCCCAGGGTGAATGCCGCGGTGATGACGGCCAGCGCGGCCGGGGTCAGCCGGGACGCGCACATCGAGCGCTCGATCAGCACATAGGTGACCAGCGACCCCAGCGCGATGATGGGTTCGGGGCGAAGGCCGTTGTCGAAAGGCATCCACGCGGTGAGCAGGACCATGGCGGCCGCCCAGTTGGCGGCGGTGCTGGAGGTCACCGCCGGACCCAGCCGGGGCAACACCTCACGCGACAGCAGCAGCCAGCACACCAGCCCGGCAACCAGGTCGGGCAACCGCATCCACAGGCTGGCGTCGGTGACATGGGTCATCAGCGCCAGCAGGTTGTAGTACCAGCCGAACGGGTCCTCCGGGCTGCCGAACCAGCGGAAGTAGTTGGACATGTAGCCGGCACGGTCAGCGACCCGGGCCATGCCCAGGATGTAGCCGTCGTCGGAGGAATTCGCGCCGATCAGATGCCACAGCAGAAAGCCGAATATCACCGTCGCGTCGACCAGTGTGAATTTGCGCCAGCGGGTCGGAATCCACCGGTGCATTCGGCGGCCGTCCAGCTGGTCCAGGCGCCATAGCGCGACCAGCGCGACGATGGTGGACACGATGGCCAGCACCATCGCGACCAGTTTCAGTGTCGTCGGGGTGGTGGAGAACCGGGTGTCGATGGTCGCCGACAGCTTCAGTCCGGGCGGCGCGGGCCCGGCCAGATCGGTGAACACCCCGACGATTTGGGGGCGCAGGTTGGGATCGGGGAAACCCCCGCTGACCGGCTTGCCCGTGGGGTCGGTCAATCCGACAAACGTGGCGAAGGTGCCGGCCTGTGTGGAAGTGATCTCGATGCTGGAACATCCGGGGGCACCTGCGCCCCCGGCCGCCTGCTCCCGAGGCGCGCTGGCGATCACCACGTTGCGGTCGGTCACGTCGACGCGTTGGCCGTTGGCGACGACGAACAACCCGTTCAGCGCGGCGTCCTTGCCCTTCTTGGGTGCCGTACTCAGCACGACCCCGCCGTCGGGTGGCAGGGCACGTAGCACCGAACACGGCACGGTTACCGTCACGTCGACCGGTGTCAGCGAAATCAGCGGGGTGGTAACGCTGTTCAATTGGCCGTTTTGTGGCCAGTTCAGCGTCGCGGTGGTCTGCACGACGGGCAGCAGCGGCGTCGCGACCGACAGGACGAAACCAATCAGCCCGGCGATCGTCGCGACCCAGCGCGTCACCCGAACGTCTTGGCGGGGCGCCGCCTTGTCTTCGCTGTTCCTGACGGTGGTGACGGTCATGGGAGTGCCCGAATCGGTCCTTGCCGGCTCCAGCCGTGCACGGTGATCACTCCTTGTTCGATGACGGCGTTCGGAGCCTGATCGGCCGGCACCAACGGGTGGTACTCCTCGACCGATCCCCAGTCCCGATACCAGTCGCCACGCAGGTACGTCGAGATCGTCGAGGTGCGCAGCAGCGCCTGGGTGAACAGGAACGGACCGCCGGCCTCGCTGGCCTCCCACCCGTTCGACGACGCCGCCGTCTGTTTGTGATCGGGCAGGATGCGGTATCGCGGAAGTTCGGCAACGCCGAGGTGTTCGGGGAACGGCTGCTGGCAGGGGAAGTTTGCGGCGGTCGCGATGTCCATCAGCACCGGTGTGTGCGATCCGATCAACTGCTGCAGGGTCTGCAGCAGCGGGACCCGCGGCGGCGTGAACGCGAACCACTGCTCGGAACTCAGATTCGGGTCGTAAGCGACGATGCGTGCCACGTTGGCCTCCGGGGGCGCCCAGGCGAGCGGGAACCGCAGATTGCGCCACGCCGGCTCCGGCCCGATGTCGATCGGCTGGACCTGCGCGAGCGGCTGGGTGGTGCCGTCCGCGCGAGTAACGCCCCACTGCAGTTTCAGCTGTTGCCCGTAGGTGAAGGTGCCGTCCTCTTTGTACGACCAGATGGCGCCGGTCGCCGAGACCACCACCAGCGGCCGGTCGGGGGTGCTCTCTTTCCAATTGGCGGGCAGCTGGTACCACGCCGAGGTGGCGGTGGCGGCCAGCGAATTTTCGCCGTAGCTGCCCATCACCGGAGTGCGGGCCGGGTCGAGGCCGAACGGCAGTGCCGCGTGCGACCCGTTCACCCCGGCCGGCCCTTTCCCGCCGGCGGTGCCCGCGGAGTCACTCATGGTGGCGTTGGGCTTGTTGGGCGACGCATCGGAATTCACCACCCCCGGTTTGGTCACCACCGGGTAGGACCTCAGGTCATCGCCGACCCCGTCGGGTTTGAAGCCGACGGGGTTGACTCCCCCGAGCGGGCCCGCGGGGCCGAATTGCTGTCCCGGGGCCGGCTGCAGCAGACCCGCATTGGGGTCTGGCTCGGTCAGCACGTCATCGCCCATCGCGCAGCTAGGGGACCCGCCCGAGGAAAGCAGTGCCGCCACGTTGGCCCTGGCGGTGGTGTAGGCCGGGTAGCGGCCCACGGCGCCTTTGGCCAGCGAGCCGACCTCGCCGAGCACCATGATCGTCGCCACGACCAGCAGCGGGGTCGATGCCAGAACGCGGTTGCGCCGGTTGTCTTTTACTTCGGTGTGCCCGGCGTAGTCCATCCGGAAGTGCTGCCAGGCGGCCAGCAGCCCGGTCAGGATCGACAGTGTCAGGAACATCGACGTCACCGGATGGCTGGCGATGACCGGTTGAATATCGAACCACGGCACACCGTAGTTGCCCACATAGAACCAGCCGTTGACGCCCGAGGTGGCCCACGCCAGCACGAACAGCAGCGCCGTGATGTACAGCGTCAGATTGCGGCGGCTGTGCAGGCCGATCCGGGCGAAGGTGAACGCGGTGACCGCGCCGAGGGCGCCGGCCAGCCCGGCGAACGCACCGAACTGCACGGCCCACTTCGTCGGAGTGAAGGTCAGCAGCAGCAGGCCGATCGCCGTGGTGCCGATCAAGCGCCACGCCGGACCGCTCGCCAGACCCGGCACCCTGCCGCGTCGGAGTAGCACCACCAGCATGCCGAACATGCACAGCAGCAGCACCAGCACCGCGAATCGCCGCGACATCGACCCCTCGGCGTTGCTCTCCACCGTGAGGAAGTAGTAGCGCAGGAAGTCCTGGTACCACGCGATCGTCGGGCCGACCTTGTACTTGATGCGTGCCGACTCGGCGACCGTGGCCAGCGTTTGGCTGCGGAACACCACGACGAAGATCAGCGACAACGACGCTGCCAGCACCAGCAGCGCTGGCAGCAGACCGTCGGTCGGCCGGCGGCGCCGGATCGTCTGGGCGATGGCCCGGGCCCCGGTCAACAGTGCGGCGACGGCGATCAGCCCCTGCGGGGCCAGGGCCGCGCTGAGCATCGCGACGATGATCGCGACCGCGGCCGGGACGAGTCGTTGCAGCGCGATGGCGCGCTCCACCAGCATCCACGTGATCATCACGCCGAGGGCGATCAGTGGCTCAGGCCGCAGGCCGTTGTTGAACGGCAACCAGGCGGCCAGGAACACCGCGCCCGCGGTGAACACCGCTGCCCCGTTGGCCGCCAGCCCGCCCTTCCCGGGGCCCAGCCGCCGCAGCACGCAATGGCTGATGATCAGCCAGCACACGATTCCGGCCAGCGTGGCGGGCAGCCGCATCCACACTCCCGCGGTGCTCACCGCCGCCAGCTTGGCCAGCACCGCGAGATACCAGTCGAACGGCGCCTCGGTCGTGCCGAAGTAGCGGTAGTAGTTGGCGACGTAGCCGGCCTTCGGCGCGATCCGGGCGATGGTCAGGTTGTATCCGTCGTCCGATGAGGTCGCGCCGATGACGTGCCAGAGCAGCAGCGTCGCGATGACGCCAAGGTCGGCAGCCCATGTCGCGGCAATGACGCGCCGCCATGAGGCCCGGCGCACGCCGGGGCGGTACCGGGACAGCCAGGCGATCGGCGACCGCCAGTTGACCAGCATGTCGTCGCCGCGGCTGCGTCGATCCAGGGCCGCCATCGCGAGGAGGGCGGCAAGGACCGCGAGGCCGCCTACCACCATCACGACCTTCTTGATGGCGCTGGGCGCCAGGATGAACCGGGTGTCGATGTCGACACGCGCCGACAACCCTGGCTGAGCAGGCACCTTCAGATCGGTGAAGATGCCGCCGAACTGGGGTTTCTTCTCCGCGGAAAGCATTCCCGAGGCGCCGGGTATGCCGACGAAGTCCGCGCCGGCCCCACCGGCGTCGGCCCAGGTGTGCAGGACGCTGCACGCGCCGGCGGCCACCGCCGATCGCTGCGCCACCGCGGCCACCGAGTCCCGGAACGCGACGACGATCACGTTCTTGTCGGCGCGCACGAAGAGTCCGTTTTTGCCGGTGTCCACCCCGCCGGTCGGCAGGGTCGAAACCACCAATCCGCCGTCGGGAGGCAGGGTCGCCATCGCGGGGCATGGGATGGAGATGTCCAGCGCGCGCGGCGCCCCCGACACCAGTGGGGCGGTGACCTGGGTGACGTGCCCATCGGCGGTGCCCTGCGGCCACAGGATCGTCGCGGTGGTCTGTTTCACCGGGAGCAAGGGAACGGACCCGCACAACAGCAGGCCCACCGTTCCCGCGACGACGGCGATCAACCGCGGGATCCGCTGCGATCGCTGTTTACCGTCGGGGGGCACGAGGCTCGATGGTAAGGGACGCCGCTTTGTCCGGTGAGGACGCAGGGCCGCGCAGTGGGCGTGCGGCCGATCCGGACAGGTCGGATTGGGTCCGGTGAGGACGCAGGGCCGCGCAGTGGGCGTGCGGCCGATCCGGACGGGTCGGATTGGGCGCGGTGAGGACGCAGGGCCGCGTAGCGGGCGTGCGGCCGATCCGGACCGGTCGGATTGGGAAAACGGCGCCTACGATGCCGGCGAATCGCTGCG
>DASSGQ010000298.1:0-3932 GCA_035693385.1 Mycobacterium sp.
GCCGTCGCCGCGGCCGCCGGAGTCGATGCTGCACTGGTGCACCACTATTTCGGGACCAAGCAACAGCTGTTCGCCGCGGCGATCCAGATTCCGATCGACCCGATGACGGTGCTGGTGCCTATCCGTGAACTCCCGATCGAAGACCTGGGCTTCGCGCTGCCGTCGGTGTTGTTGCCGCTGTGGGATTCCGAACTGGGCGCGAGTTTCATCGCGACGTTGCGGTCGCTGATCGCCGGTGCCGATGTGAGTTTGGCGCGCTCGTTCCTCGAACAGGTGATCGTCGCGGAAGTGGCCGCGCGCGTGGACAATCCGCCCGGGACGGGCATACTGCGCGCCCAGTTCTTCGCTTCGCAGTTGATGGGCGTGGTGATGGCCCGCTACATCGTCCAGATCGAGCCGTTCGCATCGCTGCCTGCCGAACAGATCGTGGCGACCATTGGGCCCAACCTCCAGCGCTACCTCACTGGGGATTTGCCGGACGGCCTCGCTCCATGAGGCGGGCATGCTCGTCGTCGTCGACGTCGCGGGCCTCGTCGATCAGCAGCACCGGGATGCCGTCCTCGATGCGATAGGCGCGCCGCAGCCGCGGGTTGTAGAGCAGCTCGTCATCCACCAGCACCAGCGGACCCCGGTCGGCCGGACAGACCAGGATGCTCAGCAGTGAGTCGTCGAGCATCACTGCGCGCCCCGCAGCTCGGCCCGCACGGCAGCAGTCAGGCGGCGATACTCATTGCTGCTCGCGTCGAGATACCACGCCTGACGTCCCGCCTTGGGAATCCCCGATGCCCGCAGGGCGCTGGCGGTGGGACGGTACGTCGCGCTGAGGGTCATCTCGTGGCACACGTGCACGATGTCGGGCCCCAGCCCGATCGGGATGTCGGCGACGGCATCGGTCAGGTCGGCCGCGGTCACGGTGGCCCCGGGCAGGAGCGTCACCGCCGATACCGCCAGCTGCTCGCCACCCACCGGCACGCTATAGGTCACCGCGAGGTCGACGCCGTTGATGAGGCCGAGCGCGTCGGTGACCGATTCGGGATAGACCAGCCCGCGCGCGGTGTGCACCACCGAGCCGCGCCGACCGGCCAGCCAATAGTCCCCGTCGTCGTCGCGGTAGAACAGGTACTCGGTGGATATCCAGGTGTCGGCGGCAGCGAACACTCCCCGTTTGACCGACGCCGTCGGGTCGATCGGCCCCTTGGACGCGGCGAGCAGCACCCCGATCTGGTTGGGCTCGGCGATCTGCACGAAACCACGCTCGTTCTCCAGGATCAGGTCATGCTCGGCGTCATAGGCACCGAGCTCAACCCGCCCAACGCCGGGCAGCGGACGCCCCTTGCTGCCGATCTTGGCGCCGGAAACGTTGGCCAGCACCGCTTGTCCGTCGGTGGTGGCGAAGAACTCGACGACGTGAGCGGGCGCGAACGCGTCGAGAACCCGCTCCCACAATCCGGTCGGCATACCCGAGCCGATGAACAGCCGCACCGGATGATTGCCGTGCAGCACGAATGCGGGGTCGTCCACGATGTCGGCGAGCATGGCCCAGGTGTAGGACACCACGGTGACGCCGTACTGCCGGACCTCTTGGGCGAACCGGTCGCGATTCAGGCCGCGTGACAAGGCGATGCGGGCGCCGCCGACCACAGCGCCGCCCAGGCTGACGAGCAGGGCAGACTCGTGGTGCAGCGGCGTGAGGCAGTACACGGTGTCGCGGCGGTCAAGCGCGGCCGTCGAGGCGGTCCCGAAGGCCGACACCGCCCACCGGTAGTTGGTGATCTGCTTGGCCACCAGCTCGCCACCGGCCGTGCTGAACGCGATGAACGCCAGGTCCCGGGCCAGTCCCGGGTTCGGCCGGTACCACGCGGGCAGCTGGACGGTGTCCGGGTCGATCTGCTCCATGTCGACGACCTGGGCATGCTCAGTGGCGTCCTCGGGTAGGTGCAGATCCCGCGCCTCACCGCCGCCGAGCACCAGCACCGGCCCCGGCAGTTGTCGCGCCGCGTCGAGGTTGGTGGGGTCGGTCAGGATCTCGGTCACTCCACCGAGCCGGACCGACGCGGCCAAGTCGGCATCGGCCCGCATCACCACGGCGACGGCGCCCAGCCGCGACAGCGCGGCGATGGCGACCAGTGCGCTGGGACGGGTTTCCATCAGTACACCCACCCGGTCGCCCTGCCGCACCCCGACGTCGATCAGGCCACGAACGACGTTGTTGACACGTCGGTTGACGGCCTCGTAGGTGTGCACGCGCCCGTCGAACAACAGGAATTCGCCATGCGGGGCCTCGCGTGCCTGCTCTTCGATGATGCGGCCCAACGAGATACGGGTGTGGTCGTTGAGCTGTCCCAGCCGGACCAGTCGTGGCAGCGCCCGCACCGTCTCCACGGCAAGCGTGCGCATCGATTTGTTGGCGGCGACAACGGTGTTGGCCGTGCCGCGCGCGATGTCCAGTGCGACTTCGGAGACCTCTCCGACGCCGTGCGCAAGCCGGGAGCTGAACGCGACGCCGCTGTCGGTATGTTCGACCGGCTGATCGGCCATCAGGTCGATGCTGGCCGGCTTGTCGCCGCCGGTGGAGAGCCAGCGCACCCATTCGGCAACCGTGGGCCAACTCTCCTTGGCCGCCCTCGATCCCACAACCAGGCCGAAATGTCCTGTGCGGATCAGGTATTCGAATACCTCGGCGTTCGGCGCCGCCCGCCGTATCCCACGCACGGACGCGGGCTGGCCGATGTCGTCGACCTCGCCGACGAACGCCAGTATCGGGCAGGTGATATCGGTGAGCGTCACCATCTGACCGTTGATGGCGAAACCGCCGGTCATCATTCGGTTGTGCGCGATGAACTGCTTGAGCAGTTCGGAGATCGCCGGGCCCGACCATGCGATCCAGCCTTCGGATTCCAGGAATCTGCGCTGTTGTTCGCGCGGCAACAATGCCTCGCGATCGTGCAGCTGACGCACGAAATCGACCCGGGCCTTGGCGGTTTTCAAGGGGTCCATCATCTGAAAACCCATGCGCGCCAACCAGCTTGGGATGGCCAATCGGTTGAAGACGTGATCGGCCATGAAATCGGCGATCGGGGCGGCGTAGTTCGGCGGAATGCCCATGGGCAACGCGGCCAGGGTGTCCACCGGGGAACCGAACGCGACGATGCTGGCGATGTTCTTCGAGCGCCGGTATGCCGCGGCCTGGTAACAGAACATGCCGCCCTGTGAGTAACCGACCAGGTGGACGTCGTTGCCGGTTTCGCTCTTCACTGTGTCGACGGCCTGACTCAGCGCGACGATGTGGTCGGCCAGGGTCCGGCGCATGCCGCCCTCGACCTTGTCGGGCGAGCCGAAGTCGATGACCCAGGGGTCCAGCCCATTGGCGTGCAGGATCCCGACCGCCCCGTCTTCCCGCGTGACGTCCCACATGTCCGCCGACATCATCATGGGGTGCACCATCAGCACGGGCGGGCCAACCGGCGGCTGCCCGGGCCGGCTGTCCGGCGGGAAATACCGCCGAAGTTTGTACATCGGCACACTCTCGACGATCTGGGACGGCGACGGAACGCTGCCGGTTTCCAGGCCCCCGAGTCGCAAGACCTCCAGTCCGTTCTGTGCCGTAGCGATCAGACGCTCGACCGGTCGCGTGACCATCGAAAAATTGAGATCCACCGCTGCTCCCTGACCTGCACATCGTGACGGCTTGGCCATCATGGCACATCCGCGGTTAGGCGGTTCTGATCAGCCCGTTTGCCGGACGCTAAGGCCGGCCGGTCTGCCGCCCGGCGGCGCGTTTACGCCGTCCGGATCGCCGGTACAGCTGTCCCTGCGCCGGCTGTGGTCGGAATTTTCGTAGGAAAGTTCACGAGAGGCTAGCCAAAACAGCTACAAGGGATCATACTTCCGTTTATTAATAACCGGTGGTCTCTGACAGCGCAGGGGGCAGT
>DASSGQ010000299.1:0-20650 GCA_035693385.1 Mycobacterium sp.
CTTGCGGCCCTGAGGTCGAATCCCGACGGTGATTGCGCCGAGGTGGTGGTGGCCGCGCGTGACCTCCGGCCCGGTGCCGCGTTGACCCTCGATGATGTACACCTCGAAAAGCGTTTGGCTGCAACGGTTCCCGACGGATCTCAAGAAGACCTGGGCGCCGTTGTCGGTTCCACCCTGGCCGGCCCGACCAGGCGCGGCGAGGTGCTCACCGATGTCCGGTTGCTCGGTACCCGGCTGGCGGAGTCGACCGCGGGGCCGGGCGCCCGCATCGTGCCGCTGCATCTGGCGGACAGCGCTCTGATCGACCTGGTGCGCGTCGGCGACGTCGTTGACGTGCTGGCCGCGCCGGCCACCGAGCCGCAGCCGACGGGCCAACCACTCAGCAGGGTCGTCGCCACCGACGCCGTTGTGGTCCTCGTGTCGGCACGGCAAAAAGCCCAGGCCGCCGATAGCGACCGCGTAGTGTTGGTTGCGCTGCCGGCTCGCGTGGCGAACACGGTTGCAGGCTCGGCGCTAGGTCAGGCGGTGACCCTCACCCTGCACTGAGTACCTCGCCGCTGTCACGCACGTGATCGATAGCAAACTCTGTCCAATCCAGAAAGGACATCCGCATGCTCAAGGGGTTCAAGGAGTTTCTCTCGCGGGGCAATATCGTCGACCTGTCCGTCGCGGTGGTCATCGGTACGGCCTTCACGGCGTTGGTCACCAAATTCACCGACAGCATCATCACGCCGTTGATCAATCGCATCGGCGTCAACCAGAAGTCCGACGTCTCAGCCTTGAAAATCGACATCGGCGGGGGCCAGACCATTGACCTGAACGTTGTGCTGTCGGCCGCGATCAACTTCTTCCTTGTCGCCACCGTGGTGTACTTCCTGGTCGTGTTGCCCTACAACACGCTGCGCAGGAAAGGTGAAGTCGAGCAGGCGGACGACGCGGAAGTTGTGCTGCTCACCGAAATCCGCAACCTTCTGGCGCAATCCAACGGAGACTCGTCCGGCAAGCACGGCGGGACGGCCACCGCACCAACCCCGAGCTACGGACCCCGCGCGGACGCCGAATCGCAATGACCCGTCGTCGCGAATTGTCGGACGCCTAGATTTCCAGGCTCGACAACTGCCCGATGATATGGGCCGCAAGCGGATTCAGCGTCGCCATCCCGTCGCGCACCGCGTAGCGAGACCCAGCGAGGTTGACCACCAAGGTGCTTCCGGACACGCCGGCCAGACCGCGGGACAACCCGGCATCGACGATCCCCGCGGACAGCCCCGACCCGCGGATGGCTTCCGCGATACCAAGGATTTCGCGATCCAGGATGTCGCGGGTGGCCTCCGGGGTGACGTCACGTGGGGTGACTCCCGTGCCGCCGACCGAGACCACCAAATCCACCCCACCGATTACCGCGGTGTTCAGCGCGTTGCGGATCTCGACCTCGTCGGCCGCGACGGCCACCACACCGTCGACAACGAATCCCGCCTCGGTGAGCAGCTCCGTGACCAGCGGCCCGCTGTGATCCTCGTCCCCGTGTGCGGTGCGATCGTCGACGACCACGACCAGAGCCCGGCCGACTACCAACTCCGCTCCCGTTTCCATGGCAGCAACGGTATATCCGAGCTCCGACAATCCCGCCACCGAGGGCTCATCGACTCTCATCACTGATCCGCCTTGCCGAGGGTGACCTGCACGGTGCGGCTCCCACCGCTGGGATCCTGGTAGGTCAGCGACACCTTGTCGCCGGGCGCCTTGGACCGCACGGCGGCCACCAGCGCGTCGGCGCTGTTGATCGGGCGGTCGTCGACCTTGGTGACGACGACGCCTTTGGGCACTCCGGCCGCCGCGGCCGCACCGTTGGGCACGACGTCGACAACCTTGGCGCCCGGAGCACCCTTGTCACTGGTCACCTGCACGCCGAGCGAGGCATGCGTCGCCTTGCCGGTAGCGATCAGCTCGTCGGCGATGCGCTTGGCCTGGTCGACCGGAATCGCGAAGCCCAGGCCGATCGACCCGCTCTGGGAATCGGGCGAATCGGCGCCCAGGGTGGCGATCGCCGAGTTGACGCCCACCAGCTGGCCACTCATGTTGACCAACGCGCCACCAGAGTTACCGGGGTTGATCGCGGCATCGGTCTGAATCGCGTCCAGCACGGTGTTTTGGTTACCTGACTCGCCGGTCGTGGACACCGGCCGGTTCAGTGCGCTGATGATTCCGGTGGTCACCGTGCCCGACAACCCCAGCGGCGACCCGATCGCCACCACCGGCTGGCCGACCCGTAGATCGGTCGAGGAGCCCATCGAGACAGGGGTGAGGCCGGACACGCCCTGCACCCGAATCACGGCGATGTCGCTGGTCGGGTCGGCGCCGACCACGGTGAACGGTGCGGTACGGCCGTCTGAGAAGGTCACCGTCGTTTTAGGTGCTCCCCCACCGGGGCCACCCGGACCACCGGGACCACCGGGGCGCCGGGGCCTCCAGGTCCACCGGGACCGCCCGGACCGGCGGGGCCGGCCGGCGCAGTGGGACCGCCGCCCGGCTTGGCCGCCGCGACCACGTGGTTGTTGGTCAGAATCAGGCCGTCGGCCGACAGCACGATGCCGGAGCCCTCTTCCGACTGACGGCCCAGATCGGTCTCCAACATCACGACGCTGGGCACCACCTTGGCCGCGACCTGTTCGACGCTGCCCGGCGGCATGTTCGCGGCCGGGACGCTGGGAGCGACCCCCGGAATTATCCCGTGACCATTGCCGCCCGCGGAATGCGTACCCAGCTCAACGGCTGTTGCCGCGGCGCCGCCGATGCCGGCCGACACCACCGCGATCGCCAACGCGCTCACAGCCAACACACCTGCGCGGGAACGCTTTTGGGGCATGGGCGCAGGCGGGAAAGGCATCGGCGGCAGCATCCCGGGCATCGGACCCGCCCCGGTACCCCCGGGAATCGGACCCGGGCCGGTGCCACCGACACCGGGGGCCGGCCCCGCACCCGGAGGGACAGGGCCCGGCCCGGTGCCGGCGAACGGCTCGTAAGGCCGCCGGTACGGGGCCGCCTGCGTCGGCTGCGACGGCTGATAACGCCAGTCGAACTGCTGGTTGTAGGGCGACTGGTGCCCCTGGACATAGGCTGGGGGCACAGGCTGATTAGGCCCGGTACGGTATCCCGGCTGCTGCGGCTGCGGCGAATACCTCGGGTCATTCGTCATGTCGCTGGGTCGCTCTTCCTCTAATCGGACATTGGGCTCATGTTGGCTCGGCTTGGCTTGATTCCAACAGTAACTGCAGCACTACCTTGCCTTCGCGGACTGAGAGTCCACTGAGATAACGTTCGCCGAATCCCGAGAGTTCGCCCCGTTGCCCGCAACGGGCACCACCGGCTTGGTCTCGGCTCCTGTATTGCTCATCTTACTGTTGATCGCCCCTGTCGGGTACGTCGAAGCCGGCATCGGCCGCCCGGGAAACAGCACGTAGATGGATGCGCCCGGGGGCTGCCCGCCTGGCACGGTGTCCTCTACGCGCAGCAACCCGCCGTGATTGAGGACCACTTTCTTGACGATCGCCAGTCCTAGCCCCGACCCTGGCAGCGCCCGCGCCGTCGTCGAACGGTAGAAGCGCTCGAACACCAGACGCCGCTCGTGGGGTGGAATGCCCGGACCCTGGTCGGAGACCAACAGCTCGGCGTGCGATGGATCGAGTTGCCGCATCCTGATGCCGACATGACCGCCTGGCGGGCTCCACTTGGCCGCGTTGTCCATGAGGTTCAGCACCGCGCGCGACAGCCCGGCGGCGTCGCCGTAGACCTGCCATGGGCTTACCTCGACATCGAAGTGGATGTCGTTGCGCCGCCGCCTGACTCGCTCCAGGCTGCGCTCGATCAGCTCGGACATGTCGACCGGTTCGTGCACCACCTGGCCGGCATCGTCGCGGGTGAGGTCAACCAAATCGCCTACCAGAGTGGACAATTCCTCGATCTGCGCGAGCACATCGGCACGCAGGTCCACCATCTCCTGCTCGGGTAGCCGCGGCGCCCCCGGTTCCATCGAGGCCATCAGCAATTCGACGTTGGTGCGCAGCGACGTCAGCGGGGTGCGCAATTCATGTCCGGCATCGGTGACCAGCCGTGCCTGCCGTTCCCGGGACTCGGCCAGCGCCCGCAGCATCAAATTGAATGCCTCTGTGAGCCTGGCCAATTCGTCACTGCCGAATACCGGGATGGGCCGCAGGTCGTCGGTGCGCGCCACCCGTTCGGCGGCTTCGGTCAGGCGGGCCACCGGGCGCAGCCCCGCCCGGGTGACCATGCCCCCCGCCACCGCGGCGACCGCGACACCAATCCCGCCGACGATGAGCAGCACCCAGCGCAGTTTGGTCATGACCGCTTCAGTTGGCTTCAGGCTCTTGGAGATCAACAGCGAACTGCCGTTGGGCAGATGGATTGCAAGGATTCGTTGATCCGAAGCCGTACGACGCGACATGAATAATTCGCCGCGGATGACAGCCTTCTCCGTGGTGCCGACGGGCAGGGTCTGACCGGGCTGGTTGGCGGAGTAGATCGAGTGGCCCGGGTTCACCAGCATCGCGTTGACGTCCGAATAGGCGGTGCCCTCGATGGCTTTGCCCGGGTCGGCGGCCAGCGAGCCGCTGGCGATCAGCAGCTGCGCCCGGCTCTGCAGCTGGTTGTCGATATCGCTGTACAGCGCGGCCGAAACCACCGCGTAGACGGCGAATGCCATCAATACGACGACCATCGCCACCATCGACATCGCCAACAGCATCACCCGCCACCGTAGGGACAAGGAGCTGGTGGCTCGCAGCGGTGCGCGCCGCCGCCGACGGAATCTCATCAGGGCGGCGTCTCCCGAAGGACATACCCCACTCCGCGCACCGTATGGATCAGTCGTAGCTCACCATCGGCCTCGGTTTTGCGCCGCAGATAGCCGACGTAGACCTCCAGCGCATTGCCCGAGGTGGGAAAGTCGAATCCCCACACCTCCTCGAGGATGCGGCTGCGGGTCAGCACCCGGCGCGGGTTGGCGATCAACATCTCCAGCAGGGAAAACTCGGTGCGGGTCAAGCTGATGCGACGTTGCCCGCGCGTGACTTCGCGGGTCACCGGGTCCAGGGTCAGGTCGGAGAACGTCATGGCCACTGAGTCGGCGGCATCGTCTGGCTTGGTGCGGCGCAGCAACGCCCGCACACGCGCCAACAGCTCTTCGAGCGCGAACGGTTTCGGCAGATAGTCGTCGGCCCCGGCGTCCAGGCCGGCCACCCGCTCGGACACGGAGTCGCGGGCGGTAAGCACCAGGATCGGCAGGTCGTCGCCGGTGCTGCGGAGGTGACGGCACACCTCGAGGCCGTCCAGACGCGGCATCATCACGTCCAGAACGAGCGCGTCGGGCCGGTTGCCGGCGATCATGTCGAGCGCCTCGAGCCCGTCGTGGGCCAGTTCAACCGAGTAGCCGTTGAACGAAAGCGACCTGCGTAGCGATTCGCGCACCGCACGATCGTCGTCGACGACAAGTATCCGCACGGCCACCAGTTTCGTCCTAGCGCCTGAGAGCGGCCTGAGAGGCGCGCCGCATAGTCGATCTGAAATCCCTCGATGACGTCGCGGGCCCAAGGCCGGCCCTGGGGGCACCTCCGCCCGCTGGCGCGGGCGCGTCAGGCAACCTGATTAGCGGCGTTCGAGATCGATGAGGCCGAGGCGGGCCGCCTTGAGTAGCCGCCGAGGCACTTTGTGCTTGTGGCCTGCGACCGTCACGCCGACGAGCTCGGTCGGGGTGGCCTTCCACTGCGCGCGACGGCTTCGGGTGTTCGCGCGCGACATCCTGCGCTTGGGTACGGCCATGGTCGGGCCTAACTCCTCAGGTGGGGCTTCGGGTGGGACATGTCGCGGGGCATGGCCCATAGGCCCGCACGTGCGACGATCGCGTACCAGGATAGTCGCTGGCCTGCTGGTCGCCAAAATGGCGTCCATCGCGAGGCTCATCCACCTTCGCCGGACATGCCGGACCGGCATCGACATCGACCGGGCATCCTTGACTTGACACCGGCGGTACCCGCTAACCTACCGGGTGGTTGGTTGATTCGCGCTCACCGGTAATTCCACGAATGGAGGACGCGCATGGCCTCTGCTTCTGGTGCTTCTGGTGCTTCTGGTGCTTCTGGTGCTTCTGGCGCTGTCCGGATCGCGAATTGCTCCGGGTTCTACGGCGACCGGCTGTCTGCGATGCGCGAGATGCTCACCGGCGGCCTGGATGATCCGGTGGACTTCCTCACCGGCGACTACCTGGCCGAACTCACCATGCTCATCCTGGGTCGCGACCGGATGAAGCACCCCGACCGCGGCTATGCCAAGACGTTCCTGACCCAACTTGAAGAATGCCTGGGTGAGGCCTGCGACCGCGGGGTCCGCATCGTCGCCAACGCCGGCGGCCTGAACCCCGCCGGTCTTGCCGATGCGGTGCGCGCCTTGGCCGAGCGCCTGGGCGTGCCGGTGCGGGTCGCCTACGTCGAAGGTGACGACCTGGCACCGCGTGCGGCCGAACTGGGGCTGGGCACGCCGCTGACCGCAAACGCGTACCTCGGTGCGTGGGGCATCGTCGACTGCCTCACCAACGGCGCCGACGTCGTCGTCACCGGCCGGGTCACCGACGCCTCGGTGATCGTCGGGGCGGCGGCGGCACACTTCGGCTGGGGGCGTACCGACTACAAGGAACTCGCCGGCGCCGTGGTCGCCGGCCACGTCATCGAATGCGGCGTCCAGGCCACCGGCGGCAACTACTCCTTCTTCACCGAAATCCCGGCGGTTCCCGGCCTCCTCGACGCCGGTTTCCCCCTGGCCGAGGTATACGCCGACGGTTCGTCGGTGATTACCAAGCACCCCGGCACCGGCGGTCTGGTGAGCGTCGACACCGTCACCGCGCAGTTGCTCTACGAGATCACCGGAGCCCGCTACGCCAACCCCGACGCCACCGCCAGGATGGACACCATCCAGCTGTCCGCCGACGGCCCCGATCGCGTCCGCATCAGCGATGTCCGCGGCGAACCGCCCCCACCCACGTACAAGGTGTCGCTGAACAGCATCGGCGGGTTCCGCAACGCCATGACATTCGTCTTGACCGGCCTGGACATCGAGGCCAAAGCGCAGCTGGTGCGCCGGCAGCTCGAGGCCGCGCTCACCGTCAAACCAGCGGAGCTGCAGTGGTCATTGGCCCGCACCGACCACACCGACGCCAACACCGAAGAGACCGCCAGCGCGTTGCTGCACTGCGTCGTCCGCGATCCCGACCCGGCCAACGTCGGGCGCCAATTCTCGTCAGCTGCAGTGGAATTGGCGCTTACCAGCTATCCCGGGTTTCACGTGACCGCCCCGCCGGGCGAAGGTCAGGTCTATGGCGTTTTCACCGCGGGTTACGTCGACGCCAAACAAGTACCGCACGTCGCGGTGCACGCCGATGGGACCCGCACCGACATTCGTTGCGCCACTGACACTTTAGAACTGACGACGGCCGATTGCCCGCAGTTGCCCGAGCCGCTCCCGGTCGGTCCGACCCGACGGGTACCGCTGGGCCGCATCGCCGGGGCCCGCAGCGGCGACAAGGGCGGATCGGCCAATGTCGGTGTCTGGGTGCGCACCGAGGACCAATGGCGATGGCTCGCCAACGCGCTGACCGTCGAGCTGCTCAAGGTGCTGCTGCCCGAGGCGGCGGACTTCGAAGTCACCCGCCACGTGCTGCCCAATCTGCGCGCGGTGAACTTCGTCATCGAGGGCATCCTGGGTAAGGGCGTTGCCTATCACGCACGCTTCGATCCCCAGGCCAAGGGGCTGGGCGAATGGTTGCGCAGCCGATACGTCGACATTCCGGAGGGGCTGTTATGAATCGTTGGACGACTATGAATCTTTGGACGACCCGGTGAGTATCTGGACCACTCCGGAGCGCCACCAGCTGCGAAAGACCGTGCGCTCGTTCACGGAACGCGAGATCCTGCCCAACGTCGACGAGTGGGAACGCACCGGCGACCTGCCCCGTGACTTGCACCGGCGCGCCGGTGCCGCGGGGCTGCTGGGCGCGAACTTCCCCGAAGCGGCCGGCGGTGGCGGCGGGGACGGCGTCGATTCGGTGATCATCTGCGAGGAACTGCATCAGACCGGCGCACCCGGGGGCGTTTTCGCGTCGTTGTTCACCTGCGGCATCTCAGTGCCGCACATGATCGCGTCGGGCGATGAGCGGCTGATCGACACCTTCGTCCGGCCGACGTTGGCAGGCGAGAAGATCGGCGCACTCGCCATCACCGAGCCAGGCGGCGGTTCGGACGTCGGGCACCTGCGAACCTCTGCGGTGTTGGATGGCGATCACTACGTCGTGAACGGCGCCAAGACCTACATCACCTCCGGAGTCCGCGCCGATTACGTCGTTACCGCGGTCCGCACCGGAGGTCCCGGCGCTGCAGGGGTTTCGCTGCTGGTGATCGAGAAGGGTACGCCCGGCTTCGAGGTGAGCCGCAAGCTGGACAAGATGGGGTGGCGGTCTTCCGATACCGCGGAGCTGTCCTTCGCCGACGCGCGCGTGCCCGCGGCCAATCTCGTCGGCGCCCAGAACAGCGGATTCGCCCGGATCGCCCAGGCCTTCGTCTCCGAGCGCATCGCGCTTGCCACGCAGGCATATTCGAGCGCGCAGCGATGTCTGGACATCACCGTGCAATGGTGTCGCGATCGAGAGACGTTCGGCCGCCCGCTGATATCCCGCCAGTCGGTACAGAACACGTTGGCAGAGATGGCCCGCCGTATCGACGTCGCGCGGGTCTATTCGCGCAACGTGGTGGAGCGCCAGGTGGCGGGAGAGACCAACCTGATCGCGCCGGTGTGCTTCGCCAAGAACACCGCCGTCGAAGCCGGGGAATGGGTTGCCAACCAGGCCGTCCAGTTGTTCGGCGGTCTGGGCTACATGGCCGAATCCGAAGTCGAACGCCAGTACCGGGATATGCGGATCCTGGGTATCGGCGGCGGAACCACCGAAATCCTCATCGCGCTGGCCGCCAAAACCCTTGGGTACCAATCATGATGACACCGCCACTCCCCCGCACACTGGTGGGGGTACCGCCCTGCGGGGACGTACCCCGACTGCATCGTCGGCGGTCGTCATGACCGTCTTGCAGTCCACGCTCGACCCAAAGGCTGATGCCTATGCCGGCGCAGCTGCGGCGGCAGTGTCAAGGCTCGACGAGATCGACGCCGAACTCGCCAAAGCGCTTGCGGGAGGGGGAACCAAGTACGTTGAACGTCACCACGCCCGCGGCAAGCTGACACCCCGGGAACGTATCGAGCTGCTTGTCGACCCCGACTCCCCGTTCCTGGAACTGAGTCCGCTGGCGGCTTACGGCAGCGCGTTCACGGTCGGCGCCAGCATCGTCACCGGCATCGGCGCGGTGAGCGGCGTGGAGTGCATGATCGTCGCCAACGACCCCACCGTCAAAGGTGGCACCAGCAACCCGTGGACACTGAAAAAGATACTGCGGGCCAACCAGATCGCCGTGGAGAACCGGTTACCCGTGGTTTCGCTGGTGGAATCCGGCGGCGCGGACCTGCCCACCCAGAAGGAGATCTTCATCCCCGGCGGGCAGATGTTCCGCGACCTGACCCGGCTGTCTGCGGCCGGCATCCCGACCATCGCCCTGGTCTTCGGCAACTCCACCGCGGGCGGGGCCTACGTCCCCGGGATGTCCGACCACGTGGTGATGATCAAGGAACGTTCGAAGGTCTTTCTGGCCGGTCCGCCGCTGGTGAAGATGGCCACCGGCGAGGAATCCGACGACGAGTCTCTCGGTGGCGCCGAAATGCACGCCCGCATCTCGGGTTTGGCCGACTACTTCGCGCTCGACGAACTCGACGCGATCCGGATCGGACGGCGCATCGTGACGCGGCTGAACTGGGTCAAGCAAGGGCCCAAGCCGAAATCCGTGACAGAGCCGCTGTTCGATACCGAGGAACTGATCGGCATCGTGCCCGCGGACCTGCGCATCCCGTTCGATCCTCGTGAGGTGATCGCCCGCATCGTCGACGGCTCGGACTTCGACGAGTTCAAGCCGCTGTACGGCTCGTCGCTGGTGACCGGATGGGCACAGCTCCACGGCTACCCGGTGGGTATCCTGGCCAACGCGCGGGGTGTGTTGTTCAGCGAGGAGTCGCAGAAGGCCACCCAGTTCATCCAGCTGGCCAACCGCTCCGACACGCCACTGTTGTTCTTGCACAACACCACCGGATACATGGTGGGCAAGGACTACGAGGAGGGCGGCATGATCAAGCACGGTTCGATGATGATCAACGCCGTGTCCAACTCGACGGTCCCGCACATCTCGGTGCTGATCGGCGCCTCCTACGGCGCCGGGCATTACGGCATGTGCGGGCGTGCCTACGATCCCCGGTTCCTCTTCGCGTGGCCGAGCGCGAAGTCCGCGGTGATGGGCGGTGCCCAGCTGTCGGGCGTGCTGTCGATCGTTGCCCGGGCGGCCGCCCAAGCCCGCGGGCAGCAGGTGGACGACGCCGCCGACGCTTCCATGCGGGCGGCCGTCGAGGGCCAAATCGAAGCCGAGTCGCTGCCCCTGGTGCTATCCGGGATGCTCTACGACGACGGGGTGATCGACCCGCGCGACACCCGCAGCGTGCTGGGAATGTGTTTGTCCGCCATCGCCAATGGCCCGATCAAAGGGACGTCGAACTTCGGCGTCTTCAGGATGTGATAGCGATGTGGGGGCACTCCCCCAGAGGGCGGTACCCCCACCCGCTTGCGGGGGACGCTTGCGCGAGGAGCCGAAGGTGGAGCTCATGACAATTTCCCGAGTGTTGGTGGCCAACCGCGGTGAGATCGCCCGACGGGTGTTCGCCACCTGCCGGCGACTGGGCCTGGGCACCGTCGCCGTCTACACCGACCCCGACGCCGGCGCACCGCACGTCGCCGAGGCCGACGCCCGGGTGCGGCTGCCGAAGACCAACGACTATCTGAACGCCCAGGCCCTCATCGCGGCCGCGCGCGCCGCCGGCGCCGACGCCGTCCACCCCGGCTACGGATTCCTTTCGGAGAATTCAGATTTCGCGGCCGCGGTGCAGGCCGCGGGCCTGACCTGGATCGGTCCGCCGGTGGACGCGGTCCGGTCGATGGGTTCCAAGATCGAGTCCAAGAAGCTCATGGCCGCCGCCGGGGTGCCGGTGCTCGACGAACTCGATCCCGACACGGTCACCCAAGCGCAGCTGCCGGTGCTGGTGAAAGCCTCGGCGGGCGGCGGCGGACGCGGCATGCGGGTAGTCCGCGAATTGTCACTGCTGCCCGCCGAAGTCGCCGCTGCCCGGCGCGAGGCGCAGTCCGCGTTCGGCGACCCGACCGTATTCTGCGAGCGTTACCTGCCCACCGGACACCACGTCGAGGTTCAGGTTCTCGCCGACACTCACGGCACGGTGTGGGCGGTCGGTGAACGCGAATGCTCGATTCAGCGTCGGCACCAAAAGATCATCGAAGAGGCCCCGTCGCCGTTGGTCGAACGCACACCGGGCATGCGCGCCAAGCTGTTTGACGCTGCCCGGCTGGCCGCGGCCGCGATCGGCTACGCCGGCGCCGGTACGGTCGAGTTCCTCGCCGATGATGACGGCGAGTTCTACTTCCTGGAGATGAACACCCGGCTGCAGGTCGAGCATCCGGTCACCGAAGAGACCACCGGGCTCGATCTGGTCGAGCTGCAGCTCATTGTTGCCGAGGGCGGCCGGCTGGATGCGGCTCCGCCTGTTGGCCAAGGACATTCGATCGAGGCCCGACTCTACGCCGAGGATCCCGCGCATGGTTGGCAACCACAGGCCGGCGTGGTCCACACGTTCGAGGTGCCTTCGGTTCGGGCCGAATTCAGCTCACTGGGACAACGGACCGGGATCCGGTTGGACTCCGGCCTGGATCCCAAGTCCGCCGGTGGATTCACGGTGTCGATCCACTACGACCCGATGCTTGCCAAGGTCATCTCGTATGCCCCGACGCGTCGGCAGTCCGCGCTGGTACTGGCCGACGCGCTGGCGCGTGCCCGCCTGCACGGCCTGCGCACCAACCGCGATCTGCTGGTGACCGTGCTGCGTCATCCTGCCTTCCTCGACGGGGCCACGGACACAGCGTTTTTCGACACGCACGGCCTTGCCGAGCTGTCGGCGCCGCTGGCCGACGACGCGGTGGTCCGGTTATCGGCGATCGCGGCCGCACTTGCCGACGCCGCGCATAACCGCGCTCTCGCCACCGTCTTCGGCTCGATTCCCAGTGGCTGGCGAAACGTGCCGTCCGGCAACCAGGTCAAGGGCTACCTGGACGACGCCGGCGACGAGCAGCGCATCGAATACCGGTTCGCCAGAGGCGGATTGGCGCTTCCGGATGACGAATCGGTGCGTCTCGTCTCGGCCACGGCGGACGAGGTGGTGCTGTCCGACGGCGGGGTGGACTGCAGCTTCGCGGTGACACGCTATGGCCCTCCCGACAATCAGGACGTCTACGTCGATTCGCCACGCGGCCCCGTTCACCTCACGGCGCAACCCCGGTTCCCCGAGCCTGGTTCGGCCGTCGAGAAGGGGTCGCTGATAGCGCCCATGCCCGGCAACGTCGTCCGTCTCGGCGCCCAGGTCGGCGACGCCGTCACCGCCGGCCAGCCGCTGATCTGGCTGGAGGCGATGAAGATGGAACACACCGTCGCCGCACCGACCGACGGCATGGTCGTCGAGCTCAACGTCAATACCGGTCAGCAAGTCGAAGTGGGCGCCGTCCTGGCAAGGGTGGAACCACCGCAAGCAGAAGGAGATCCACAGTGACCGATACCAGCTTCATCGAGAGCGACGAACGCCAGGCGCTGCGCAAGGCAGTGTCCGAGTGGGCGTCCAGCTACGGCGCTGAGTACTACCTGAAGAAGGCGCGCGCCCACGAACACACCACCGAATTGTGGTCCGAAGCAGGAAAACTCGGATTCCTCGGAGTGAATCTGCCGGAGCAGTACGGTGGTGGCGGGGCCGGAATGTATGAGCTGTCACTGGTGATGGAGGAGATGGCGGCCGCGGGCAGCGCCCTGCTGCTGATGGTGGTGTCGCCCGCGATCAACGGCACCATCATCAGCAGGTTCGGCACCGAAGAACAGAAGAAGCGCTGGATTCCGGCCATCGCCGACGGCACCCTGACGATGGCGTTTGCCATCACCGAACCCGACGCGGGATCCAACTCGCACAAGATCATCACCAGCGCTCGTCGCGATGGCAGCGACTGGATCCTCAAGGGCCAGAAGGTCTTTATCTCCGGCATAGACCAGGCGCAGGCGGTGCTCGTGGTGGCTCACACGTACAGGGACACCGGGGCCAAAACCGGCAAGCTGCGCCCGGCACTGTTCGTGGTGCCCACCGACGCGCCCGGCTTCACCTACACCCCAATCGAAATGGAGCTGATCAGCCCCGAGCGCCAATTCCAGGTTTTCCTCGACGATGTGCGGCTGCCGGACGATGCACTGGTCGGAGCGGAGGATGCCGCCATCGCGCAGCTTTTCGCCGGCTTGAACCCCGAGCGCATCATGGGCGCGGCGAGCTCGATCGGCATGGGACGTTTCGCGCTGGAAAGGGCCGTCGACTATGTCAAGACACGCAAGGTGTGGTCCACTCCCATCGGTGCTCATCAAGGGTTGGCACATCCGTTGGCGCAGTGTCACATCGAGGTGGAACTCGCGAAGCTGATGATGCAAAAGGCGGCGACGCTCTACGACAGCGGCGACGACATGGGTGCGGCCGAAGCCGCCAACATGGCCAAATACGCCGCGGCCGAAGCGGCCACCCGCTCGGTCGACCAGGCCGTTCAGTCGCTGGGCGGCAACGGGCTGACCAAGGAGTACGGTGTTGCCGCCATGCTCGCCTCGGCCCGGCTGGGTCGGATCGCCCCGATCAGCCGCGAGATGGTGCTGAACTTCGTGGCGCAGACATCGCTGGGCCTGCCTCGAAGCTACTGATGGACACGCTGGTCGACTACGCCGGTCCGGGCGATGCTGGAGGTCCGTTCGCGCGGCTGACGCTGAACTCTCCGCATAATCGCAACGCGCTCTCGACGCAGCTCGTGAGCCAGCTGCATCAGGGGCTGCGTGACGCCGCTTCGGATCCGGCGGTGCGGGCGGTGGTGCTGGGGCACACCGGCGGCACCTTCTGCGCCGGCGCCGATCTGAGCGAGGCGGGCGGGGGCGACCCGTTCGACATGGCCGCCGCCCGGGCCCGAGAACTGATCGCCCTATTGCGCGCCATCGTCGAGTTGCCGCTGCCGGTGATCGCCGCCATCAACGGTCATGTTCGGGCGGGCGGGTTCGGCCTGGTCGGTGCCTGCGATATCGCGGTCGCCGGCCCGCGCAGCACCTTCGCGCTGACCGAGGCAAGGATCGGGGTGGCCCCGGCGATCATCTCGCTGACGCTGCTGCCGAAGATGTCGGCGCGGGCGGCGGCGCGCTATTACCTGACCGGCGAGACGTTCGATGCCCGCCAAGCGGCGGACATCGGACTCATCACGATGGCGGCCGAGGACGTGGACGCTTCGGTGGCCAAGGTGGTCGCCGACGTGGGCCGCGGCTCTCCCCAGGGTCTTGCGGCGTCGAAGGCCTTGACCACAGCCGCCGTGCTCGAAGGGTTCGACCGCAACGCCGAACGGCTCGCCGACGAGTCGGCCCGCCTGTTCGTGTCCGACGAGGCTCGTGAAGGCATGCTGGCGTTTCTGCAGAAGCGTCCACCCAGTTGGGCGCCGGTCGACGATGCCGGCCAGTGACGCGAAGCCGACCGCCCGGCGGTCAAGTCCGGCAAGGTAGGTTGCAGTTTCGCCAACCCTCTTGCAGCAGGACTTGTACGTCGTACGCTCGTGGATAATGAGCAACTCGGCGCAGCGGGATGCGGAGGACGCGCGTGACGAATCGTCGCGTGCGGCTGACACGGATCGAATCCAGATCGCACAGTTGCTGACATACGCGGCCGAGCAGGGCCGCCTGCAGCTGAAAGACTATGAAGAACGCCTGACCAGGGCTTATGCGGCGAAAACGTATGAGGAGCTGGATCAGCTCAGGGCCGACCTGCCGGGCGTGCCGATCAACCCGCGCCGGGGCGGCAAACCCAATCCGGCGCCGTCCTTGTTGCTCCTGGCCCTGCTGAGTGGTTTCGAGCGGCGTGGCCGATGGAATGTGCCGAAGAAGCTGACCACGTTCACCTTCTGGGGCAGTGGGGTGGTGGATCTGCGCTACGCCGATTTCACTTCCACGGAGGTGGACATTCACGCGATCTCGATCATGGGCGTCCAGAACATTTTGGTGCCACCCGAAGTCAACGTCGAGATCCACGGCCACGGTGTGATGGGTGGGTTCGACCACAGCGTCCCGGGCCATGGCACGCCTGGCGCGCCGACGGTGAACATCCACGGCTTCTCGCTCTGGGGCGATGTGGGCGTCAAGCGCAAAGCCCGCATACCCCGCGGCTAGCGCCGGCGGCGACCTTTAGTTGCTAGTCGGGCACGTAATCGAAGGTGTCCGGGTGGGGTCCGGTCCTGCCCGCTTCACCCTTATCAAGCGCCGAGATTGCGTCCATCTCGGAATTGTCCAAATCGAAATCGAACAGCTCGAAGTTGGACTTGATCCGCTCCGGCGTCACCGATTTGGGGAACACGATGTCGTCGCGCTGGACGTGCCAACGCAACACCACCTGCGCCGGCGATTTGCCGCAGGCATCGGCGATCCGAGTGATCACCGGATCGCCGAGCACCGTGCCCTGGGCGATCGGCGACCATGCCTCGGTGGCAATGCCGTGATCGCGTCCGTAGGAGCGGACCTGCTCGTTGGTGAAGTAGGGATGGACCTCGATCTGGTTGACCGCGGGGATGGTGCCGGTTTCGTCGGCGAGCCGCTCCAGATGGGCGGGCTGGAAGTTCGAGACCCCGATGCTGCGTGCGCGCCCGTCACCTGCGAACTCTTCGAGAACCTTCCAGGTGGAAACGAAATCTCCGTCGTAGAGCGTCGGCAGCGGCCAGTGAATGAGGAACAGGTCGACGTAATCGGAATTCAGGGCTGCCAATGTCTTGTCGAATGCGCGCCGGGCGTCATCGGGCTTGTGAAAGCCGTTGTTGAGTTTGCTGGTAATGAATACGTCGGCACGGTCGAGACCGGCGTCACGAATACCTTGACCGACGCCCTTTTCGTTTTGATACATCTCCGCGGTGTCGATGTGGCGGTATCCGATGTCAAGCGCAGTCCGCACCGCCGCGGCGGTCTCGTCGGGGTCGATCTGAAACACACCGAAACCAAGCTGCGGGATGCTTACACCATCGTTGAGCACGATCGTTGGCACGTTGTTCATGGGTTTCCTCCTTCTTGCACCTTGTACCCGGTCGACCAAACTCCTACCGGGTCGCGCGACCACGGCCCTCCCAGGCTGTGGACGACCTCACCACCGTCGTCCACAGCGGCCGTCCTGTCGTCATTGCTGGCACCCATCCCCGTCACCCACCAGCAGCACCACGCGGGTACCCGCCAGCTGCAATTCCGGGGCGGCTGCGTACCCGCGCCCGCTAGCGACGGCGCCGCGACCGCAGGTAGTCGCCGACCACGGCGGCTCCGAGGCCGTCGAGATCGGGGACCACGACGCGTCCCTCGACGCGGCGGGCGACCTGGTCGATGAAACGCGCCAGGCCAGGATCGCTGCCCAGCCGGAAAATCGTCACCTGCGCACCGAGCCGGGCCATATCGTCGAACCCGCGCACGGTGTGGGCGATGGTCCGCGGGTGCGGCGGGTAATCAAAGAACACCGACGTGCCCTCACCGTCGAAGTCCTCCAGATGAGCGGTCGGCTCACCGTCGGTCACCACGAGCACGACGGGTTGCGCGTTGGGGTGCCGGCGCAGGTGACGGCCCGCCAGCGCCAGCGCGTGATGCAGGTTGGTGCCCTGCTCGTAGACGCCTTCCAGACCCGTGAGCTCGGCGGCCGTCACCGTCCGGGCGTAGCGGCCAAAGGCGATGATCTGCAAGGCATCTGAGCGGAACCGTGTGCACACCAGGTGGTTGAGCGCGAGCGCCGTCTGCTTCATCGGCAGCCAGCGATTCTCCATCACCATCGAAAACGAGGTGTCGACCAGCAGCGCCACCGCCGCCTGCGTGCGGGTCTCGGTCTCGCTGATCTCGACGTCGTCGACGGTGATGCGAATGGACGGGCTGGGGCCGCCTTCCGGAGTCGCAGTTCCCGCCTGCCGCAGCACGGCGTTGGTAAGCGTGCGGGAGATGTTCCACGGCTCGGTGTCACCGAATTGCCAGGGGCGGGTCGCGCCGGTCAGCTCCCCGGCCGCCCCCGCCCGCCGATGGTCGCGCTCGCCGCGTCGGCCCGAAAGCTGTTGGGCCACGTCGCGTAGCGCGGTCTCACCCAGCCTGCGCATCGCTTGGGGGGAAAGTCGCCACTGGCCGTCGGAGCCACGGTCCAGGAAACCCTGATTGACCAGCGCGCGTTCCAACTCGGCCAGCGTTCGGGCATCGATTGCGGCCTGGTCACCGAGCTGGCGCGCCAACGCGTCGAGATCGACGTCGTCCATGGTTGCGCCCGGATAGCTCTGCGAGAGCTGCTCGGCCAGCTGCTCCAGCTCGGCGATATCGGACAGTGCCTGGGTGCCCTCGCCCATGCCGAACGGGTTGTCGCCGGAGAACTGCTCCGATCCGCTCCAGTCCTCACCCGGCCGCGCGGCCTGCAGATGCGCATCGAGCCGATTCAACGCCTCCATCAAAGCCGGCGAGCCAAATGCCTGCTGTGCCAAGGCATCCAGCTCGGCCCGCTGGTCCGGGCTCAGGCTGTTGCGGAAGCGCTGGGCGGCCGCGGCACGCTTGGCGAGCGAGTCGAGCAGCTCAGCCACGTTGCGCGGGTTCTCCGGGAAGAACTCGCCGTGTTTGTCCATGAAGTCTTGAAAGTCCTGCTCGGTGTCCTCACCACGGGCGTGCTTGTCCAGCAGCTCGTTGAGATCATTCAACATGTCGTTGACGCGCTGGCGGTCCTCGTCGGTGGCGCCTTCCAGCGCTTGCTTCATGCCCGCGAAACGTTGGTCCAGCATCTCGCGGCCGAGCAAATCCTTGATCTGCTCGTACTTTTGGCGGGCTTCCGCGCTGCGCCACTGATAGTCGGACAACTCCTGAACGGCCTTGGCCGGCGAGGGCGGCAACGCGTCCAGCTGCAGCTCGCCGAAGCGGGCGTCGTCGTCCAGCGCACGGGCCAGCTCCTTGCGTTCGGCCAGCACCGCCTCGTCGAGCAGCTTCTTGATCTCCTGCAGGGTCCCGTCTAAGTTGTTGTTCCGCAACAACTCCCGTCGGCGCCTATTGGCCTCGGCGGCAAGTCGATCGGCTCCGGGCATGTTCTTGGTGCCGCGGCGCAACAGTTCCGACAGCGCACGGCGCGGCGAGGTGCCGCCCATGACGTCCTGTCCGATCTGTTCGAGCGCCTCGCGCAGGTCCACCGGGGGGGCCAGCGGGTCAGGCCCTCCGGTGTACGCCGAGTATCGCGACTTATGCCCTTTAATACGTTCAGCCATAAACGGTTTGGCCTTCCCCGGACACCTTGTCGATCCGCTTGGCCAGGTACAGCGCTTCCAGCGCCAGTTCCAGCGCCGCGGCCCGCTCGCCTTCGGACTCGGCGTTGAGCTTGACCGCGATTCTGTCCACGATGGGCAGCCCCGGCACCGCAGCCAGCACGTCCTTGGCCGACACCCGCTCGCCCGTCGTGACCGCGGAACCGCGCTCGACCGCGGCCACCAGCGAACCGACGTCGATGCCGCCCAACACTCTGGCGGCGGTGTCGGCGGTCGCGCGACGCAGGAGATGCTCCAGCACCGCCTGTTCGCGGCCCTCCTCTCCGGACTCGAATTCCAGCTTGCCGCGCAGGACGTCGATCACCGTGCCCAGATCGACGACGCGAGCCACCGGGTCCGTCTCCCCCAGCACCGCGCCGCGGTGCCGGGCCGCGGCCGCAACGGTCTCGGCCGCTGCGATGGCGAACCGGGCCGATACCCCCGACCGTTGATCGACCGAACTGGACTCCCGCAGGTAACGAGCGAACCGCGCCAGCACCTGCAGCAGGTAGTCGGGCACCTGAGCGCTCAGGTGTGCCTCCTGGGCGATGACGCCCATCTCCGCCTCCAGCTCCAGCGGGTAGTGCGTTCGGATTTCGGCGCCGAACCGGTCCTTGAGCGGAGTGATGATGCGACCCCGGTTGGTGTAGTCCTCGGGGTTGGCGCTGGCGACCACCAACACGTCCAGCGGCAGGCGCAGCGTGTAGCCGCGTACCTGGATATCGCGCTCCTCCATGACGTTGAGCATTGACACCTGGATGCGCTCGGCGAGATCAGGCAGTTCGTTGACCGCGACGATGCCGCGGTGGGCGCGCGGGATCAGGCCGTAGGCGATGGTCTCCGGGTCGCCCAGGCTGCGGCCCTCGGCGACCTTGATCGGGTCGATGTCGCCGACCAGGTCGGCGACGCTGGTGTCCGGGGTGGCCAACTTCTCGGTGTATCGCTCGCTGCGGTGCTTCCAGGCCACCGGCAGGTCGTCGCCGAGTGTGGCGGCCCGCCGAATCGACTCCGGCGTGATCGGCCGGTAGGGATGCTCGCCGAGTTCGGCGCCGCCGATCACCGGTGTCCACTCGTCCAGCAACCCGACCAGCGCCCGCAGCAACCGGGTCTTACCCTGGCCGCGTTCGCCAAGCAGCACGACGTCGTGACCCGCGATCAGCGCCCGCTCCAGCTGAGGCAAAACGGTGTCGTCGAAGCCCAGGATGCCCGGCCAGACCTCGTCTCCCTCCGCCAGCGCGGTCAGCAGGTTTTCGCGGATCTCCTGCTTGACGCCCCGTTCACGGTGACCGGTGGCACGTAGTTCGCCAACGGTGCGAGGCAGGTTGCTCGATGATGTCACCACTCCACGCTACGACGGTGCCGTGGATACGGCACCGCGCCCTCCCCCGGGACGACCAGGCCGAGTCCTTCGAAGCGAAGGTCGGGCAATCGCACCGACTGCCCGACCTCCGGCACATGTCTTTCAGCCCACCGGAATCGGTGGACGCGAAGACCGGCTAGCTCATGGTGACAGTGGCCTCCGGATCGCCTGTTTTCCAGGTAATCGTGCCGTGCTCGAACGTCGACTTAAAGGAGCCGTCGGGGAGAATTTGCTCGTCAGAGGTCGGATAACCCAGCTTGCCTTGCGAAGCCTGCACCGCATTCCATGCGTCGCGAATCTTGCCCCATACGAAGTAGACCGGGCCGCCAGTCTTGTAAATGAGCACGCCGCCGTCGAACTGCTGGTAGACGCCGGTACCGTCCTTGGTCTTTAGTTCGTTGTCGTACGGTTTGCCCAGGTCCTTCAGTTGATCGGCGGTAAGGGACTCGTACTTCGCGAGAATGGGTCCCTCCACGGTGTACGGCGTGCCATTGGCACCCGTGATGGTTGTCGTCGGGGCCGCGCTGGTTGCGGCAGTTGAGGACGTTACGGACGAAGACATCGCGGACGTAGTGGCTGAATTTGTCGCTTCGGTGGATTTGGTCGCGTGGCACCCGGAGCCGATCAGAGCAAACCCCGCAACCGCAGCGGAAAATGCCACTGTTCGTTTGGTAATTTCGCGCATTTCA
>DASSGQ010000300.1:0-4135 GCA_035693385.1 Mycobacterium sp.
CGGTCCGGGTTGCGGGCAATCACATCGCGCAGGAAGGTGCCCAGTATCCGGGTGGCCTCGTGCGTCGAGGTGGCCGGTTGCGGCACCGGCACGGCGTACTCGCGGAAATCTGGCAGGTCGAGGTCGTGCAGCAGCGTCCCGCCGTTGGTGTGCGGGTTGGCGCTCATCCGGCGATCACCCCGGGGCGCCATCGCCCGCAGCTCGGGGCGTAGGCGGCCGTCGCCGTCGAACAACTCCTCAGGCCGGTAGCTGCGCAGCCACTCCTGCAGCTGCACGCGATGTGCGGGATTGCCGCGTGTTTCGGCCAGCGGCACCTGGTGCGCACGCCAGGTGCCCTCCACCTTCTTGCCGTCGACCACCTTCGGCCCGGTCCAGCCCTTCGGGGTGCGCAACACGATCATCGGCCACACGGGTCGCTCCAGCGCGTTGCCGCCGCGTGCCGTGCCCTGGATGGCCGCGATGTCGTCGAAGGCGTCGTCGAGGGCGGCGGCGAGCTGCAGGTGCACGTTGGCGGGATCGTCACCGGCCACCACGATGGGCCGGTAGCCGTAGCCGCGCAACAGCGATTCCAGTTCGCGGTGTGGGATGCGCGCCAGCACCGTCGGGTTGGCGATTTTGTAGCCGTTGAGGTGCAGGATGGGCAGCACCGCGCCGTCTTTGACCGGGTTGAGGAACTTGTTCGAGTGCCAGCTGGCGGCCAACGGCCCGGTTTCGGCCTCACCGTCGCCGACCACGCAGGCCACCACCAGGTCCGGATTGTCGAACGCCGCGCCGTAGGCGTGCACCAACGCGTACCCAAGCTCGCCGCCTTCATGGATGGAACCCGGCGTCTGGGCCGCGACGTGACTGGGGATGCCGCCGGGAAACGAGAACTGCCGGAACAGCTTCCGCATTCCTTCGGCGTCTTCCTCGATGCCGGTGTACACCTCGCTGTAGGTGCCCTCCAGGTAGGCGTTGGCGACCAATCCCGGGCCGCCGTGACCGGGCCCCGTCACGTAGATGATGTTGGCGTCGCGGTTGCGGATGATCCGGTTCAGGTGCACATAGATGAGGTTGAGCCCTGGCGTGGTGCCCCAGTGCCCCAACAGTCGGGGTTTGACGTGCTCAGGCGACAGCGGCTCGGTCAGCAGCGGGTTGTCCAGCAGGTAGATCTGGCCAACCGAGAGGTAATTGGCGGCGCGCCAGTACTTGTCGACGAGGGCCAGCTCGTGGTCGGAGAGATCGTGCGAGGTCGTTGCTGGAGTCATCGTGTGTTCCGGACTCATCTGCCCGATTGTGCGTGCCCCGAATGAACGGCAGCCGACGCGCGAGTGCTCACCCTGTGCCGCGCGCCCGGGCCTCGTAGGCCTTGCGCTTGGCGACGTCGACGTCATCGGTGAAGAAGTGCTCTCCGCCGAGCATCCGGTTGATGCCCTCCGCGACGGGGCGCGGCATGAACTTCGCCGAAACGACCACCGCACCGGCCACTTTCGTGACCCGTACCCGTGGCTTGGGGTGGACCACCAGCTTCACGATCGCGTCGGCAATGTCGGCGGCCTCGGCGTTCTTGAACCCCTTCGCCCCCGTGGTGCCGGCGACGAGTTCGGTGTTGACGAACGTCGGCAACACGATCGAGAATTTCACGCCGGTCTTCCGGTATTCGAGCCTGGCGGTGTCGGTGAAGCCAACCACCGCGTGCTTGCTGGCGCAGTAGGTCGCCGCGCCGGGGATACTCCCTTCCCCGGCGAGCGAGGCGACGTTGATGACGTGTCCGGATCCGCGCGGGACCATGCGCTGCACCGCCAACTTGGTGCCCACGATCACGCCGTAGACGTTGATGTCCAGAATGCGCCGGGTTAGCGCGTCCGGCTCGTCGATAATCCGGCCAAGCGGCATGATGCCGGCGTTGTTGACCAGCACATCGATCGGGCCGAGTTGGCGCTCGACATCGTCCAGGAACTCCGAAAAGGACTGCGAGTCGGTGACATCCAGCTTCCCGTAGACATCGAGGCCGAGCGCGGTCCCGGACTCCTTCACCCGCACCTCGTCGACGTCGCCGATCGCGACTCGGGCACCCAAGTTGTGCAACGCGGTCGCGGTGGCCAGCCCGATTCCCCGCGCGCCGCCAGTGATCACGATTACCTTTTCGCGGACCTTGAGGCCGGTGGATGCGGTGTCTGCCATTTTCGTCCTTCCCTGGGGTTGACGGGTGTCAATTGGCGATTCGCTAAGCACAGCACTCGACGTCGCGCAGCGCAAATGACCGATGGGTCGACTTATGACGAGCCGGCCGGCCGCGTCAATACTGCAACAATGACCAAGGTGCGGAAGGCCGTCCCGGCGGACGCCGACGAAGTGGCCCGTCTGCACGTCCGGTCGTGGCAGTCCGCGTACCGAGGACTTCTCGGCTCCGAGTACCTCGACGGCCTCAGGCCCGAGGTCTGGGCCGCGCGATACAGCTTTGGTCGCGTGGGCCTGCGGATGCCGTCCACCTTGGTCGCGGTTGACGGTACCGCGATCCGTGGCTTGGTGACCACGGGTCTGGCGCGCGCCGACGACATACCGAGTTTCGGCGAGCTGATGGCGATCTACGTCGATCCGGCGTACACGGGCACCGGGGTAGGGCGCCTACTCATCACCGCCGCCCGGGCGCGGCTGCGCCTGGTCGGGGTGCCGGGGGTCCTGCTGTGGGTGCTAGACGGCAATGTCGGAGCCCGGCGGTTTTACGAACGCGACGGATGGGGCTTCGACGGTACGTGTCGCACAGCGATTTTCGGCGACACACCGGTGCGGCTGATGCGCTATCGATGCGCGCCCGTTTAGCGCAGGGTGAGCCAAGCCAGGCTGGCGCCGCCGGCCGCCACACAGTAGACGGCGAACGGTGTGAGGGTGCGGGTCTGGAAGTACCGCGTGAGAAAGCGCACGGCAAGGTAGGCGCAGACGAACGAGGCGATGCTGCCGGCCAGCACCTGGCCGTGGATCCCGGCTCCCAGGGGCCCGAATAGATCCGGGATCTTGTAGACCCCGGCGGCCAGGATGATGGGCGTCGCCAGCAAAAAGGAGAAGCGGGCGGCGTCCTCATGCGACAGGCCGCGCCACAGGCCGGCAACCATGGCGATGCCGGATCGGCTGATCCCGGGAAGCAGGGCCAGGATTTGGGAGGAGCCGACCACTGCCCCGCGCAGCATCGGCAGCTGAGCCAGCCGGTTGTCGATCGCCTCATCGGTGTGTAGCGCGTCGGGCGGCGTGGTCTGGCCTGGACCCGCCGCAGGCGCGACGCGTCGGCGCAGGACTTCACCGGCATACATGACAATGCCGTTGAGCACCAGGAACGCGGCGGCCGGAATGGGCTTGCCCAATGTGGTGCGGAAGGTGTGTTCCAGCGCCAGTCCGGCCAGCCCCACCGGGATGGTGCCCACCACGATCAGCCAGGCAAGCCGCTCGTCGGGAGTGTGGATTCGCCGGTACCGCAGCGACGAGGCGAAGCCGGCGAGAATGCGCAGCCAGTCACGCCAGAAGAACACCAGCAGGGCGGCGGCGGTAGCGACATGCAGGCCGACGATGAACGCCAGGTACGGCGATTCGGGGGTCGAGACGCTGAGATCCTGAGCCCATTGCCCGCCGATCAGCGCCGGCACCACCACCGCATGCCCGAGGCTGGAGACGGGGAACAGCTCGGTGACGCCCTGGAATGCGCCGACCAGCACGGCCTCGACGTAGCTCAAGTGCGCGCTCACGGGTTGGGTGCCTCCCTTTGACGGTCTGCGATACGACCTCATGGTCGGCCTGTGACCTTAGCCGACGCCATCATCACCAACATCCCCGACCAAGACAGGGGGCGCATCTGATCGTGCCTTCATCGAATCACACTGCCCGGCTTGGCTTTTGGCCGAACTCTAGGCACCAGCCGGGTTGCCCGCAGGGCAGGCGCCCGCGAAATGGGCACCTGACCAGGCAGGTACGGTGTGCAGATGACAGACGGGCTGCTCGACGCCGTGCGCGTGCTCGACTTGTCCAGCGGTGATGCCGACGCGGTGACCCGCCTGTTCGCGGACCTGGGCGCCGACGTCCTCAAGGTGGAACCCCCGGGCGGAAATCTGGCACGCGAAGAGTTGCCGACGGTGGCCGACGCCGGCATTCCGTTCGCGATGCACAA
>DASSGQ010000301.1:0-8057 GCA_035693385.1 Mycobacterium sp.
CGGGGATTTCGCGCGGGTCCTCGGGTAGCGTCAGCGGCTTGTTCGAGCTGGCGCCGCGGGTGCCCTCGATGTCCGCAGCGGCGTAACCCTCGAAGATGGTGCGGTCCTCCACGAAGGCCAGCTTCTTGGCGGCCTCCTTGACCGGGTCCCAGTCCGCATCCTGCGAACCGCGCTCGACGTTGTCGATTTCCTCGCGTGACAGCGTGAACGGAACCCGTAGCCGGACAAGCGGTTTGCTGGCCCGCATGTGGGCGACCACGCCGTCGGTGGGCGCCTCGACGTCGATCAGGCGACCGGTGCCCACCGCCGCGGTGACCGGACCGCTGGGCCCGCTGACGTCGACGACGCGGCGCCCGGCGATATGGCGTTTGAACGTCCGGGTGGCCTCCACTTCTATTTCGGCCCAGGCGACTTCGGTGACCGGTGCCAGGTTGCGGTAAAGGTTGTTCATCACGAGGTTCCTTTCAGGCTGCCGATCGAAAGTGAGCCGTCATCAGAAGCGGGAGTGGCTGGCGGCGTTGTGACCAGTGGTGCGGGCAGGGGCGGTGGGTCGTCGAGGAAGTCGACGGTGGGCGAGAAGAACAGTCCGCCGGTTTCCGCGACGGAAAAGTCCAGAATGCGATCGGTGTTGCCGGGCGGATCGCCCAGGAACATGTTCCGCAGCATTCGCTCGGTGACCTCCGGCGTGCGCGAATACCCGATGAAATATGTGCCGTACTCACGCTTGCCGACCTCGCCGAACGGCATGTTGTGCCGCACGATCTTCAGCTCGTTGCCGTCCTCGTCTTCGATCACGTTCAGCGCGATGTGCGCGTTGGCCGGCTTGGCGTCGTCATCGAGTTCGATGTCTTCCAGCTTCGTCCGGCCGATGACGAGTTGCTGCTCGGTGACCGAAAGCGACTCCCACGACGACATGTCGTGCACGTATTTTTGCACGTGGACATAACACGAACCCGCGAATTCGGGGTCCTCGTCACCGATGGCGGTGGCGCTCACAGCCACTGTGCCATCGGGGTTTTCGGTGCCGTCGACGAAGCCCAGCAGGTCGCGGTTGTCGAAGAAGCGGAAGCCGTGGACCTCGTCGACAACGGTGATCGCTCCCGCCATCGACTTGAGGATGCGGCCCGCCAACTCGAAACAGACATCCATGGTTTCGGCACGGATATGGAACAGGAGGTCGCCGGGTGTGGCCGGGGCGGTGTGCCGCGGTCCGGTCAGCTCGATGAACGGGTGCAGTTCGGCGGGCCGTGACCCGCTGAACAACCGGTCCCAAGCTTCGGAGCCGATCGACGTGATCGCCGACAAGCGCTTCGCGGGATCGCGAAAGCCGATCGCGCGCACCAGCCCTGACAAGTCCGGTAGCGATTCGTGGACCGTCGTTTCGCCGCCTTCGTTGATGGTGACCACGAGGAAGATCGCGGCGGGCGTCAACGGCGCGAGGATGGGTTGCGGCTGAACCGAAGGCACGCTGCCGACCTTAGCGTGGCGACGGCGAGCGCTGGAACCGGTGCGAGTAAGGAGCCGGGCAATCCGGCCCAGCGTGGCAACGGCGAGCGCTGGAACCGGTGCGGTGTGGGGGTCCCCCCGCTTGCGGGGGGAGAGCCGGGCAATCGGGCCCAGCGTGACTCCTCCATCACGGACAGCCATGATGGTCATCGTGTCCGGCGGGCCGACCACCTCAGCCAGTGCACGGGGCCTGTGCGATTTCATCGACGCGTCTCCGTCGCCGTTTCATGTCTGCGCCACGGTGTCCGGTCGACTGGTGGAAGCCGGGTATGCCGAACTCAGCGAAACCGACCGCTGGCCGGACCAACCGGGCCGCTATTTCACCGTCCGCGCCGGTTCATTGGTCGCCTGGAACTCTGATGGGCCCGACGGTCCGTTCCGGATCGTCGGCGCGCACACCGACAGCCCGAATCTGCGCGTCAAGCAGCATCCAGACCGGCTGGTCGCCGGTTGGCGGGTGGTGGCCCTGCAGCCCTACGGGGGCGCGTGGCTCAACTCGTGGCTGGACCGGGATCTGGGTATCAGTGGGCGACTGTCGGTGCGTCCGGGCGGTCAAGGCGCCGGGATTTCCCATCGGCTGGTCCGGATCGACGACCCCATCCTGCGGGTGCCCCAGCTGGCCATCCATCTGGCCGAGGACCGCAAGTCGCTGACGCTGGACCCGCAGCGTCACGTCAACGCGGTCTGGGGTGTCGGCACACAAACACGGTCGTTCCTTGGTTACGTCGCAGAGCGCGCCGGGGTAGCGCCGGCCGATGTGCTGGCCGCCGATCTGATGACGCATGATCTGACCCCGTCGACGTTGATCGGCCCCGACGCCGACCTGTTGGGCGCACCCCGGCTGGACAATCAGGCCAGTTGCTATGCGGGGATGGCGGCGCTGCTGAGCGCCGAGCCCCGGGGTTTTCTGCCCGTGTTGGTGCTCTTCGATCACGAGGAGGTCGGTTCGTCCTCCGACCGCGGCGCCCAGTCCAACCTGTTGAGCATCGTCCTGGAACGGATTGTGCTGGCGGCCGGGGGCAACCGGGAAGATTTCCTGCGCCGGCTGCCGGCGTCGCTGCTGGCCTCGGCGGACATGGCGCACGCCACCCATCCCAACTATCCGGAGCGGCACGAGCCGGGCCACCCGATCGGGGGCAATGCAGGGCCCGTGCTCAAGGTGCATCCGAATCTTCGGTACGCCACCGACGGACGCACCGCCGCCGCGTTCGAGCTGGCCTGCCGCCAGGCCGGGGTCCCGTTGCAGCGTTACGAGCACCGCGCCGACCTGCCGTGCGGTTCCACGATCGGACCGCTCGCCTCGGCACGGACCGGTATCCCCACGGTGGACGTCGGCGCGGCCCAGCTAGCGATGCATTCCGCGCGAGAGTTGATGGGCGCCCACGACGTGGCCGCCTATTCGGCCGCGCTGCAAGCGTTTCTGTCGCCTGAGCCGTTTTGAGGCATAAGGTCGAGCGATATGAGTCTCAACGTGGAGATGGTCACCTTCGACTGCAGCGATCCCGCGACGCTGGGGCAATGGTGGGCCGACCAGTTCGGTGGTACGACGCACGAGCTGCTCGCCGACGAGTTCACCGCGGTGACATTGCCGGAAGGACCCCGGCTCGGGTTCCAGAAGGTGCCCGACCCCACCCCCGGGAAAAATCGTGTACACCTCGACTTCGGTGCAGCCGATGTCGATGCCGAAGCGTCGCGGCTGACGGCGGCCGGGGCGACCGAGGTGGGCCGGCACACGTTTGGAGAGAACTTCCGCTGGGTAGTGCTGGCCGACCCCGAAGGCAACGTCTTTTGCGTGGTGGGGCAGTAGCTCGCCGCTCAGTGCTGGGCGACGAAAACCGGCTCGTAACGGATGACGTTCTCCACGACAATCCCGTCGCGAGTGCGAACCCGGTCGATCCCGCGGATGTCAAACGGTCCGGACGGGCCGGTGCCCCGGCCGACGTAGTGCAAGAACACCAGTTCCTCGCCCGCTGCGTTGCCGGGAACCGTTGCACTGTCGACGACCTCAAGCGACAGATCCGGCGCCGCGTCGAGCAGTTCGACGAGTTTCGCCGTGTATGCCTCGATCCCGCGGACCGGCTCCGGGTCGCCCGGCCAGTAGCCGATGATGTCGTCGGCCAGGACATCCAACCCGTGCGACAAGTCGGGTGCGGCCCAGAACGCCGCGAACACCTCGGCGCTGAATTTCGCAGCTTCTGAGTCGGCATTCGTGCGGTCCGGGGTGGTTCGGGTGTCGGTCATGGTTTCTCCTCGGGTAGAGCGCTGCGATCGAGCGCGTCGCAGCAAGCGTGTCTCGCCGCACCGCGGCGGCTCAATTACCTCCGAGGTCATCGCTATGGGTGCGTCGGCGTGGTTACCGTTGCTTCGTGAGCCCCGCACCGGTCGGTGTCCTGCTGCGCGAATGGCGTGCGCGTCGACGGGTGAGCCAGCTCGACCTGTCGCTGAGCGTGGGTGTGTCGGCGCGGCATCTGAGCTTCATCGAGACCGGGCGTTCCCGTCCCAGCCCCGAGATGGTGCTCGCTCTCGCCGACGGCCTCGACGTGCCGCTGCGAGAGCGCAACGCGCTGCTGCTGGCAGCCGGGTTCGCCCCGCGCTACCAGTCACGCCCACTGGAGGATGACGCGCTGTCTCCGGCCCGGGACGCGGTGCAGCGCCTCCTCGATGCGCACGACCCATACCCGGGCGTGGTCATCGACCGGTGCTGGAACATCGTGGGCGCCAACGCCGCCGCGTCCGCCTTGATCGCCGGCCTGCCACAGGAGCTGCTCGGCCCGCCGGCCAACATCTACCGGTTGTCCCTGCACCCTGACGGCCTCGCCGGGCGGACGCTGAATTTCGCCGAATGGGCCGGCTATCTGCTGCATCAGCTCCGACGCGCGGTCGCGCTCACCGGCGACCCGGTACTGCGGGCCCTCGACATGGAGGTGCGCGGATATCCGGGCGTCGAGGGTGCCGCAAGAGAGTGGGGCACGCCACGGGACAACGCCGCGCTACTCGTGCCGTTCGTGCTCGATATCGGCGATGGGCGACGGCTGTCGATGTTTACCACGCTGACGACATTCGGGACTCCGCTCGATGTCACCCTCGCCGAACTCGCCGTCGAGTTGTTCTACCCGGCCGACGCCGAAAGCGCCGGTCTGCTCCGCGGTGGGTAGCTCTTTAGACTGTTCTGCGTGACGGTCTCCGGTACAAGCGCGCGCACCCAGCTGATTGACACCGTCGAGCACGCCGCGACCACTCCCGACCAGCCGCAGCCATTCGGCGAGCTGGGCCTCAAAGACGACGAGTACCAGCGGATTCGCGAGATCCTGGGCCGCCGGCCAACCGACGCCGAGTTGGCGATGTACTCGGTGATGTGGAGCGAGCACTGTTCCTACAAGTCCTCCAAGGTTCACCTGCGCTACTTCGGTGAGACGACCACCGACCAGATGCGCGCCGGCATGCTGGCCGGCATCGGCGAGAACGCCGGCGTCGTCGACATCGGCGACGGCTGGGCGGTCACGTTCAAGGTGGAATCGCACAACCACCCGTCCTACGTCGAGCCGTATCAGGGCGCGGCCACCGGCGTCGGTGGCATTGTCCGCGACATCATGGCCATGGGTGCCCGACCGGTCGCCGTGATGGACCAGCTTCGATTCGGTGCCGCCGATGCGCCGGACACCCGCCGCGTGCTCGACGGCGTGGTCCGTGGCATCGGTGGCTACGGCAACTCGCTGGGCCTGCCAAACATCGGCGGCGAGACCGTCTTCGACGCGTGCTATGCCGGCAACCCGTTGGTCAATGCGCTCTGCGTCGGCGTATTACGCCAGGAGGACCTGCATTTGGCGTTCGCCTCGGGCGCCGGCAACAAGATCATTCTTTTCGGCGCGCGGACGGGCCTGGACGGCATCGGCGGGGTGTCGGTGCTGGCGTCGGACACTTTCGACAGCTCGGGATCCCGCAAGAAGCTGCCGTCCGTTCAGGTCGGTGACCCGTTCATGGAGAAAGTGCTCATCGAGTGCTGTCTGGAGCTGTACGCGGGCGGGCTGGTGATCGGCATCCAGGACCTCGGCGGAGCTGGATTGTCCTGTGCCACCTCGGAGTTGGCGTCAGCCGGAGACGGCGGGATGGCGATTCAGCTGGACACCGTTCCGCTGCGGGCCAAGCAGATGACACCCGCCGAGGTGCTCTGCAGCGAGTCCCAGGAGCGGATGTGCGCGGTGGTAGCACCGGAGAACGTGGACGAGTTCATGGCGGTGTGCCGCAAGTGGGAGGTGCTGGCCACCGTCATCGGCGAGGTCACCGACGGCGACCGGTTGCGGATCACCTGGCACGGCGAGACGGTGGTCGACGTGCCGCCGCGCACCGTGGCCCACGAAGGCCCGGTGTACCACCGTCCGGTGGTCCGCCCCGAATCGCAGGACGCCCTGAACGCAGACACCTCGGCCGGTCTGCCGCGGCCGGCGACCGGGGATGAGCTGCGCGCGACTTTGCTTGCGCTGCTGGGCAGTCCGCACCTGTGCAGCCGCGCGTTCATCACCGAGCAATACGACCGCTATGTGCGTGGCAACACCGTGCTGGCCGAGCACTCCGACGGGGGTGTGCTGCGCGTCGACGAGTCCTCCGGCCGCGGCATCGCGGTGTCGACCGACGCGTCGGGGCGCTACACGCTGCTGGATCCCTACGCCGGTGCCCAGCTCGCGCTGGCCGAGGCCTATCGCAACGTTGCCGTCACCGGCGCCACCCCGGTCGCGGTGACCAACTGCCTCAATTTCGGTTCGCCCGAAGACCCCGGGGTGATGTGGCAGTTTTCGCAGGCGGTGCGCGGCCTGGCCGATGGCTGTGCGGCCCTTGGTATCCCGGTGACCGGCGGAAACGTGAGCTTTTACAACCAGACCGGGTCGGCGGCGATCCTGCCCACGCCGGTGGTCGGCGTGCTGGGCGTGATCGACGATGTCGGCAGGCGCATTCCCACCGGCCTGGGCACCGAACCGGGCGAAACCCTGTTACTGCTCGGTGATACGCGCGACGAATTCGACGGGTCGGTCTGGGCGCAGGTCACCGCGGAGCATCTCGGTGGGGTGCCTCCCGCGGTCGATCTGGCCCGCGAAAAGCTACTGGCCGACGTGCTGAGTTCGGCGTCGCGCGACGGGCTGGTGTCCGCCGCGCACGACCTGTCCGAGGGCGGCCTCGCGCAGGCCATCGTGGAAGCGGCGCTGGCCGGTGAAACCGGTTGCCGCATCGTGCTTCCCGAGGGCACAGATCCATTCGTGACGTTGTTCTCCGAGTCGGCGGGCCGGGTGTTGGTGGCGGTGCCGCGGACCGAGGAGAGCCGGTTCCGTTCGATGTGCGAGGCGAGGGGACTGCCCGCGATCCGCATCGGGGTCGTCGACCAGGCTTCGGACGCGGTGGAGGTTCAGGGCCTGTTCACGGTGTCCCTGGCAGAACTGCGCGCGACGTCCGAGTCGGTGCTGCGGCGATTCTTCGGATGAGCGCAGCCGCCAAACCCGATGCCTGACAGACGTTTTCGTCGCCTTCGGGCGTTCTCGTTGGCCGCGGCGCTGGTCGGCTGGAGTTTTGTCGGCCCGCGGCTCCCCATTGCGTGCCGGGCGCCGCTGCAGGCCGGGGTGGGCGCACTGCTGGTGTCGGTGACCCGCGCGCCGCTGGGGCTGTGCCCGCCGCGGCTGTGGGCGGGGGTGCGGCTGGGATCGGCGGCCGGTGTGTTGGCATCGAGCGCGATCGCCGCGACGACCGCGGCGCCGCGGGTGAGACTGTCGATGGCGGCCCAAGAGGCGTCGGCGTCCGCGCCGGCCTGGCTGCTCTGGCGGATACCCGTCGGCACCGTCTGGGCCGAGGAGGCCGCCTTCCGCGCGGCGCTGGCCACCGAGGGGTTTCGTGCCTTCGGCAAGCGCGGCGGAAGGCTGCTGCAGGCCACCGCTTTCGGGCTCTCCCACATCCCGGACGCCCGGGCGACGGGTGCGCCGGTGGTGCCCACCGTGCTGGTCACGGGCCTCGCCGGCTGGCTGTTCGGCTGGCTGGCCGAGCGCTCCGGCAGCCTGGCCGCGCCGATGCTGGCGCATTTGGCCACCAACGAGACCGGTGCGATCGCTGCGCTGATCGTCAGGCGCGGCGGGTGGAACAGCTCACAAGTGCACAGATCTAATCCGTCACCCCGCTAGACTTGTTAATTCACTGTTAAATCGATCGATGGAGAGGGTTGGCACCTCAGGTGCACAGACTGAGGGCCGCGGAGCACCCGCGGCCGGATTACGTTCTCTTACACATCAGCGACACCCATCTCGTTTCGGATGGGTCGCTCTACGGCGCGGTTGACGCCGACGGCAGGCTGGGCGAACTGCTCGAGCAGCTCAAACACTCCGGGGTGCGTCCCGACGCGATCGTATTCACCGGCGATCTGGCCGATACCGGTGAGCCCGAGGCCTATCGGAAACTTCGCGCCGTTGTGGAGCCCTTTGCGGACGCGTTGGGCGCCGAACTCATCTGGGTGATGGGCAACCACGACGACCGGGCCGCGTTGCGCAGCTGGCTGCTGGACGAAGCGCCGTCAATGG
>DASSGQ010000302.1:0-20226 GCA_035693385.1 Mycobacterium sp.
ACGACGACAAGACCTAACTCAGCCGGGCGACGATGCGGGCTGTCCCGGCCCGGGCAGGCTCAGCCGGCCAGCTCGCGCGGCACCACGAACACGTCGACCAGTGCGCCGTTGCGCCACACCGTCATCTCGATCCGGCGCGCGATCGCGTCCTCGACCATCAGCTGCTGAATCGCGGTTGCGGTGACGATGCGCTGGCCGTCGACGCTGACGACGATGTCGCCGCGCCGCACGCCCGCCTCGGCGGCCGGGCTGCCCGCGACGACGCTGGCGACCTGCAGGCCATGCGCGGTGCCGAGCTTTGCCGCGACGGCGGGCGGTACGGAGACATGCGCACCGGCGATCCCCAGCCACGCGCGCCGCACCCGACCGGTGTGCATCAGCGCGGCGATGATCTTGTGCGTCGAGGCGTTGATCGGCACCGCCAGCCCCAGGCCGACACCGGCCACCGCCGTGCTCACGCCGACCATCCGGCCACGACTGTCGGCAAGTACGCCGCCGCTGTTTCCCGGATTGAGCGCGGCATCGGTCTGGATCACCTCGTCGACGACCCGGCCGTTGCGGGTGGGCAGTGACCTGCCGAGACCGGACACGATGCCGGCGGTCACACTGCCGGCCAGCCCCATCGGGTTGCCCACCGCCACCACCAGCTGCCCGACGACCAGGTCTTCCGCGCGTCCCATGATGACCGGCGAGGGAACGTTGCCGCGGGCCTTCAACACGGCCAGGTCGGAGAGCTCGTCGCGACCGGTGACATCCGCGGCGACGCTGGTGCCGTCGCTGAAGGTCGCCTCGGCGGAACCGGCCCCGGCGACGACGTGCGCGCTGGTCAGCAGGTAGCCGTCGGGTGTGATGACACTGGCGCTGCCACTGCCGTCACCTCGTCGGGTGTGCACCGCCAGGCTGGCCACGCTGGGCAACACGGCGTTCGCCACCGCCGTGACCACGGCGGAGTACGCATCCAAAGCTTCGTGACTGTCTTCAGGCATTACCGGGCTCAGCGTGCTGATCGCTTCCGGTATGCCCCCGTTCGCCAGGGGCTGAACCGCTAGCCCTGACCACAGGCGGCCAGCACGAGTTCGCGCACCCGCGCCGCGTCGGCCTGCCCGCGGGTGGCCTTCATCACCGCTCCGACGATCGCGCCGGCGGCGGCCACCTTGCCGCCGCGGATCTTTTCCGCGACATCGGGATTGGCGGCCAGCGCTTCGTCGACGGCGGCCTGCGTCACCGAGTCGTCACGCACCAGCGCCAGGCCACGAGCTGTCATCACCTGCTCGGGTTCACCCTCCCCGGCCAGCACACCCTCCACGACTTGGCGGGCCAGCTTATTGGACAGCCTGCCTTCGTCGACCAGCGCCACCACCGCGGCGACCTGGGCCGGCGTGATGGCCAGCTCGTCCAATCCGATACTCGCCTCGTTGGCCTTCTGCACCAGAAAGTTTCCCCACCAGGCGCGCGCATGCTCGCTGGACGCCCCGTGTTTGACGGTCTCGATCACCAATTCGACCGCGCCGGCATTGACGAGATCCCGCATCACCTCGTCGGAAATACCCCAGTCCTGCTGAATCCGCTTGCGGCTCAACCACGGTAGCTCGGGGATGGTCTGCCGCAATTGCTCGACCCACTCGCGGCTGGGCGCGACGGGCTCCAAGTCGGGCTCGGGGAAATAGCGGTAGTCCTGGGCGGTCTCCTTGGCGCGGCCTGGGCTGGTGTACCCGGCCTCATGGAAGTGCCTGGTCTCCTGGATGATCCGGCCGCCCGACGTCAGAACGGCGCCCTGGCGCTGCATTTCGTAACGGACGGCGACCTCGACGCTTTTGAGGGAGTTGACGTTCTTGGTCTCGGTCCGGGTGCCGAACTCGGCGGTCCCGATGGGCTTCAGCGACACGTTGGAGTCACAACGCATCGAGCCTTGATCCATCCGGACGTCGGATACCTCCAAGACGCGCAACAGGTCTCGCAACGCCGTCACATAAGCGCGGGCGATCTGCGGCGCCTGAGCCCCGGCTCCCACGATGGGCTTGGTGACGATTTCGATCAGTGGCACGCCGGCACGGTTGTAGTCGATCAGCGACGTCGTCGCCCCGTGGATGCGGCCGGTCTCGCTGCCCAGGTGGGTGAGCTTGCCGGTGTCTTCCTCCATGTGCGCCCGCTCGATCTCCACCCGCCAGGTGGTGCCATCCTCCAGCGGTGCTTCGAGGTAGCCGTTGATGGCGATCGGCTCGTCGTACTGCGAAATCTGGTAGTTCTTCGGCATGTCCGGATAGAAGTAGTTCTTCCGGGCGAATCGACACCAGGGCACGATCTCGCAGTTCAGCGCCAACCCGATCCGGATCGCGGACTGGACGGCGGCCCGGTTGAGCACCGGCAACGAACCGGGCAGTCCCAGGCATACCGGACAGACCTGCGTGTTGGGTTCGGCCCCGAAGGTGGTGGCGCAGCCACAGAACATTTTGGTCACGGTGGACAGCTCGACATGCACCTCAAGACCGAGCACCGGATCGAAGCGCGCGATGACGTCGTCGTAATCCAGCAGCTCAGCCTTGGTAGCAACACTCATGCCGTCGATCCTAATGACGACGCCGGGAGCGTCGGCCCGCACGGCCGCCATCTCCGGTCTGCTAACCGAAGAAGGCGGCGGCGTCGTCGTAGCGGCTTTCGGGCACCAGCTTGAGTTGGCGCGTAGCGTCGGCGAGCTGCACCCGGCCGATATCCTGCCCGCGCAGCGACACCATTTGGCCGTACTCCGCCGCGTGCGCGGCGTCGGCCGCGGCGACGCCGAACCGGGTGGCCAGCACCCGGTCGTAGGCCGTCGGGGTACCGCCCCGCTGCACGTGGCCCAGCACGGTCACGCGGACCTCTTTGTTGATCCGCCTCTCCACCGCGACGCCCAGCTGCTGGGCGACTCCCGTGAAGCGTTCGTGACCGAACTCGTCAAGTCCGCCCTCGCGCAACGTGATTGAACCCGCGATCGGTTTGGCACCTTCGGCGACGACGCAGATGAAGTGTGAGTCTCCGCGTTGGAAGCGCCTTTTGACGAGACGGCACACCTCCTCAACATCGAAGGGCTGTTCGGGGATCAGTGTCATGTGCGCGCCGGACGCCAGCCCGGCGTTGAGCGCGATCCAGCCGGCGTGGCGGCCCATCACCTCCACCAGCATCACCCGCTGGTGTGATTCGGCGGTGCTGTGCAGCCGGTCAATGGCGTCGGTGGCCACGGTCAGCGCCGTGTCGTGGCCGAAAGTCACGTCGGTGCAATCGATGTCGTTGTAGATAGTCTTCGGCACACCGACCACGGGAACGTTTTCCTCCGACAGCCAATGCGCGGCCGTCAGGGTGCCCTCGCCGCCGATCGGGATCAACACGTCAATGCCGTTGTCGTCCAAGGTCTGCTTGATCTGGTGCAGCCCGGCCCGCAGTTTGTCGGGGTGCACGCGCGCAGTGCCCAGCATCGTTCCGCCCTTGACCAGCAGCCGGTCGTTGCGGTCGTCGTTCTTCAGCTGCATGCGCCGGTTCTCCAGCAAACCGCGCCACCCGTCCTGGAATCCGACCACCGAAGAGCCGTAGCGCGAGTCGCAGGTGCGCACCACCGCCCGGATAACCGCGTTGAGCCCCGGGCAGTCGCCACCTCCCGTGAGAATTCCGATCCGCATGCCCCTCATCTTGCCCCGTGGCTCAGTTCCTGGCGCGAGCAGACGCAGAATCGCCCTCAACGGCGGGTTCTGGTGCGATTCTGTGTCTGCTCGGCGTCAGATGGCGGACGGCAACGGCCCGCGCGCGGCCTCGTAGGCGGCGCCCACCCGGTAAAGGCGGTCGTCGGCCAACGCGGGCGCCATGATCTGCAGGCCGACGGGCAGATTGTCATCCGGCGACAGCCCCGACGGTACCGACATGCCGCAGTGACCGGCCAGGTTCAGCGGCAGCGTGCACAGGTCGAACAGGTACATGGCCAACGGGTCGTCGACCTTCTCGCCCAACCGGAACGCGGTCGTGGGTGTCGCGGGCGACACCAGCACATCGACGGACTTGTAGGCCTCGTCGAGATCGCGGGCGATCAGTGTGCGCACCTTCTGCGCTTGGTTGTAGTAGGCGTCGTAGTAGCCAGCCGACAGCGCGTAGGCGCCAATCATGATGCGGCGCTTGACCTCTGGCCCGAACCCGGCGGCCCGGGTCAACGCCATCACTTCCTCGGCGCTGTGGCTGCCGTCGTCGCCGACCCGCAGCCCGTAGCGCATCGCGTCGAAGCGCGCCAGGTTGCTCGACACCTCCGACGGCAGGATCAGGTAGTAGGCGGGCAGCGCGTATTCGAAGTGCGGGCAGTCGACTTCGCTGACCTCGGCACCCAAGTCGGTCAACTGCTCGACCGCGGCTTGGAACGACGCCAGCACCCCCGGCTGGTAGCCCTCGCCGCTGTGGAGCTGACGCACCACCCCGATGCGCACTCCGCGCAGATCACCGGCCGCGCCGGCTTTGGCGGCGCCGACGACATCGGGCACCTCGGCGTCCAGGGAGGTGGAGTCGCGGCGGTCATGCCCGGCGATCACCTGATGCAGCAGCGCGGTGTCCAGCACGGTGCGCGCGCACGGCCCACCCTGATCCAACGACGACGCGCAGGCCACCAGCCCGTAGCGGGACACCGTGCCGTAGGTCGGTTTGACACCGACGGTTGCGGTCAGCGCGGCCGGCTGACGGATGGAGCCCCCGGTGTCGGATCCGATGGCCAGCGGCGCCTGGAACGCGGCCAGTGCCGCCGCACTGCCACCGCCGGAGCCGCCGGGCACCCGGTCGAGGTTCCACGGGTTGCGGGTCGGGCCGTAGGCGGAATTCTCCGTCGAGGAGCCCATCGCGAACTCGTCCATGTTGGTCTTGCCCAGGATCGGGATGCCGGCGGCCCGCAACCGCGCGGTGACGGTCGCGTCGTAGGGGGAACGCCAGCCCTCGAGGATCTTGGATCCGCAGGTGGTGGGCATGTCGATGGTGGTGAACACGTCCTTGAGCGCCAGCGGCACGCCGGCCAGCGCCGACGGCAGCTGCTCGCCGGCGGCGACCGCGTCGTCGACGGCGCCCGCGGCCGCCAGCGCCTCGTCGGCCGCAACGTGGAGGAACGCGCGGTACCGGGCGTCGGTCGCCTCGATCTGGTCCAGGCAGGCCTGGGTGATTTCGGTGGACGACAGCTCCTTGGCGGCGATGCTGGCAGCCAGCGTCGCGGCGTCGGACCGAACGATGTCGCTCACTCGCTGTCCCCCAGGATCTGTGGGACCGCGAAGCGGCCATCGACGGCTTCGGGCGCCTCGGCCAGCGCCTGCTGCTGGGTGAGGCAGGGTGCTGTCTCGTCCGGGCGGGTGACATCGACGCCTTTAAAGACGTCCTTGAGCGGGTTGTCGGTCGCTTCAACGCCGGTGACGTCGACCGCCTGGACCTGGCTGACGTGGGTCAGGATGGCGTCGAGCTGGCCGGCGAAGCTGTCCAGCTCGGCATCGGTCAACGCCAGCCGGGTCAGCCGCGCCAGATGCGCCACCTCGTCGCGGGAGATCTGGGACACGACAGGAAAGCCTAACCGGGCTCCGGCCGCGAACGTGAGGCCGGCCGCACGCTGGGCGGCGAACGTGAAGCTGGCCGCCCGCTCGGCATGCACCGTGCAGCCGAAATGCCGTGCACGCATCCCTGTGTAACAGTGTTGGCCGTGCCGTCGTATCTGTTGCGCATCGAGCTGGTCGACCGCCCGGGTAGCCTGGGCGCGCTGGCCGTCGCGCTGGGTTCGGTGGGCGCCGACATCTTGTCGCTCGACGTGGTGGACCGCAGCGGGGGTTACGCGATCGACGACATGGTCATCGAACTGCCGCCGGGGGCGATGCCCGACATGCTGATCACCGCCGCCGAGTCGCTCCGCGGTGTCCGGGTGGACAGCGTCCGTCCACATACCGGCCTGCTGGAAGCGCATCGTGAGCTGGAGCTTCTCGACCATGTAGCCGCGGCCACCGATAACACAACCAGGCTGCAGGTTCTGGTCGACGAGGCACCCAAGGTGCTGCGCGTCGGCTGGTGCACGGTGTTGCGCAACTCACAGGGAGAACTGCAACGCCTCGCCGGCAGCCCGGGCACGCCGGAGACCAAGGCCGATTCCGCCCCGTGGCTGCCGATCGAGCGTGCCGTAACGCTGGACAGTTCCGCCGAATGGGTGCCTCAGGCGTGGCGCGACATGGACACCACGATGGCCGCGGCGCCGTTGGGCGATCCGCACACGGCGGTGGTGCTCGGCCGTCCGGGCCCACAATTCCGGCCTTCGGAGGTCGCCCGGCTGGGCTACCTCGCCGGAATCGTGGCCACCATGCTGCGCTGACCGCGGCCCGCTACCCGGGGTCCGCCGCCGCGGGGGGATCGCCCGCGAGCAACCGGCGAAACCCGTTCTCGTCGAGGATCGGCACCCCCAGCTCGACGGCCTTGTCGTATTTGGAGCCCGGCGAGTCGCCGGCGACAACGTAGGCGGTCTTCTTCGACACCGAGCCCGCGGCCTTGCCGCCGCGCGCCACGATCGCCTCCTTGGCGTCGTCGCGGGAAAACCCCGGCAGCGAACCGGTGACCACGATGGTCAGGCCCTCTAACGTGCGCGGCACGCTGGAGTCGCGTTCGTCGGCCATCCGCACCCCGGCGGCCTGCCATTTGTCGACGATCGCGCGGTGCCAGTCCACAGTGAACCATTCGGTGACCGCGGCGGCGATGGTCGGGCCCACGCCCTCGACGGCGGCCAGCTGCTCGGTGGACGCCGAGGTGATCGCGTCCAGGCTGCCGAATTCGGTGGCCAGCGCGCGGGCGGCCGTCGGGCCGACATGGCGGATCGACAACGCCACCAACACCCGCCACAGCGGCTGCGACTTGGCTTTGTCGAGGTTGGCCAGCAGCCGCTTGCCGTTGGCCGACACCGCGCCGCTCTTGGTGGTGAACAGCTCGGTGCGCAACAGGTCATCCTCGGTGAGGGAGAACAGGTCTCCCTCGTCGGCGATCACCCCGGCCTGCAGCAGCGCGATGGCGGCCTCGTAACCCAACGCCTCGATGTCGAACGCGCCCCGGCCGGCGACGTGAAACACCCGCTCCCGCAACTGCGCCGGGCAGGACCGGGCATTGGGACAGCGGATGTCGGCGTCGCCCTCCTTCGCCGGAGCCAGCTCAGTGCCGCATTCGGGACACGTTGTGGGCATGACGAATTCGCGTTCCGAGCCGTCGCGCAGGTCGACGATGGGACCCAATACCTCGGGAATCACGTCGCCGGCCTTGCGGATCACCACGGTGTCGCCGATCAGTACCCCCTTGCGCTTGACCTCGGCGGCGTTGTGCAGGGTGGCCAGCCCCACCGTCGACCCGGAGACCTTCACCGGTGTCATGAACGCGAACGGCGTGACGCGCCCGGTGCGGCCGACGTTCACCCGGATGTCCAGCAGCTTGGTCTGCACCTCTTGGGGCGGGTATTTGTAGGCGATCGCCCACCGCGGCGCCCGCGACGTGGACCCGAGCCTGCGTTGCAACGCCACATCGTCGACCTTGACGACGACACCATCGATTTCGTGGTCGACGTCGTGGCGATGCTCGCCCCAGTACGTGATGCGCTCGAGCGCGCCGGCGACGTCTTCGACACGGGTGGTGTGGTCGGAGACCGGCAGGCCCCAGGCGCCCAGCGCCAGGTAGGCCTCGTGCAGGGTGGCGGGCCGAAATCCTTCCGTGTGTCCCACTCCGTGGCAGGTCATCCGCAGCTTGCGGCGTGCGGTGACCGCCGGATCCTTCTGCCGCAGCGATCCCGCGGCGCTGTTGCGCGGGTTGGCGAACGGCGCCTTGCCGTCTTCGACCAGCGCGGCGTTCAGCGCTTCGAAGTCGGCGAGCCGGAAGAACACCTCACCGCGCACCTCGAGAACATCGGGCACGGGATAGCCCTCGGCGGCCGTCAATCTTTCGGGGACGTCGTCGATGGTGCGCGCGTTCAGCGTGACGTCCTCGCCGGTGCGGCCGTCGCCGCGGGTCGCGGCCCGGACCAGACGCCCGTCGCGGTACACCAGAGCCAGCGCGACGCCGTCGATTTTGAGCTCACAGAGGTACGGCACGTCGCTGCCGACCTCGGCGCGAATACGCGCCGCCCACACATCGAACTCCTCGGCGCTGAACACGTTGTCGAGGGACAGCATCCGCTCCAGGTGCTCGGCGGAGGTGAAATCGGTGGCGAAGCCGGCCCCGCCGACGAGTTGAGTCGGCGAATCGGGCGTGCGCAGCTCGGGATACTGCTCCTCGAGCGCTTGGAGCCGACGCAGCAGCCGGTCGAACTCCGCGTCGGAGATGATCGGCGCGTCGCGCACGTAATAGCGGAACTGGTGTTCGCGCACTTCGTCGGCGAGCTCGCGCCACTGCCGCCGAACGTCGGGCGCAACCGGGTCAGCTTCTGCTGAAGTCACCTTCGCAGGCTATCTAAGGGCGCCGACGCCGGCCGACTGCGACGCCCCAGTCACATCTGCCACATCTGCCTCTCGTGGACCCGGTGCACATTTTGCCCGCCTCAGAGCGACAATTCGCGGGGCTGCGGCCGACCGAGTCGGTTGTCGCTCTGAGGCGGGCACAAAGGCACATCCTCTGGGAGCCGGGACTGCTGTGGCCGACGTTGCGGATGTGGCGGCCGACTCACTCCTCTTCCACGAATGCCCGCAACCGGTCCACCGCAGCGTCCCATCGGCGCGACAACTGGGTGAGGTAGTCGCTCGCCTGGCCCAGCGGCTCGGTCCGCACAGTCCAGACGCGTTCGCGACCACGACGGGTGCTGGTGACCAGGCCGGCCGACTCCAGCAGCTGCAGGTGCTTGCTGGCCGCCTGCCGCGTGACCGGAATGACTTGGGTGACTTGCGATGTCGAGCTCGGGCCGAGGTCGCAGAGCCGCACGATGATGCGCAGCCGATTCGCGTCCCCCAGCGCGCTGAAGAAGGGGTAGAGCGGCGCGGCCTCAGCCTTGAGGGCGCTCATACGAGGGTGCCCTCCAAATACCGGCGCACCAGATCGGTCTGGATGGCCCAGCCCTCGGAGTTCGCCTCGAACGAGGAGGCGCGGCGCGCCGCGGGGATGGCGTCGAAGCCGGACTCGGTGATGGTGAGCAGCACGCCGTCGGAAGCCTCCGCGAGCGTGAACTCGACCAGTGTGGTCGGCTCCCGCTCGTAGTCGACGTTCGCGTCGACGGCGAAGGGGTGCCAGCGGTAGGCGAATCGCCGCTTCGGCTCGATCGCGACGATGTGCCAGGTGCTCTTCATCCCCGCGTGCGGCTCCTGACGCTCGGCGACCTCGTCGTCGACGGTGGTCGGGGCGATGGCCGCGCCGATCGAGGCGCCCTCGACGAACGGTCCGTCGAAGCGCACACCGAACCAGCGGCCGAACTCTTCGGCGTCGGTGATGGCCCGCCATACCCGGTCCAGCGGGGCCCGCAACAGTGCTTGCTTTTCGATTCGATCAGTACTCATATGCAACCTCCTGGTTGCCTTTCAGTCCACCACATCCGCCAGCGAAACGCAACCAACCGGTTGCCTATTGGATGGCGTCCGGGTCCTCCGCGAACGCCTCCGCGGCCTTGCGCGCCAGCCCGATGGCGGCGCGGGCCCACGACGCCGTCGCCCCCGCCAGACCGCACGCCGGGGTGACGCCGATGCGATCGCGCAGCGCCGAGCGGGCGAAGCCGAGCCGGTCGGTCACCGCGACCACCGCGGCGGCCACCTCTTCCGCCGAGGGCCGCCGCTCCGGGGCGGTCGCCGCGACCACGCCGAGCATGACGGCGCGACCCGATTCGACGAACGCGGCGACACCGTCGAGATCCGCCGCCCGCAGGGTGCCCACATCCACCGAAACCGCACTAATCGCACTGCGCTGCAATAGATCCCACGGCAGCTTCGGCGCGCAGCTGTGCAGCAGCACGTCGGCGCCCACCGTCGCGACGCAGGCGTCGAGCAGCGCCAGCGCCACCGCCTCGTCGAGCGCGGCGACCGGACTCAGCGCGGTCACGCCGGTCAGCCGTCCGCCCAATGCCGCCGGCAGCGACGGCTCGTCGAACTGCACCACCACCGGCGTGTCGAGTCGCCGGGTCAGCGCGGCGCGGTGCGCGGCGACACCTTCGGCCAGCGAGGCCGCCAGGTCGCGCACCGCCCCGGCATCGGTGATCGCCCGGTGGCCGTTGGCCAGCTCGAGCCCGGCGGCCAGCGTGATCGGCCCCGGGGCCTGGACCTTCACCACGCGGCCGGCGCCGCGCAGCCCGGCGATCTCCCAGGCCTCTTCCAATGCGTCCATGTCCTCGTCGAGCAGGCTGACGGCGCGGCGCGTCACCGCGCCGGGCCGGGCGGCGATGCGGTAGCCGCGGGGCACCGTGTCGATGGCCACATCGATCAGCAACGCACCGGCGCGCCCGAGCAGATCGGCGCCCACTCCCCGGGCGGGCAGCTCGACGATGTGGGCCAGCGCGCCCGCCAACTCGCCGACGACAACCTCGGCGGCGCCCCGCGCAGCGGTGCCGGGCCACGATCCGACGCCGCTGGCCTTCGCGAAGACATTGGCGAAAACATTCATCCGGCAACCGTATTCGACGTCGTGTCGCACACCGGTCGCCAGGGGTAGGTGCCGCGAGTAGGTTCTACCAAAAGGGGAGCAAACGGTGTCGCAGTCGGCGAGATTCACCCGGCCGTTGCTGTGGTGTGGCGCGGCGCTGCTGGCGGCGGCGTGTACCCGGGTAGTGGGCGGCTCGGCCGTCCCGGGGTTCACCGACTACGCCAAGGGCGTCGGGGGCGTCAACGTCGACACCGTGCTGTTGGACCAGTCGCGGATGCGGGCGATCACCGGCGCCGGCGAGCACCTGACGATCATTCCCTCGATGGACGGCAACCGCCCGGTGGACATCGACGACCTCGCCGACACCACGCCGCGGGAATGCCGATTCATCTTCGCCGAGACAGCGACGTTCGGGCCCGATATCCAAGAGTTCCACAAGACCACCTTCCAGGACCCGCCCGACGGGGCCCTGATCTCCGAGGGCGCTGCGGCCTACCGAGACGCCGACACCGCGCGGCGCGCCTTCGGCACCCTGGTCACCACCGTCGGGAACTGTGCGGGCAGCTCGGCCGGCCAGGTGCTGGTCGGCGACTGGAACGCGAACGGCACGTCGCTGCACCTGGGTCCGGGCGGCTGCGGCCGCGACTACCGGGTGCGGTCGGTGGCCATGCTGGAAGTCACTTTCTGCGGGTTTCCGCAGTCGGTGTCCGACATCGTGATGACGAACATCGCCGCCAAAATCCCGGGTTAGCCGCGCGTCTCGGCGATGGTGGCGCTGCCGAGCACCTCGTCGCCGTCCGGGTCCGGGCGGTAGAGCACCAGCGTCTGGCCACGCGCCACCCCGCGCAGTGGATCGGTCAATCGCACCACAAGCTCGTCGCCCATCAATTCGGCTCTGGCACCGGCTATTTCGCCGTGCGCCCGCACCTGCACCGCGCACTCGATCCGACCCGACGGCGCGACACCCGAGGTGAACACCGGGGACCGCCCGACCAGCGCATGCACGTCCAGATCGGCGGCGTCGCCCACCCGCACAGTCGCGGTCTCGGCATCGATCGCCGTCACGTAGCGCGGGCGGCCGTCGGGCCCCGGCCCGCCGATGCCCAGGCCCTTGCGTTGCCCGATGGTGAAACCGTGCACCCCGTCATGGGTGGCCAGCACAGCGCCGTCCGCGGTGACCACGCTGCCGTGGCGCACCCCGATCCGCTCGCCCAGGAAAGCGCGGGTGTTCCCGGACGGGATGAAGCAGATGTCGTGACTGTCCGGCTTGTCGGCGACGGCAAGGCCACGACGGGCGGCCTCGGCGCGGATGTGGGGCTTCGCCGTATCGCCGATGGGAAACGCCGCGTGGCGCAACTGTTCTGCCGTCAGCACGGCCAGCACGTAAGACTGATCCTTGTCGCGATCGACGGCGCGGCGCAGCCGCCCGCCGGACAGCCGGGCGTAGTGGCCGGTGACCACCGTGTCGAAGCCCAGCGCAAGGGCTTTCGCCGACAGCGCCGAGAACTTGATGCGCTGATTGCACCGGACGCAGGGGTTCGGTGTTTCCCCGCGCGCGTAGGACGACACGAAATCGTCGATCACGTCGGATTTGAACTTCTCCGCGAAATCCCAAACATAGAACGGGATTCCGAGCACATCGGCGACACGGCGCGCATCCGAGGCGTCTTCTTTGGAACAGCAGCCCCGCGAGCCGGTGCGCAGCGTGCCGGGCGCGGCGGACAGCGCCAAGTGCACACCGACCACGTCGTGTCCGGCGTCGACCATCCGGGCGGCGGCGACCGACGAGTCGACGCCGCCACTCATCGCAGCGAGGACCTTCACCTACGAAGCCCCCGCAGCGGCCAGGGCGGCCCGTCGAGCGCGGTCCACGGCCCCGGGCAGCACCCGCAACACCGCGTCCACGTCGGCGTCAACACTGGTGTGCCCCAAAGAAAGTCGCAACGATCCGCGGGCGCTGGCCGAGTCGGCGCCCATCGCGATCAGCACGTGCGACGGCTGCGCGACACCGGCGGTGCAGGCCGACCCGGTCGAGCATTCGATTCCGTTGGCGTCCAGCAACATCAACAGCGCGTCGCCCTCACAGCCACGGAACGTGAAGTGCGCGTTGCCCGGAAGTCGCAGCGGGTCGCGCGCGCCGTTGAGGCTGACGTCGTCGATGCCGGTCAGCACCCCGTCGACCAGGCGATCCCGCAGGGCGCGCAGCCGGGCACTGTGGGACTCGAGTCCGTCCACCGCGATGCGGGCGGCCGCCGCCATTCCGACGGCGCCCGCGACATCGGGCGTACCGGAGCGGATGTCGCGCTCCTGCCCGCCGCCGTGGGACAGCGGCACGCAGCTGACGTCGCGGCGCAGCAGCAGCGCGCCCACCGCCGGCGGCCCACCGAATTTGTGCGCGGTGACGCTCATCGCCGACAGCCCGCTGGCGGCGAAGTCGACGCGCAGCTGCCCCACCGCCTGGACGGCGTCGCTGTGCATCGGAACCCCGAATTCGGCGGCGACGGCCGCGAGTTCGGTCACCGGCATGACGGTGCCGACCTCGTTGTTGGCCCACATCACCGATACCAGGGCAACATCGTCGTGGCTTTGCAGCGCCTCACGCAGCGCGGCCGCCGACACCGAGCCGTCGACAGCGGTGGGCAGCCAGGTCACCTGGGCGCCTTCGTGTTCGACGAGCCAGTTCACCGAGTCCAGCACGGCGTGGTGTTCGACCGCACTGGCGACGATGCGCCGGCGGCGCGGGTCGGCGTCGTGACGGGCCCAATAGATGCCCTTGATGGCCAGGTTGTCGCTCTCGGTGCCGCCTGCGGTGAAGATCACCTCCGACGGCCGCGCACCCAGCCGGTCTGCGATCAGCTCCCGCGATTCCTCGATCCGCCGCCGCGCCGTCCGCCCGCTGGTGTGCAGCGAGGAAGCGTTGCCAACGGTGCCGAGCGCGGCCGTCATCGCCTCGACGGCGGCGGGGTGCATCGGGGTGGTGGCGGCGTGATCCAGGTAGACCATGACGCGCCCCACGATACCTGCAGCGCCCTGGCAACTGCTCGCGAGCGAGCGGGTCAGGCCACCAGCACGTGGTGGTGACCCGGTTGCGGCTCGGAATGCCGGCCCAAATGCTCCGGAGTCCCCACCAGCACGGCGGACTGGCAACGGCGGGCAAGGTCGCGCCGATCGGTGCCGGGCAACTGCAGGGCTTCGACCCGCACCGACGCCACCGTGCGGCGCACCTTGAGCAGACGGCAGATCGACCGCATCAATTCGTCGTCGCGAACGAACGCCGGGGCCGTGGAGACGCTGCCATCGACGTGATGGTAGGTCAGCCGAAGTGGCTGTACCGGGCGCCCGGCATCGATCGCGGCCTGGAACATCGCCGGATAGAAGGAGCCGCACGCCACGCCGCACCAGGTGGTGCCCTCCGGAAAGCACACCACCGTCCGGCCGGCGCGGAGCCGGCGCGCGACGGTGTCCACCACGCCGGGCAGCCGCCGCAGACTGGCCCGCTCGATCGGGATGATGTTCATAAAGCGACCCAAGACGCCGGTGGCCGCCCCGGTGAACATGTCGGCTCGCGCCACGACCGACCCGGGCAGCACCGAACAGATGGCGAAGGCGTCCAACCACGACATGTGGGGGCTGACCACCAGGACTCCGCGCAGGTTGCGAATCGGGTTGCCCGACACCGTGACCCGGACACTGAAGCAGCGCAGGACCAATCGGCAATAGGCGCGTTGCACCCGCGACCGGCCGGGCAGCGGCATCACTAGCAATGGCACTCCCGGCGCCAGCAACAGCGCCAGTATCACGCACAGCCCCACCCGCAGCACCACCAGCCACCGCCGTGACCGCGCGGCGTCGTCGAGACCCACACAGCTGATGTCGCACGTCGCGTGGGGCAACCAGGAGTGGCCGGTGACTGCGGGAACGGGGCCCGGGGTGTTCATCGCGTGCCGCCTGCCATTTCAGAAGCCGCCGACACCGACCGCAGTCTCTTGAGATATCGGGTATCGGCTCGTCGTTTGTCCAGCAGGATGCAGAAGTCGCCCACTCCGAAGTCCGGGTCGTGCGCGGGCTCGCCGCAGACCTGCGCGCCCAGCCGCAGGTAGCCGCGCATGAGCGGCGGGACCGAGGGACGCAGCGGCGGCGCAATGTCGTCGATGGCCACCCCGTCCACGCGCACCGGCCGGTAGGGATACACCCGGTACTGCAGCGGCGCGGCATGACGGCTCAGGACGAAGTCGCGCACCCCGCGCAGCTGGCTCCCCGGCGCCAGAACCTCCGGGCCGTCGGATTCGTCGGCGATCGGTACCGACACGCACCCGCTCACGTAGTCGTAGCCGTAACGGTCCAGGTAGGCCAGGATGCCGGCCCACATCAGCAGCACGACGCCGCCGTTGCGGTGACCGTCCCGTACCACCGCGCGTCCCATCTCCACCAACGAGGGCCGCAGCGGGTCGAAGGCGTGGACGTCGAATTCCGTCTCGGTGTAGAGGCCCCCGGCCGCGATCGCACCCGCGGGGGCCAGCATCCGGTAACAACCGACCAACTCGCCGGTGTCGTCGTCACGAACCAGCAGGTGGTCGCAGTACTCGTCGAACCTGTCGATGTCGACTTGTCCGGCACCGGCCGCCGGCAGGGCGAACCCGGGTGTGCTGGTGAACACGTCGTAGCGGAGCCGCTGCGCCGCCTCGATCATGCCGGGGTCGGTCGACAACAACAGCGAATAGCGCGGTCCGGGTGCACCGGTCGCCGCGCCGTCTGGCTTCTCGCTGGGTATCAGGACAGAAGCAATGCTCATGGGAAACAACGTGGCGTAGTCGATGAGCTAATCGGCATCGGCGCTGTGACGTGTCGGTGCACGTCAGATGACGAAATGAGGCTGACCGGGCGGGGCCGAGCCGGCTGTGCGACGCCTCATCCGTCACTTGAGTCACCACGGCGGGTCGGTGTGGGGCTTTTGCCGCCCTCACAGCGACTGCGCACCATGGTTCCGCGCCTGCCACCAGGGTTTTCCCACGTTTGCGGGCGCTGAGGCGGCGCGTGTTGTTAACCCTTGCGGGCCTTGATCGCGTCGGTCAGCTGGGGAGCGACCTTGAACAGGTCGCCCACCACGCCGTAGTCGGCGATCTCGAAGATGGGCGCCTCTTCGTCCTTGTTGACCGCGACGATGGTCTTGGATGTCTGCATGCCCGCGCGGTGCTGGATCGCGCCGGAGATACCCAGCGCGATGTAGAGCTGCGGCGACACCGTCTTGCCGGTCTGACCCACCTGGAACTGGCCCGGGTAGTAGCCGGAGTCGACCGCGGCGCGAGAGGCCCCCACGGCAGCGCCCAGCGAATCGGCCAAAGCCTCGACCACGCTGAAGTTCTCCGCGCTGCCGACGCCGCGGCCACCGGACACCACGACGGTGGCCTCGGTCAGCTCTGGACGATCACCGGCGACCGCGGGCTCACGCGAGGTGATCTTGGTCGCGTTCTCGGCGGGAGCCGGCACTTCCACGCTGACCTGCTCACCGGCACCGGCGGCGGGTTCGGCGTCGACGGCACCGGCGCGCACGGTGATCACCGGGGTGTCGCCGTTGGCCTGCGCCTCGACGGTGAACGCACCACCGAAGATGGAGTGGATGGCCTTGTTGCCCTGCTTGACCTCGACCACGTCGACCAGCAGGCCGGATCCGATCCGGGCCGCCAGCCGGCCGGCGATCTCCTTGCCGTCCGCGGTTGCGGCCAGCAGCACGGCGGCGGGCCCGTTGGATTCGGCCAACCCGGCCAGCACGTCGACCACCGGTGTGACCAGGTATTTGTCGACGTCGTCGGACTCGGCGACGTAGATCTTGGCGGCGCCGGCCTGCGTCAGCCCGTCGAGCAGCGGCGCGGCCGTCCCCGGCGCGCCGACCACGACGGCGGACGGCTCGCCCAGCGCGCGGGCGGCGGTGATCAATTCGGCGGTGACCTTCTTCAACGCGCCATCGGCGTGCTCGGCGAGCACCAGTACTTCAGCCATGGTTTATCGCTCTTCTCGTGAGTGCTCGTCAGATGATCTTCTGGGCGATCAGGTACGAAGCGACCTGGTTGCCGCCCTCGCCCTCGTCGGTGACCTTCTCGCCCGCGGACTTAGCCGGCTTCGGCGTCGACGACAGCACGGTCGACCCGGCATTTTCCAGCCCGACCTCGTCGGCCTCGACCCCGATCTCGGCCAGCGTCAGCACGGTGACCTCTTTCTTCTTGGCGGCCATGATGCCTTTGAAGGACGGGAAGCGTGGCTCGTTGATCTTCTCGTTCACGCTCACCACCGCGGGCAGCGTGGCCTCGAGGGTGAACACACCATCGTCGGTCTCGCGCTCACCGGTGACTTTGCCGCCCTCGACCGACAGTTTGCGCAGGTGGGTCAGCTGCGGCAGGCCCAGATACTCGGCGATGATGGCCGGCACGGCCCCACCCGTGCCGTCGGTGGCCTCGTTGCCCGCAATCACCAACTCGGTACCCTCGATGGCCCCCAACGCGCGCGCCAGCGCCCAGCCGGTCTGCACCACGTCCGAGCCGTGCAGCCCGGCGTCCTTGAGGTGAACGGCCTTGTCGGCGCCCATCGACAGGGCCTTGCGGATCGCCTCGGCCGCGCGCTCGGGGCCCGCGGTCAGCACGGTCACCGATCCTTCGCCGCCCTCCCGCTCCCGGATTTGCAGCGCCTCCTCGACGGCGCGCTCGTTGATCTCGTCCAGCACCGCGTCGGCGGCCTCGCGGTCCAGCGTGTAATCGCCGTCGGTGAGCTTGCGCTCCGACCAGGTGTCTGGGACCTGCTTGATCAGGACCACGATGTTCGTCATGAGAGTGGTTTGTCCTCCTCGAAGGAGTCCCGCAGCGGTCGACTGCGGGACCTCGGTCACGCGATTGTTCACCGCACGGCATGTTACCGACCGGTAACTTTGCGCGGTCTGCCCCCACACCATAGCGGGTCGTAGTGCAGGTTCTTTCGGGCTGCCCACCCCTCCCGACAGGGCCGCCCACATGCCCGGTTCGCGAATCGGACACTTCGCGTTAGCCTGCCTAGGTAATGAGCGCATTCCTCCCCGACGGTCCCCAGCGCACCCCCGACCGCCTGCCCGACCAGCCCTCGCCGGCGGTTGACGCCGTGTTGACGCTGACGGGCGAGCGCACGATCCCCGATCTGGACATCGAGAACTACTGGTTTCGCCGCCACCAGGTGGTTTACCAGCGGCTCGCGCTGCTCTGCGCCGACCGTGACGTGCTCGAGGCCGGCTGCGGCGAGGGCTACGGCGCCGACCTGATCGCCGCTGTCGCACGCCGGGTGGTCGCGGTGGACTACGACGCGTCCGCGGTGGCCCACGTCCGCGGCCGCTACCCCCGGGTGGAGGTCATGCAGGCAAACCTCGCCGAGCTGCCGCTGCCCGACGCCTCGGTGGACGTTGTGGTCAACTTCCAGGTCATCGAGCACCTGTGGGATCAAGCACAGTTCGTCGCCGAATGCGCCCGGGTGCTGCGTCCCGGCGGCGTGCTGATGGTGTCCACACCCAACCGGATCACCTTCTCACCCGGCCGCGACACGCCGATCAACCCGTTCCACACCCGGGAACTCAACGCCGGCGAGCTGACCGAGTTGCTGGTCGACGCGGGATTTTGTGACGTGGCCATGCGCGGGTTGTTTCATGGGTCGCGGCTGCAGGAGATGGACGCCCGGCACGGCGGCTCCATCATCGACGCGCAGATCGCGCGGGCGGTGGCCGACGCGCCGTGGCCGCCCGGGCTGGCGGCGGATGTCGCCGCGGTCACCATCGACGACTTCGAGCTGATCGAGGCGGACAGCTACGACGGCCCGGACATCGACGCCAGCCTGGACCTCGTCGCGATCGCAGTGCGGCCATGAGCGCATTCGAACGCCGCGTGCCCGGGATGTTCACCCTGGTCCTGCACACCCATCTGCCGTGGCTGGCCCACCACGGCCGCTGGCCGGTCGGCGAGGAATGGCTCTACCAGTCCTGGGCGGCGGCCTACCTGCCGCTGCTGCGGGTGCTGCGCACGCTGGCCGACGAAGATCGGCACAGCCTGCTCACCCTCGGTGTGACGCCGGTGGTCAACGCGCAGCTCGATGACCCGTACTGCCTCGACGGCATGCATCACTGGCTGGCCAACTGGCGGCTGCGGGCCACTGAAGCAGCCGCAGCAGCAGCAGCTACACCAGCCGCCGCGGCCGATGTGCGGTCTGCGCTGCGATCGAAGTCGGCCGGCCACCAGTCAAGCACACCGAAAGCACTGCGCGCCTCCGGAATTCGAGAATGCGCCGAGGCGGACCGGGCGCTCGACGACTTTGCCACCCTGTGGCGGCACGGCGGCAGCCCGCTGCTGCGCAGCCTCCTCGACGCCGGCACGCTGGAGCTGCTCGGCGGGCCGCTGGCCCACCCGTTCCAGCCGCTGCTCGCGCCGCGGCTGCGCGAGTTCGCGCTGCGCGAGGGCCTGGCCGACGCCCAACAGCGGCTAGGGACGCGAAAGAGGCAAAGCCCGACGGGGATCTGGGCGCCCGAATGCGCCTACGCCCCGGGCATGGAGCACGGCTACGCCGCCGCCGGCGTCACGCACTTCATGGTCGACGGCCCGTCACTGCACGGCGACACCGCCCTGGGCCGGCCGGTCGGTGACACCGACGTGGTCGCGTTCGGGCGCGACCTGCAGGTCAGCTACCGGGTGTGGTCGCCGAAATCCGGCTACCCCGGGCACGCCGCGTACCGCGATTTCCACACCTACGACCACCTGACTGGGCTCAAGCCGGCCAGGGTGACCGGCCGCAACGTGCCCTCGGAGGCCAAGGCGCCCTACGATCCCGAGCGCGCCGACCGCGCGGTCGACGTCCACGTCGCCGACTTCGTCGACGTGGTGCGTAACCGGCTGATCAGCGAGTCCGAACGCATCGGCCGGCCGGCTCATGTCGTCGCGGCCTTCGACACCGAGCTGTTCGGCCACTGGTGGTACGAAGGCCCGACGTGGCTGCAGCGGGTGCTGCGGGCGTTGCCCGCGGCGGGCGTGCGGGTGGGCACGCTGCACGACGCCATCGCCGACGGGTTCGTCGGCGACGCCGTCGCGCTGCCGCCCAGCTCGTGGGGTTCGGGCAAGGACTGGCAGGTGTGGGCCGGCGACCAGGTGTCCGACCTGGTCCAGCTCAACACCGAGGTCGTCGACACGGCGCTGACCACGGTCGACAAGGCGCTGGCACAGACGGCCTCGCTGGACGGGCCCCTCCCCCGCGACCGCGTCGCGGATCAAATCCTGCGCGAGACGCTGCTCACCGTTTCCAGCGACTGGCCGTTCATGGTGAGCAAGGACTCGGCCGCCGACTACGCCCGTTACCGTGCCCACCTGCACGCACACGCCACCCGGGAGATCGCCGGGGCACTGGCGTCGGGCCGGCGCGACAGTGCGCGTCGACTGGCCGAGGGATGGAACCGGGCCGACGGTCTGTTCGGCGCTCTGGACGCACGTAGGCTGCCCCGGTGAGCCGGCCGTCGACCCGCGAAAGTGCGTGTTTGTACGCCGACACGCCGCGTGGGGCGGCATTCTGCGCACGCTCGCAACCGGACGACGGGCCGGGCGCATGAAAATCCTCATGGTGTCGTGGGAGTACCCGCCGGTGGTCATCGGCGGGCTCGGACGGCACGTGCATCACCTGTCGACC
>DASSGQ010000303.1:0-2595 GCA_035693385.1 Mycobacterium sp.
GAGGCCAGCGCCGCCCCTCGCGCCAATGCCGTCTCGGGCTCCTCGGGTGCGGTGACCGAAAGCGACGTCGCCGCCTCCAGTGCCGGCTTGATTGACGGGACGTCTACACCGGAGCCGACGAGGAACACCCCATCGGGGCGAGCGTCCATCGATTCGGCACCCGCGACCATCGCGGCCAACTCGGCCAGCACCGCGTCGTCAGCGGCGGGCAGGGGTTTTCGATGCACGTCGATGATCGACCCGTCGGAGGTGTCGACGACGGCCAGCGTCGCGGTGGCCGGTTCCACGAACAGCAGCGCGGTGCGGGCGCTGTTGGTCGCGCTGCCGACGGCCTGCGCCAGTGCGGCCGCCGCCACGAACGCCGACACCAGCACGACGTTCTCAATCTTGCGTGCCGCCAACGCATTTCGCAGCGAGGCCGCCTCGGTTTCGTCGGTCCAGGTCACCCCGCTCGACGTCAGCTGGTAGCCGCTCTCGGCCGCGCTTTCCCCGGTCCCGAGAATCGCCGCGATCACTTGGTCGGCCGCGGCATCACCGGCGACGTCAAAGTCGGCCTGATCGACGGTCACCCCGCCGGCGCCCTCGCCTTCGACGAGCACCATGCGGACCGTCTCGGGTGCCATCGACACCCCAAGCACGATGTCCAACGCGCTCCTCCACGTTCCCCGAATCGGTGCGCGGATTTCATAAAGCCGAACTTCGCAGCAAATTCTGGGCCGCGACCGAACCCTAGTGCGTCACCCTAGCCCGCTGGTCGGGACGCGCTTGGTGAAACGCTACCGATGCCCGAAGCCGCCGAACCCGTGCCCGCCACCGAAACCGCCGTGGCCGCCGAACAGCCCACCGAAGGGACCATGTCCGCCACCGAAGGGTCCGTGACCAAAGGGTCCGCCGCCGAAGGGTCCGCGACCGAAGGGCCCGTGACCGAAGGGTCCGCGGCCGCCGGGGCCGTCGTCACCGAAAGGCCCGCGGGGACCCGGCTCGCCCCCGAAGGGCCCGCCGCCGCCCCCGAATCCCGGCACGAGCGGCGCGACCACCGGGACCCGGGGAATCGGGACGAAAACGGGCGGCGGAACCACCGGGACGGGCGGCGCCGCCACCGGGGCCGGGGCTATGGCCGGTGGGTTCATCGGATGCGGCACCGCGACCGGTGCGGGCGCCGCGATTCTCGGCATCGCCTGCGGCGCAGGCACGGGCGCAGGCTGGGCTGGGGCGACGATGTTTTCGTTGGGACTCGGACGCAATGCGACCGTGGGGCGGATGCTGATCGCCAGCGCGAGCTCCAGCGCCACTACCGCGCTGATGAAGATCACCGCCAGCGTGCTGCCGACCAGCAGGAAAGATTTGCGCCGCTGGGCGGCCTCGTCCAGGCCGATGACGGTGTGGGCCTCAGCGTCCTCGTCCGGTAGCGCGCTGTAGGCGACGTTGGCCTTGCCCTTGTCAACGTCGGCGGGAAGCTCTGGAACGGCGTGGTATTCGGGCAGGTAGCCGGGTAGTAGTCCGGGAAACTGGCCGGCCAGCGCCAACGGGTCGACCTCGCCGGTGCCGGGGTCCAGCGCGTACGCCAGCGCCGCGGTCGACGATACGAACAGCGGCGCATTCGCCGACGCCAGCGCCGCGCCTCGGGCGAGGGCCGTTTCCGGCTCGTCGGGTACCGACAGCTCAAGGCATGTCGCGGCCTCCAGCGCGGGCTTGATCAGCGGAATATCGACGCCCGAGCCGACGACGACGACACCCTCCGGGCGCACTTCCAGCGCTTCGGTGGCGGCGACCAGCTCGACGAGTTCGGCCACCGCCTGGTCTTCGTCGTCGGCGAGCATCCGGCGGGTGACTTCGGAGATCGATCCGTCGGCGGTGTTGACCACGGCCAGGGTCGCCGTGTAGGGCTCGACGAACAGCAGCGCGGTGCGCGCGTAGTTGGTGGCGTCGCCGACAGCCTGCGTGAGCGCCGCCGCGGCCATGAACGCCGAGACCAGCATGACGTTCTCGATCTTGTGGGCGACGAGCGCGTCGCGCAGCAGCGCGGCCTCGACGTGATCGGTCCAGGTCACCCCGGTCGAGAGCAGCTGATAGCCGCCCGCTGTAGCGCCTTCCCGCGTGCCCAGGATGGCGGAGATCACCTGGCTGGACGCCGCTGAGGGCGACACGTATCCGTCCACGTCGAAGTGGTCCTGGTCGACGGTGACTCCGTCGGCGCATTCACCTTCGACCAGCACCATGCGGACCTTCGTCGGCGCCATCGAGACGCCAAGCACGATGCCCACCACCGCCAGAGTTCCCCCTTTGGTAGTTTGCTGTGTTGTCCGACAACGCTGTCGACACTGGCTATTGACCACGGATCTTATTGCCACAGCAGCGCGCGGGCGCTCTATTCCGGGATTAGCTGGGCGATATGAAGTTCTGGCTCTCGGAAACCGGGCGGCACGCCTTCTCGGCCCGCCACAACACTCCGACCCTACCCGCCTCGCCGGGGGCAAGGCACGCGCAAGTCGACAAGCGTTAACCGGTTTGCAACATTGCGCAACACGCTGCCGTCAGCCGAGGTTACCTGTGCCCACCGCCGCCACCGCCGCCGTGGCCGCCGCCACCGCCGCC
>DASSGQ010000304.1:0-3996 GCA_035693385.1 Mycobacterium sp.
GGCGGGCGCCGTGGTCAGGCCGAGGCCGCCGCCGAGCAGCAGCATCTGCGTGGCGATCTGACCGTAGGGCGTGGCCGCGTCCGCTGTGGACGCCCACGCCAGCCCGGCGGCGAACACGGTGAGGCCGGCGGCGACGACGGCGGTGGTGCCGACTCGCTCGACCAGCCAAGGACCCACGACGCTGGCCAGTGCGATCGAGACCGCAACCGGCAGCAAGCGCACACCGCTGGCAAATGCGGTGTAGTTCTTGATGAATTGGAAGTACTGGGTGATGACGAAGATGAAGCCGAACAACGTCAGAAAGCCGGCGGTCACCGCCAGGCTGCCGCCGGAGAACCGACGGTTGAAAAACACCGAGACGTCCAGCATCGGATGGGTGCTGCGCCGCTCCCACAGCGCAAATCCGGCGAGAATGAGTGCGGCCGTGATGAAGCCGGTAGCGGTCCGCGCGTTGGTCCATCCCCAGGTGGGCGCTTCGATCACCGTGTAGACCAGCGTCGTGATCCCGGCCGCCGACAGGATCAAGCCGGGGACGTCGACGCGCGGCGCGGCCGGATCGCGCGACGTCGGCACGAACAAGACGGCACCGATGATGGTCACCGCCGCGATCGGAATGTTCACCATGAAGATCGAGCCCCACCGGAAGTGCTCGAGCAACCAGCCGCCGCTGATCGGTCCGACGGCCACCCCGACGCCCACCATGGCCGCCCACACCCCGATCGCCTTCGCGCGGGGTACCGGGTCGGTGAAGATGTTGGTGATCAGTCCCAATGTGGTCGGGAAGATCACCGCCGCCCCGACGCCCATGGCGGCGCGCGCCGCGATCAGCGCATCCGCCGAATTCACCTGCCCCGCAACCGCCGAAGTGACCGCGAACAGTGCGAGCCCGCCGCCGAGCCAGCCGCGCCTGCCGTAGCGGTCGCTGAGGCTGCCGGCCGAGAGCAGCAGGCCGGACATGACCAGGGTGTACGCGTCGACGATCCATTGCAGTTGCGCGGTGTCGGCGCCGAGCTCGCGCGACAGGGTGGGCAGCGCGACGTTGACGATGGTGGCGTCGACGCTGATGACGAAGACGCCGAGGCAGATCACGGCAAGCGCGGGGATCGGGTGATTCCGGAACACCGGTTCGGTACGCATGAACAAGACATTAAAGTCGATAGACAAATAAATCAAGTGGTAACTTGAAAAAAATGTCTACCTGTTGATAGGCTGGCTTGGTGCCGCCCCGCAGGAACTACAACCAGAACTGTCCGATCGCCTACGGGCTCGATGTCCTGGGCGAGCGATGGACGTTGCTGATCCTGCGCGAGCTGGTCGGCGGACCCCGCCGCTACGGCGACCTCCGCGCCGAGCTACCCGGCATTGCAACCAATCTGCTCGCCGAGCGACTCAAAGAACTGCAGGACGCCGGGCTCGTCGACCGGGCCGATCTACCGGCCCCGATCGGGCGTACCGTGTACACGCTCAGCGACATGGGCTGGCAGCGGGTGCTGCCCATCCTGCAGAGCATCGCGTGGTTTGGCCTGGACCGGCTGGACCTGATCGAGGACGGTCCGGTGTCGCCATTGACGGGGTTCCTCGCCGGATTCGTGGTCCCCTTCAACCCGCTCAAGGCCGCGGAGTTGAATGCGACGTATCGCGTCGAGATCGACGGCCGCCGTTTCGAGTTCGCCGTCACGCAGGGCAGTCTGGCGGCTCCGCATGGTGAACCGACCGTGACGGTCACGGCCGGTGCGGCGGATCTGGTCACGGCACGGCTTGGGCCCACCGAAGCCAGGCGCAAGGCGGCGCTGCGGCGAATCAACTTCGGCGGTGACCGCGACGCCGTCGACGCGCTTCGTCAGGCCTTCTCGCTCTAGGCGTGCGCCTGCTGAACAGGGATGACGCCGGCAGCCACTAGACTGACTGGCCGTGGCCGAACCTGCTGATGTCGACGTGCATGCAACGTCAGCCCGACCGGTGCTCGTCGTCGACTTCGGCGCACAGTATGCGCAGTTGATCGCCCGCAGGGTCCGCGAGGCACGGGTTTTCTCCGAGGTCATTCCTCACACCGCGTCCATCGAAGAGATCAAGGCCCGTGATCCGTTGGCGCTGGTGCTGTCCGGCGGGCCCGCCAGCGTGTACGCCGAAGGCGCCCCGCAGTTGGATCCGGCGGTGTTCGACCTCGGTGTGCCGGTGTTCGGCATCTGCTACGGGTTTCAGGCCATGGCGCAGGCGCTGGGCGGCACCGTTGCGCACACCGGTACCAGCGAGTATGGCCGCACCGAGCTGAAAGTCCTTGGCGGCGAATTGCATTCGGGCCTGCCCGACGTCCAGCCGGTCTGGATGAGTCACGGCGACGCGGTCACGGCCGCGCCCGAGGGATTCGAGGTGGCGGCCAGCAGCGCGGGTGCGGCGGTGGCCGCCTTCGAGGATCGGGACCGGCGGCTGGCCGGGGTGCAGTACCACCCGGAGGTGATGCATACCCCGCACGGGCAGCAAGTGCTCAGCCGGTTCCTGCATGACTTCGCCGGGCTGGGCGCCCAGTGGACGCCCGCCAACATCGCCGGTGCCCTGATCGAGCAGGTGCGCGCTCAGATCGGCGACGGCTACGCGATCTGCGGACTGTCCGGCGGCGTGGATTCCGCGGTGGCCGCGGCGCTGGTGCAGCGGGCCATCGGCGACCGGTTGACCTGTGTCTTCGTCGACCACGGGCTGTTGCGTGCCGGCGAGCGCGCGCAGGTGCAGCGGGACTTCGTGGCCGCCACCGGCGCCAACCTGGTCACCGTCGACGCCGCGGAGACCTTCCTGGAGGCGCTGTCGGGTGTGACCAACCCCGAGGGCAAGCGCAAGATCATCGGCCGCCAGTTCATCCGGGCGTTCGAGGGTGCGGTGCGGGACATCATGAGCGACATTGTGAACGACATCGTGAGCGACAACAGCATTGATTTCCTGGTGCAGGGCACGCTGTATCCGGATGTGGTGGAGTCCGGCGGGGGCAGCGGCACCGCGAACATCAAGAGCCACCACAATGTCGGCGGTCTGCCCGACGACCTGAAGTTCAAGCTCGTCGAGCCGCTGCGGCTGCTGTTCAAAGACGAGGTGCGCGCGGTCGGGCGGGAGTTGGGCCTGCCGGAGGAAATCGTTGCGCGCCAGCCGTTCCCGGGGCCCGGACTGGGCATCCGGATCGTCGGCGAGGTCACGGCTGACCGGCTGGACACGTTGCGGCGCGCCGACTCGATCGCGCGCGAGGAACTGACCGCGGCCGGGCTGGACAACCAGATCTGGCAGTGCCCGGTGGTGCTGCTGGCCGACGTCCGCTCGGTCGGCGTGCAGGGCGACAACCGCACCTACGGGCACCCGATCGTGCTGCGGCCGGTGTCCAGCGAGGACGCCATGACCGCCGACTGGACCCGGGTGCCCTACGAGGTGCTGGAGCGCATCTCGACGCGGATCACCAACGAGGTGGCCGAGGTCAACCGCGTGGTGTTGGACATCACCAGCAAACCGCCGGGCACCATCGAGTGGGAGTAGGCTCGCGGGCGCTCTGCGCCGAACGTGCGGCCAGCCGCACACTCGAGGCCGAACGTGCGGCCAGCCGCACCCTCGAGGGCGTGGCGCCGGAAAAGTGCCGCAAAAAAACACCATCAGCCACACCAGCACCGAGCGCATAAAGCCGCCTCTCACGTTTCTTGACGCTTGTCGGAGGGTGGGTGTTTACTCCAATCTATCGAACATGCGTTCGAATATTCGTTTCGGAGAGTGCTGCAGGAGGCGGACCATGACCACGGCTTTCGCCTCCGACCACCGCGCTGAGCAGCTCGAATCGCTGCGTCGGCAGATGGCTGGCGTGTCCGAAAAGATGTCCGGAAAGGTGCCCCGAAGTGTCGTCACCGGCGCCGATGACCTGTTGCCGGAATCGGAAGCTCGGCTGCCGCTCCCACAGTGGCTCGCGGAGTCATTGCCGGTCCAGTTACCCCGGGGAACGGTGGCGGTGTTGTCGGGGGCCCGGTCGCT
>DASSGQ010000305.1:0-4728 GCA_035693385.1 Mycobacterium sp.
GATTTCGAGCTCGAGGGGTCCGGGTATGGCCAGCCCGCATCGGCGAGCGGATCGTCGATCATCGGCAGTCGTACCCGGAAAACCGTTCGGCGGCCGGTTGATTCGGCGGTCACCGAGCCGTGATGGGCCTTGACGATGGAACTCACGATGGCCAGGCCGAGCCCATTGCCCGAGCCGTCCGATCGGGCGGTGTCCGCGCGGGCGAACCGCTCGAACAACCGGGGCAGCAGGTCCGCGTCGATGCCGGGCCCGTCGTCCGCCACCGTCAGTTCCGTGTAGGACGCGTGCGGTGCGCCGCGGTGACAGGTGATCTTCGTCGTCACCGTGACTCCGGATGGCGTATGGACCCGAGCATTGCCGAGCAGATTGCTGACCAGTTGGTGTAGTCGGGTATGGTCGCCGCGAACCCAAACCGGTTCGTCGGGCAGGTCTTTGACCCAGTGGTGGGTCGGCGCCGCGACCGCCGCGTCGTTCACCGCATTGCTCACGAGGTCGGCCAGGTCGACGTCTTGGGTCTGCAGATCTTCGCCTTCGCCCATGCGGGAGAGCAGCAGTAGTTCGTCGACGAGCAGCGCCATGCGCTGTGCTTCGGACTCGATGCGGGCCAGCGCGTATTCGGTTGTCGGCGGTAACGCCGTACTGTCCTGGCGGGTCAACTCGGCATATCCCTGAATCGCGGCCAGCGGCGTTCGCAACTCATGGCTGGCGTCGGTGATGAATTGCCGCATCCGCAAGTCGGAGTCGGCGCGATGGGCCAGCGCGCCATCCACATTGTCCAGCAACCGATTCAGCGTGTGCCCGACGATCCCGACTTCGTTGTCCGGGTCGGTGTCCCGCGGCCGCACCCGGACGCTGATCCGGTGGTCGCCGTCGGTCAGCGGCATCGCGGCGACTTCGGCGGCCGTCGCGGCGAGGCGGCGCAGCGGGCGCATGGTGTATCCGACCAGCCAAACCGTCAGCCCCGCGGTAACCGCCAGGGCCGCGGCGAGAAGCGCTGCGGTGGTGAGGTTTTTGCGGGCAATGATCTGATTGGCGCGCGCCAGCGATACCCCGACGACCAGGAGGTCGGATCCGTCGATGCGGCTGTCAACCCGATACGAACCCAGGGCGCCAAGTTTTTCGGTCCGTGGCGGCGCGTCGTCGGGCCACGACTGCGCTTCGAGGGTATGGACCACGTCGGCCGGCGCGGGTCGCGCTTCGGCATCGGAAAAGACCGCCGAACCGATCACCACGCCGTCGTGCAGCACGGCAATGAGGTTGCCCGGCGTCTGGTCGGTGAACTCCAGCATCGCCTGCGCGATCGGCCGGGTGTTGCGGTGTCCGGCGCCATGGTCGCCGTTGCGGTATCTGGTGTAGGAGTTGCTCAGTGCATCAAGGGATTCGGCGACGTCGGCGTCGCTCATCGCGGTGACATAGCCGCGCAGGTTCAGCACGGAGACGATGCCGACCGTCATCAGCACCACGCTGACGACAACCAACACGCCCACCAGCAACTGGCGGCGCAACGAGCGGGGAAACCACCGTGGGAGATCCTCGGATGCGGCGTCCCGCCGGCGGATCATTCCGGCGGCCGCAGCATGTATCCAACGCCACGGACGGTATGGATCATCGGCTCCCGGCCGGAGTCGATCTTCTTGCGCAAGTACGAGATGTACAGGTCCACGATGCTGGTGCGCCCGGCGAAGTCGTAGTTCCAGACGCGATCGAGGATTTCGGTGCGGCTCAAGGCGCGGCGGGGATTGCGCATGAGGAAGCGCAGCAACTCGAACTCGGTCGAGGAGAGCGATACCGGCGTGCCGTCGCGGGTGACCTCGCGGCTGGCACTGTCGATTCTGAGGTCGCCAACCTTGAGGGATTCGGCGGCAGGCGGGGTCTGCTGGGTCGAGCGGCGCAACAACCCCCGCAGCCGGGCGACCAGCTCCTCGAGGCTGAACGGCTTGGTCATGTAGTCGTCGGCGCCGGCGGTGAGGCCGGTGACGCGATCCATGACCGAATCGCGGGCGGTGAGGAACAGTGTGGGGGTGTAGACGTCGGATTCGCGGATCCGCTGCAGAATCCGCAACCCGTCCACGTCGGGAAGCATGATGTCGAGGACCAGGACGTCGGCATTGACGCTGTCGAACTTCGCCAGCGCCTCGCGACCATTGTGGGCGATCTCGACGACCCAGCCTTCGTAGTGCAGCGCCATTTTCACCAAGTTGGTCAGCGCGGGCTCGTCGTCGACCAGCAAAACCCGGATTGGCGACCCGTCGGCGCGATAGATCCGCGGCAGTTGTCCAAGAATGGCCTGGCGTGGCCGCTGGCTGCTGGCATATCCCGTCATTGCGGTCATGCTCCTACATTCTCGCAAGCGCACACGCAGTTGTCACGAACTTCATAGAGTTCTCAAATATAACCGAGTTGGATGGCTCCCGCCGGCGACCGCTCAAATATGTGTTTCATATGTGCTGCATCTGCCAACTTGAGATGAATTGCTTCTCCAAAAATACTGGAATACATAGCCGTTGGCTCGATGGCCATAATCAAGTACCGGAAACTGTCCTCGAAATCATCGGCGCACGAACGGATTTCGTCCGATGACGAAACGCCGAGCTTGGGCGTTCGTCGTCGGACGCCCATGACGTGCGCGCGACGGCTGAGGACAGTGCCGTCCTCGACTTCGTTAACGTGATGTTACTCAAAGTTACGAATGTCAGGAGATTTCAATGTCTTTCGTAACAAAGCAGGCGAGCTTGCCCTCGCTGAATGCGCTGATGGCGTTGCAGGGCTTGTGTTCTGCGGACGAGCCGCCATCTCATGCGCGGTCGCCGCATGTCCCTATGGCCCCTTTGGCCCCGATAAATACCTTTGGGCACAACGCTTCAGCATTCATCGCCACGGTGTTTCGCCGGTGACTCCGCTTGTGCTGGCGGCGGCTATCGCACTGTCGCCGTCGCCGTCGACACAACCGACACAAGTGGTGCGCGAGTGTGTGTGGAACTTCCATGTTGTCCTTTGCCGCTGGCGCACGGTGGACCCGCCACCGGATCGCAGAGAAAAGGTGCCGACGACAAGCGGCTCGGTTCAGACCGACTGCGCGGCGCAGACGGTTTGCCGGGTGATTTCGATCGATGCGGGGCCAGGCTCCATGTCGCCCGGCGACCCGGGATCGGCCGGCGCCCAGATTTTCAATGCACGTTCGATCTGACGGGCCAGCAAACTCAACCACACAGATAGGGCGTAGGCGATGGATTTTGGGTCATTGCCGCCAGAGGTCAACTCCGCGCGGATGTATTCGGGTCCGGGGCCGGCGACTCTGCTGGCCGCCTCCGCGGGGTGGGAGTCGCTGGCCGCCGAGTTGAATACCGCCGCGAGCTGCTACCAGTCGGTGATCTCGAGCCTGACGGACGAGGCGTGGACGGGTCCGACGTCGGTGTCGATGGCCGCGGCGGTCACGCCGTACCTGTCGTGGATGCGGGCCATCGCTGTCCAATGTGAGCAGGCGGCCACTCAGGCCACCGCCGCCGCGGCCGCCTATGAAGCGGCGTTCGCGATGACGGTGCCGCCGCCGCTGGTCGCCGCCAACCGTGCTCAGCTCATGGTGCTGATCGCGACCAATCTGTTCGGGCAGAACACCCCGGCGATCATGGCCACCGAGGCCCAGTACAGCGAGATGTGGGCGCAGGATGCCACCGCGATGTACAACTACGCGGCCAATTCGGCTGGCGCTTCGGCATTCAGCGCTTTCACCTCGCCGCCACCGACCACCAATCCGGGCGGGGTTGCCGCCGCTCAGACCGGCGGCAACGTCCAATCGAAAGCGGCGCAATTGATTTCGACGGTGCCCAGAGCCCTGCAAAGTCTGTCAACTCCGGGATCGTCGTCGGCGGCGGGCACCGCGGTAGGACTGGGTTCCTCGGGTGCCACCGCACCGATCAGTGCACTATCGAGCCTGACCGGCGCATCGGGCAAGACCGCTACCAAGACTGCCAGTGCGGGGGCTGGGGCCCTGTCCGGCCTGACCTCAAGCCTGACTACCGCGTTGGGAGGGAACGTGGGCGACATAACTGACGTGGTCGGCCTGGGCTCCGATGTGGCTGGCCTCGGCGCCGATGGCGCAGGCTTGGGTGCCGACGGTGGCGGACTTGGCTTCGACGGGTACGGACTTTCGTTGGATTTCGCGGGTTTGGGTTCGATTTCCGGAGCCGAGGGAGTCGGGAGTCTCCCGGGCGCCGCGGGCCTCGGGGGCCTGGGCTCGGTGGGAGGTTTGGGCGAAGGAGCGTCCGCGGGCCTCGGTCATGCGGCCTCGCTGGGCACGTTGTCGGTGCCATCGAGTTGGGCCGACGCGCTGTCGGTGGCACCGACGCCCATACTCAACGGCAACGTCATGCCCGCCGGTGCGATGTCGTCGCTGGCGACCAGTCCCACCGTTTCCAAGGTGCCGTTGGGCGCCATGGTCGGACGCGAGGCCGACGGTGCGGTTCAGCGAATCGGGTTCCGCCCCTCGGTGATTCCGCGTTCACCCGTGGCCGGGTGAACGCGCACACCGTGAGAGCGCAGACGTCAAAAAACCGGGGCCGCACACCGATCGGTGTGCGGCCCCGGTCTCGAGAAGCGGTGTCAGGCCCAGCTGGAGCCGACGGCGCTGTCGGTGCTGGCCATGTTGCTGCCGGCGCTTTGCACCTTCGAGCCGTGGGCGTTGGCCTGCTCGTAGATCACCTGGAAGTTACGACCCAACTGGGTGATGAA
>DASSGQ010000306.1:0-9382 GCA_035693385.1 Mycobacterium sp.
CCATGCTGATCGGGCCGCCCCAGTCCTGGCCAAAGGTCAGGTAGCCGTCGAGGCCGAGGTGGTCGACGAACTCGCCGATCACCGTCGCGTGCTCCTCGATCTTGTACCCGAACCCCGGGGGACGGTCCGAAAGCCCGAAACCGAGATAATCCGGTGCGATGCAACGGAACCGGTCGCGCAATGCGACGACGATGTCGCGATACAGGAAACTCCAGGTGGGATTGCCGTGGCACAACAGCAGCGGCGGACCCTCACCCTCATCGATGTAGTGGATACGACCCCGCGAGCTGTCGAACCATCGCGACTCGAATGGATATAACTGGGGATCCGGGGTGAAATCGACACGCATAACGCTCCTTTGACAGCGCCCACGATCGTATGCCCGAAGTGTGACATCCCCACCGTCCGAGACCGGTGCGACGGTGCGACCGGCTATCAACTCAAAAACGTGTTGACCGCCGCGGCGAAGTCCGGTGACGCCGATGTGCCGAGGTTCTGGTAGCCGCCGCCGCTGAGCTGGGCGACGGCTTCCCAGGTCGCCCGGTCGGGATCAGCGCCGAAGTCGATGACGTTGACCGCGATCGGTTTGCTCGGGTCGGCGGCCTTGCGAATGAAGTCCTGCAACCCCGGCCCGTCCAAAGTTTGGTCGGTGTGCGGCCCGGCGGTGATGACCAATATCGAATTCGTTTGACCGGCACGGTAATTCGCCTGCATATCTTGGTAGATGAGCCGCAGCGTGGTGAACGCCACCGCTCCGCCGGCCGACGAATACTGCCTGTCCAGCGCGGCCGTCACCGCCGCCGAGCGCGGCTGTCCGTTGACCGGGTCGCCCAGCGGCCCGGTCGTCACCTCGGGGCGACCCTCGTGGCCGTCGAACGTCCACAGCCCCACAACGGCGGTGGGCGGCAGCGCTTTGAACTTGTCCTCAAGCGCGGCGATCACGTTGGCCAGCCGCGTCTTTCCGCCGTCGTCGTTGGGCATCGACTGGTCGAGCATGATGGTCGCGGCCGGCCCGCCCGACGGCGCGGCCATGGCTTCGGCCAGCGTGGCGCGCGTTGCGTCGTCGCCCACCGACAATGTGGAGGGCAGGGCCGAAAAGCTGGTGACCGCGCTGCTCGGCGGTTGGACCCCATTGACCCGGAAGCCCGCCTTGGCCAGCTTCGCCAGTTGCTCGGGTTTGTGCATGTAGCGGGCGAACTCGCTGGCCGCCGAGCTCTGCTCCTGCGTCAACCACGACCCGCTGAGCAGCACCGTGGGATAGTCGGCCACCGGCACCGGTCCCGGCGGTTGCCAGGAACCCAGCGTGCTCTTGGCGTCTGACAGGGACTGGCCGCGCTGGAACAGCTGCTGCTCGGTGGTGATCACCGCATGCACTGGCGAGGTCGCCGCGTCGCCGGGCTTGAGTAGCGTGTTCATCGCCTCTGCCAGCGAGTTGTCCGCCAATTTGGGCTGTGTGCTCAGCAACGCGCGCACGGCACCGGTGCCCTGGGTCGGCGGCGCACCCGCGGGGGCCGACGCGGCCGCCACCGCCTCGCCGGCCAAGTACGATGCGTCACCGTTGCCGTTCGTCGGCAGCGCCAGTCGCAGCGATCCCCACGCCGGTAAGTTCAACCCGGCCAACGAGTTCGGGTTTGTTTGCAGACCGGGCAGCGCCGCCCAGTTCTGGTTGGCCAAGGCGCCCGCGAGTTCCGGCCGGACGGCGAGCAGCACCGGCGACGTCACCAGCGAACGGCTGTCGGTGATCGCTTTCTGACCCGCGCCTGCGGCGAGCCGCGCGGCCGAGATCGAGCTGCCCGGAATCCACAATGCCGGCTGGCCACCCAGATCGGCGGGCCACTTGCCGGCGAAACCGCCGACGACGGCGTCGGAGCCAGCCGGTTTGACGCTGACCACCATGCAGTGGTCACCGATCGGGCCGGTCGACGAGGTGAAGCTTTCCGCTAGCTGCCGCACCGGATCCGCGATCGACGGGTCGGCGATCACGGCGACTGTTTCGTTGCCTCCCACGCAGCGTCCGGCGGCCTCGTGCGACCGGTTGGACAACGCGTTACCGAAGAACCTCCACAGGATCACGGTGCCGACCACCACGACAACGGCGACCAGGACGACGATCAGGCCGATGCTGACGCCCCGCCGCCCGCCTTGACTGCGGTGGCCGCCCGGCCAACCCCCGAGTCCCCGATGGCCGCCGTCGAACGGCGGCGGAGCGACCGGTGGCTCGGCGCTCCCCGCGCCCGGTTGCCGCTGCGGAAACTCCGGATACTCGGCGCCGGCGTCGAACCCACCGCCGACGGGGTAGGGGTCGTGGCCCGCGAAGAGATCGGCCTGGCCGGGGTGGTGATCGCCCCCGCCGGGGCCGTCCGCATCCGCCTGCTCGTGCTCGTCAGCGCGGAAGCCTTCCTCACCCGAGAGGAGGCCCCCGGCGTCCCAGCCGTCGCGGTAATCGGGCGCCGGCCCCGGGTGTTCAGCAACATCCTCGTGACTAGCACCGATGTGGTGTTGGCCCGTGTCTTCGCCGGCGTCTTCGTAGTCGGCAAGCTGTTCGTCGGAGGGCTCGTCGAGGGAATCCTCCGGGCCGGGCATGCTGTGCCTACCCATAGCGGTGCCCGCCGCCTTTCCGTTGATTCGTCGCCTGAGCCCTTGTGAACTCGGCGCCGAGTCTAACCATTAGACGGGTGACTGACGGGTATTGCCGCACGTGCCGCCCGAATTAGGCACCGGAGCGTGATTTGGCTTCACGTCGACGGCGATGCAATATCGGCTCGGTGTAGCCGTTGGGCTGCTGGGTTCCGGACAAGATCAGCTCCTGGGCGGCCAGGAAGGCGATGCTGTCGTCGAAATTGGGCGCCAAGGGCCGATATGCCGCGTCGCCGGCGTTTTGTTGATCCACCATCGGAGCCATCCGTTCCAGGCTGGCCCGGACGTCCTTGCTGGTGATCACGCCGTGGTGCAGCCAGTTGGCCAGCAGCTGGCTGGAAATCCGCAGGGTGGCGCGGTCCTCCATGAGCGCCACGTTGTGAATGTCGGGCACCTTCGAGCAGCCGACGCCCTGATCGATCCAGCGCACCACGTAGCCGAGGATGGACTGGCAGTTGTTGTCGACCTCCTCGCGGATCTCCTCGGAAGCCCAGGCCAGTTCCTTGGCCAGCGGAATCGTCAGCAGCTCGTCGATGGTGGTGCGTTTCTTGCCTTCGAGCTCGGCCTGCACCGCGCCCACATCCACATAGTGGTAATGCATCGCGTGCAGGGTGGCCGCCGTCGGCGAGGGCACCCACGCGGTGGTGGCGCCGGCCTTGGGCTGGCCGATCTTCTGCTCGACCATGTCGGCCATCAGCTCCGTCATCGCCCACATGCCCTTGCCGATCTGGGCCTTGCCCTTGAACCCGGCGGCGAGCCCGGTGTCGACGTTGGCGTCCTCGTAGGCCTTGATCCACGTGGTGCTCTTCATCGCGCCCTTGCGGATCATCGGGCCGGCTTCCATCGAGGTGTGGATCTCGTCGCCGGTGCGGTCGAGGAATCCGGTGTTGATGAACACGACCCGGTCGGCGGCGGCTTTGATGCACGCCTTCAAGTTGAGCGTCGTACGTCGCTCTTCGTCCATGATGCCGACCTTCAGCGTGGCCTGCGGTAGGCCGAGGACGTCTTCGACACGGCTGAACAGCTCGCAGGTGAACGCGACCTCGTCGGGGCCGTGCATCTTGGGTTTGACGATGTAGATGGAGCCGGTGCGGCTGTTCGCCAGTGGCCCGTTGGCTGCTGCGGTCTTGAGTCCATGGATCGCGATCAGGCCGGTCAGCAGCGCGTCCATGATGCCTTCGAAGATCTCTTTTTCGTCGCCGGCACCGTCGCCGCTGACGATCGCGTCGTTCGTCATCAGGTGGCCGACGTTGCGGACGAACAGCAGGCTGCGTCCGGGCAGGGTGATCGACCCGCCGCCATCCGGCGTGGTGTAGGTGCGGTCCTGGTTGAGCACGCGGGTGAACGTCTTGCCGCCCTTGTTGACCTCCTCGGCCAGGTCACCCTTGTTCAGCCCGAGCCAATTGCGGTAGCCGAGCACCTTGTCGTCGGCGTCCACGGCGGACACGGAGTCCTCGAAGTCGACGATCGTGGTGACGGCGGACTCGAGGACCACGTCCTTGATGCCTGCGGCGTCGGTCTTGCCGATGGGGGACTCGGGGTCGATCAGGATCTCGATGTGCAGGCCGTGGTCGACCAGCAGCACCGACCAGTCGGGGGAGCCGAGCTCACCGCTGTACCCGACGAACTTGTCCGGACTGGCCAGCGCAGTGGCCCCCGCGCCGGTGGCGATCTGCAGCTGCCCGTCGACGATGCTCAGGCCGGTCGCGTCCGTCCACGAGCCCTTCTCCAGCGGGACAGCCTGATCGAGAAACTCGCGGGCGTAGGCGATCACCTTGTCGCCGCGGACCTTGTTGTAACTGGTGCCCTGTTCGGCGCCGTCGGCTTCCGGAATGACATCGGTGCCGTAGAGGGCGTCGTAGAGCGAGCCCCACCGGGCGTTGGCCGCGTTGAGGGCGAACCGGGCAATGGTCACCGGCACCACCAGCTGAGGACCGGCCGTCGTGGCGATCTCGGGATCGACGCCGGCCGTGGTGATGGTGAAGTCGTCGGGCTCAGGCTGCAGATAGCCGATCTCGGCGAGGAACTGACGGTACGCGTCGGGGTCCATCGGCCCGATCACCCGCTGCCGGTGCCACCTGTCGATCTGGGCCTGCAGCTCGTCGCGGCGGCTCAGCAATTCCTGGTTCCGCGGCGTGAGGTCGGCGACCACCTTGTCGACGCCGGCCCAGAAGCTGTCCGGGTCGATATCGGTGCCAGGGAGGGCCTCGTTGTTCACGAAGTCGTAGAGCACCCGGGCGACGCGCAAGTTCCCCACCGACACGCGATCAGTCATCTTTCTCCTCCATCATGGGCCAAGTTCCACCGCACCGGCCCTCAATAAGCGCTGTCGTCAGCCTACCTACCGGCAACCTGACAAACGTCATCCGGCCGCACCGCAACAGCAGGTCACGCCCCGCTGGCAGCTTTGACGGTGGTGCCCCAGCGAGCCCGGGGTTGATGGCCGTTGGAGATCATACGGGTACCCGACGCTACGGGGCGGGGGTCGCACTATGCGTCGCGGGCGGTGCCGACCAGGTCTTCCACCAAGTCCTCCATCGCGACCATCGAGACGACGGCGCCACTGTCGTCGTCCACCAGTGCCAGGTGGCTGTTGCTGCGGCGCAGCCGAGACAGGGCATCCCCCAGCGACAACGACGCGCGAACAAGGGGCAGCGGTCGGACCAACGCCAGATCGATCACCGTTTTCGGGTCATCGTCGAGCTTCAGCACGTCCTTGATGTGCAGATAGCCGATGAACTGCCCGTCGAGATCGACCACCGGAAAACGGGAGTAGCCGCTCTGGGCCAGTGCTTCTTCCAAAGCGCCGACCACCGGCCCGGAGCCGGCCGCGGCGACCGGGACCGCTCGGACATCGGTGATTGGCACCGCCACGTCGCCGACCACCCGGCTGCGAATCTGCAGCGCCCGGGTCAACCGGGTGTGTTCCTCGCTGTCCAGCAGGCCCTCGGACACCGATTCGGCGATCAAATCGCCCAGCTCGGCGCTGGAGACCGCGACGTCGAGTTCATCCTTCGGCTCGACGCGCAGCGCGCGCAGCACGACGTTGGCGCACCTGTTGTAGAACACGATGAACGGCCTGGCTGCTCGCACGTAAGCCAGGTAGGGCGGTACCAACAGCATCGCGGTGCGCTCCGGACCGGCCAGCGCGATGTTCTTCGGCACCATCTCGCCCAGCAGCACGTGCAGCGTCACCACGATCGCCAGCGCGATCGCCAAGGACAGCGTGTGCAGGAGCGCCGGGTGCATTCCGGTCAGCCCCAGCGTGTCCCGCAGCAGGCTGGCGACCGCGGACTCGCCGATCCGGCCGAGCAGCAGTGAGGCGACCGTGACGCCCAATTGGGCGCCGGCGAGCATGGACGAGAGCTGCTGACCGGCGCGGATGACGGTGACGGCTCGCGCGTTGCCCTGCTCGGCCAGCGCTTCCAGGCGGTCCCGCCGGGCCGAGATCAGCGAGAATTCCGCCCCCACGAAGAACGCGTTCACCCCGATCAACACGATCGAGAGCAGCACTCCCAGGGCGTCCTTCATCGGGGGCCCCGTCCCGCGGGCGCAGTACGACTGTCCAGCTCGGTCAACTCGACCAGGTCGATCCGGCGACCGTCCATCCGAACCACCGTTGCCCGCCAGCGTATCGAGGTATCCGGCAGCCCGTCCGCGTCCAACGCGGGCAGCTCTACCGTCTCCCCGGCCACCGGGATGTGGCCGAGCTCGCGGAGTACCAGGCCGCCGATCGTCTCGTATGGCCCTTCCGGGGCTCGATATCCGATGGCGGTGTCCACCTCATCGATTCGCAGCAGGCCCGATACCTGCCAGCCGTTGCCGGCAACGACCACATCGGGGGTGGCGTCGTCGTGTTCGTCGCGGACGTCACCCACGATCTCTTCGATCAAATCCTCGACCGTCACCATGCCCGCCGTGCCGCCGTATTCGTCGACGACCATCGCCGTTTGCAGATTGTTGGCACGGATCTCGGCCATCACCGCATCGCCGTCCAGCGTTGACGGGACCACCGGAACGTGTTGCGCGAGCGCGGTCAGCAGGGTGTGCGCACGATCGGCCGGTGGAACCGCAAACACCTGTTTGACGTGCACGATGCCGACGGTCTCGTCGAGATCGCCGTCGACGATGGGGAAACGCGAGAAGCCGGACTCGGCGGCCGCGGCGACCAAGTCGGCGACGGTGTCGTCGGTCTGCAGCGCGACAATCTTCGACCTCGGCGTCATCAGTTCCTCAGCGGTCAGGCCGCCGAACTGCAGCGATCGCCGCACCAGGACTGCGGTGGCGGCGTCCATGGTGCCGCTGCGCGCCGAGTTACGCACCAGTGACACCAGTTCCTGCGGTGACCGGGCCGACCGCAGCTCCTCGGCCGGCTCGACGCCCAGCTTGCGCACGATCCAGTTTGCCGCGCCGTTCGTCAATCGGATAGCCGGCGTGCACAGCAGCGAGAACAGCATCTGAACGCCCACGACGGCACGCGCGGTCGCAAGCGGGCGCGCCATGGCGACATATTTCGGGACCAGCTCACCGAACACCATCGACACCGACGTCACGATCACCAGCGCCAGGAACGCGATGATCGCCTCGGCCAGCCCGTCCGGTATCCCGATCGCGGTCATCCTCGGGTGGGGCAGGTCGGCCACCATCGGCTCGGTCAGGTATCCAGTCGCCAGCGTGGTGATCGAGATGCCCAGTTGAGCACCCGACAGCTGGAACGACAGCCGGTGTTGGGCGCGCTGAATGAGGCGGTCACGGCGCCCACCGCGGCGGGCGTTGGCCTCCACGACGCTGCTGTCCAGGGCGGTCAACGAGAATTCGGCCGCGACGAAGACTGCGTTGCCGAAGATGAGCAGCGCGATGATCAGCACGCTGATCACGGTGACTGCGATGTTCATGACGCCCCGGGGAACGCTGGGAACGCAGTGGGAGGCCGCGTGCTACGCAAAACGGCCTTGACGCGTGCCTGCGGCACGTCATCCCTTTCCCTCGATGCCGCGCGGCGCTTTGCCACGGGCCCAAAACTCACGTGAATTCACATGGTAGCCAAGACGTCCAATCGACCAGGCACGAACATTGCCGACGAGGCGATCTTCTTACGATCCTCAGATCGTGGCGTCAACCCGTCACCAACCCAAAGGACGTCACCAACCCAACGGCAGCGGATGGCCTTCAGCGAAGCCCGCGGTCGACTGCACACCGATGACGGCCCGCTCATGCAGCTCAGCCAGGGTCGAGGCACCCACGTAGGTGCACGTGCTGCGCACGCCGGAGGTGATGTGGTCGATCAGATCCTCGACGCCGCCGCGGTCGGGGTCCAGCTCCATCCGAGACGTCGAGATGCCTTCCTCGAACAAGGCCTTGCGGGCGCGATCGAACGCGGTGTCCCCGCCGCTACGGGCCACCACCGCCCGTTTGGACGCCATCCCGTAGCTCTCCTTGTACGGCTGGTTGTCACGGTCGCGCATGAGGTCGCCCGGCGACTCGTACGTGCCGGCGAACCACGACCCGATCATCACATTCGACGCCCCGGCCGCCAGCGCCAACGCCACGTCCCGCGGGTGCCGGACGCCGCCGTCCGCCCACACGTGGCCACCCAATTCCTTTGCCGTAGAGGCACATTCGACCACCGCCGAGAACTGCGGGCGGCCGACTCCGGTCATCATCCGGGTGGTGCACATCGCGCCCGGCCCGACACCGACCTTGACGATGTTCGCCCCGGCGGCGAGCAGGTCCCGAGTGCCGGCCGCCGAGACCACGTTGCCCGCCGCCAGCGGCAACCCCAGGTCCAACTCGGAGACCACCTTGATCGCATCCAGCGTCTTGACCTGATGCCCGTGTGCGGTATCGATCACCAGCACATCGACACCGACCTCGGCCAGCGATCGGGCCTTGGCCCCCACATCCCCGTTGATGCCGATGGCGGCACCAACGCGCAGCCGCCCGCGCGCGTCGGTGGCCGGGGTGTACAGGCCCGCACGGATCGCCCCGGTGCGAGTGAGCACTCCAGCCAGCGTGCCGTCCGGGTTGGTCACCACCGCGACGCCGATCGGGGCGTGCTCGAGCAGGTCGAAGATTTTGCGCGGCTCGGCGCCCGCCGGGGCGGTGACGAAGTCCGTTACGGCGACGTCGCGCACCCGGGTGAAGCGGTCCACCCCCAGGCAGGACGATTCGCTGACCAAACCGATGGGGCGGCCCTCGAAAGCCACCACGGCGACGCCGTGCGCACGCTTGTGGATCAGCGCTGTCGCGTCGGACACCGAATCGTCGGGCGCCAGCACCACGGGGGTGTCGAGAACCAGGTCGCGACTCTTGACGAACTCCACGGTCTGCTGGACGGCGGTGATCGGCAGATCCTGCGGCAGGATCACGATCCCGCCGCGCCGCGCAATAGTCTCGGCCATCCGCCGTCCCGCCACCGCGGTCATGTTGGCAACCACGACCGGAATGGTGGTGCCCGAGCCGTCGCCGGTGGACAAATCCACGTCGAAGCGCGACGCGACGTCGGACCGGTTCGGCACGATGAAGACGTCGTTGTAGGTCAGGTCGTACCCGGGTCGATGCCCGTTCAGAAACCTCATCTGAGCCGATTTGCCCTCATCGCATCCCTTATACGAAAGCCGCGGTCAGGCGGGCACTTCGCTGCGGTCTCCGCTCCACAGGGTGTGGAATCGCTTGTCCGGGTCGGCGTCGATGCGGCCGTACGTGTGCGCGCCGAAGAAGTCGCGCAGCCCCTGGGTGAGCGCCG
>DASSGQ010000307.1:0-2109 GCA_035693385.1 Mycobacterium sp.
GACACCCGGTTGGCGATGATCGCAGTCGAGTTGCCGGTGATGGCGTAGGGATGCGCGACAGTCGGGTCGGCAATCGCCAGGAAGCCGTAGTCGTTGTTGGTGAAGCCGACGAATACGCCGACCGCCTCGCCGCGCAGGCTCGACGCCGGGATGCGGGCGTGCTCGAGCGCCTCCCAGGTCAGCTCCAACGCCATCCGCTGCTGCGGGTCGATGTTGTCGGCTTCGGTCTTGGCCACCGCGAAGAACTCGGAGTCGAACCCCTTGAGGTCCGTCAGGTAGCCGCCGCGGGTGCGGGCCTGCGCGATGCGCTTGGCCAGCCGCGGCTCTTCGAGGAACTCCGACCAACGGCCCTCGGGCAGGTCGGTGATGGCGTCGCGGCCTTCCAGCAGCGCCTGCCAGGTTGCGTCGGGGCTGTTCATGTCGCCGGGCAGCCGCGTGGACAGGCCGACGATCGCGATGTCGACGCGCTCGGCCGGGCCCTTGCGCGTCCAGTCGACGTCGTCAAGGCCGGCGTCGTTCGTTTCGGGCTCGCCCTCGATGATCCTGGTCGCCAGCGATTCGATGGTCGGATGCTGGAACGCCACCGCGACCGACAGCGTGACACCGGTCATGTCCTCGACGTCGGCCGCCATCGCGACGGCGTCCCGAGACGACAAGCCGAGCTCGACCATCGGGACCGACTCGTCGATCTCGTCGGGTGCCTTTCCGACGGCCTTGCCCACCCAGGTGCGCAGCCACTGCCGCATCTCGGGAACCGTCAGGTCGGGCTTCTTGGCGGGTACGTCGCCGCCCGCGGCCGGAGTGTGGTTTTCGGAGTTCGTGTCAGATTCTGTGTCAGCCATGGTTCCTGGATTCAGTCGGTCGCATTGGCGAAGGCGGTCGGGGAGCCGATGCCGCTGCGCAGACTGCCGTCGAGGTAGGCAGTGCGGCACGCGCGTCGCCCGATCTTGCCGCTCGAGGTACGCGGAATAGTTCCGGCCTGCACCAGCAGCAAGTCGCGCACGGTCACGCCGTGCCGCACGGCGATGGCCCCCCGGATCTCGTCGGCGATGGGCTCGTAATCGAGCTTGTGCGAGCCGGCGGCGCGCTCCGCGACGATCACCAGCTGCTCGGAGGAGTCCTCGGCGTCGAACTTCAGGCCGGCGTGCGGGTTGTCGAACACCAGCTGCGGCAGCTGGTTGGCCGGCACCGAGAAAGCGGCGACATAGCCGGTACGCAGCGCCCGGCTGGCTTCCTGCGCCGAGTACTCGAGGTCCTGCGGGTAGTGGTTGCGGCCGTCGATGATGACCAGGTCCTTGATGCGCCCCGCTATATAGAGGTGGCCGTCAAAGTAGGTGCCGTAGTCGCCGGTGCGCACCCACAGCCCGTCGTCGGCGGCGCCTTCCGCGTGCGACTGGGGTATGCGCGACTTGAGGATGTTCCGGAACGTGTACTGGGTCTCTTCTTCCTTGCCCCAGTAGCCCACGCCCATGTTGTTGCCGTGCAACCAGATCTCGCCGATCTGGCCGTCCGGCAGCTCGGTGGCCGTGTCGGGGTCGACGATGATGGCCCACTCGTCGACACCGATGACGCCGGCGGAAACCTGCGCCACCGCGTTCGGCGAGTCCGGGGCGACTTCGACGAAGCGCTGGTTGTTCAACTCGCCGCGATCGACGTAAATGATCCTGGGCGCCTCATCCATCGGGGTGGTGGAGACGAATAGCGTGGCCTCGGCCAGACCGTAGGACGGCTTGACCGCCGTGTCCCGCAGGCCGTAGGGCGCAAACGCGTCCAAGAACTTGCGCACCGACGACGGCGACACCGGCTCGCTGCCGTTGAGGATCCCTTTGACGTTGCTCAGGTCCAGCGGCGGCTCGTCGTCCTTGGGCACACCGCGAACCGCGGCATGCTCGAAGGCGAAGTTCGGCGCAACGGTGAAGACCTCGCAGTCCGGGGCGTCGTCGGGCTTGCGCGCCATCTCCCGGATCCACCGGCCGGGCCGGCGGACGAACGCGGCGGGCGTCATGAAGGTGAAGTTGTGACCGAGCACCGGTGACAGCAGCGCCGTGATCAGCCCCATGTCGTGGAAGAACGGCAGCCAGGACAACCCGCGGTCGCCTTCCTTGCCTT
>DASSGQ010000308.1:0-7497 GCA_035693385.1 Mycobacterium sp.
GGCGCCAAGAAGGACACGGCGTTCTATCAGGGCAAGGTCGCGACCGCGGCGTTCTTCGCCAGGAACATGCTGCCGAAGCTGACCGCGCAGCGCCGGGTCCTCGAGGCTCTCGACGACGACGTGATGCGCATTTCCGAAAGCGCGTTCTAGACGGCCGAATACACATTCCAAGACACATAGGTCGGGCACAGCTCCAGCGGGTACAACCGGTCGTCGGGCCATCCGACGATTGGAGAAATGTTGTTATCCGTCAGCTCTCACATGCCACGGCTCACCCGTTTCGCGGTGCTCGCGGCGACCGGGGCCGCCACGCTGTCCATCGCGGCGTGCGGCTCGTCGACCACATCGAGTCCGACATCAAGTCCCACGGCGCCGAGTTCCACCACGAGCCCTCCAGGGGCCTCAGCGACCACGTCGCCGCCGGCGAACGGCCAAGCGCACGTCGGCGGGCTGATCGCGTCCGTGTCGGGCAACGCAATTCAGGTCACCCAGCGGGACAACGGCAGCGCGACGGTGGACTTCACCCCGTCGACCAAGGTCACCGAGGTCACTCCGGCCGGGCTGACCGACGTCACCACGGGCAGCTGCGTCACCGTGCGGCCCAGCCGCGACGAGTCTCAGGGCGGTCAATCGATCACCGCTGGATCTGTGCGCGTCAGCCCCGCCGTCGACGGCAAATGCCCGCAGGGCACGCAGGCCAGGCCGGGTTCCGGGCCGGGCTCGACCCCACCGGCGCCTTCCGGCTCACCGACGAAGGCGCCGGGGAAGCGACCGGCGGTGCAGGGTGCGGTAGCTTCCGTCGCGGGTAACACGATCAACGTGACGACCACCGATGCGAGCGGCAACGTCTCGCAGACGGCCGTCACGGTCAACGACAAGACCAGGTACACCAAGCAGGCGTCGGCCACCAGCGAAGCGATCAGCACGGGCAAATGCCTTGCGGCGCGCGGAACCAAGGACGGTAGCGGCACGCTGCAGGCGACGGACGTCGACCTGCGACCGGCCAACGACGGCAACTGCGGCGGCATGGGCAGACAGCCGCACGGCCAGAGGTGACGGCTGTCTAACGAGGCGGGGCGCCGATCAGACCGTGAAGCCGAGGGCGCGCAATTGTTCGCGCCCGTCCTCGGTGATCTTGTCCGGGCCCCACGGCGGGTTCCAGACCCAGTTGATCCGCAGATCATTGACCAGGCCGCTGCCGACCAGGGCACTGCGCGACTGGTCCTCGATGACGTCGGTCAGCGGGCAGGCCGCCGAGGTCAACGTCATGTCGATGAGCGCGACGGTGCCTTCGTCGCCCTTTTCCACGTTCAGGCCGTAGACCAGCCCCAGATCGACGACGTTGATCCCCAGTTCCGGGTCGACGACGTCGCGCATCGCCTCCTCGAGATCGAAGCGCAGCTCCTCATCCGGTGCGCTGGTTTCACTCATTCCTGACCTCCTCGAAGGCTTGGCTCGCCTGATGTGGGAGCGTCTTTTTCCGCGCTGGCCTGGGCCAGCGCATCCTTGAACGCCATCCAACCCAGCAACGCGCATTTCACTCGCGCCGGGTATTTGGCCACTCCGGCGAACGCGACCCCGTCGCCCAGCACCTCCTCGTCGCCGTCGACGGTGCCGCGCGAGGACACCATCTCGGTGAACGCGGTGATGGTCTTGAGCGCCTCGCCGACGCTCTGGCCGATCACCTGCTGGGTGAGCACCGAGGTCGCCGCCTGGCTGATCGAACAGCCTTGCCCGTCATAGGAGACGTCGGTGACGGTTTCGCCGTCGTCGGACAACGCGACCCGAAGGGTCACTTCGTCACCGCAGATCGGGTTGACGTGGTACACCTGCGCGCCGAACGGTTCCCGCAGCCCGCGGTGCTGGGGATGTTTGTAGTGATCGAGGATCACGTCCTGGTAGATCTGCTCAAGGCGCAACGTCATTCTCTCCCAAAGAAATCCACCGCGCGTCGCACGCCGGCCACCAGACGCTCGACCTCGTCGGGCGTGTTGTACAGCGCAAACGACGCCCGTGCGGTGGCGGCCACGCCGAACCTGCGGTGCAGCGGCAGCGCGCAGTGATGCCCGACCCGCACCGCGATGCCGTCGTCGTCGAGCACCTGCCCCACGTCGTGCGCGTGCACCCCGTCGACGACGAACGCCACTGGGGAACCGCGGTTTTCCATCGACGTCGGACCGACGATGCGTACGCCGTCGATGCCGGACAGGCCAGCAATGGCAGCGGCCACCAGCTCTCGTTCGTGGGCTTCGACGGCGTCCATGCCGATGGCGCCGAGATAGCGTGCCGCGGCGGCCAATCCGACCACCTGCGAGGTCATCGGCGTGCCGGCTTCGAATCGTTGCGGCGCCGGGGCGTACGTGGTGGCCTCCATGGTCACCGTCTCGATCATCGACCCACCTGTGAGGAACGGCGGCATTTCAGAAAGCAGCTCGTGGCGCCCGTAGAGCACACCGATCCCGTTGGGGCCCAACATCTTATGTCCGGAGAACGCGGCGAAATCGACGTCGAGCGCGTGGAAGTCGACGGGCTGATGCGGCACCGACTGGCAGGCGTCCAGCACGGTCAAGGCGCCCACGGCGTTGGCTCGGGCGACCAGCTCGGCCACCGGTGCCACCGCCCCGGTCACGTTCGAATGATGGCTGAACGCAACGACCTTGACGCGTTCGTCGAGTTGCAGCGAGTCCAGGTCTATGCGCCCGGCTTCTTTGTCACCGTCGGTGACGCCATACCAGCGCAACGTGGCCCCGGTACGGCGGGCCAGCTCCTGCCACGGCACTAGGTTGGCATGGTGTTCGAGCTCGGTGGTGACGATGACGTCACCGGGACCGACAGCTCGACCGAAACGGTTGTCCCCCAGCACATATGACACCAGGTTGAGCGACTCGGTGGCGTTCTTGGTGAACACCAATTCGTCGGGGTCGGCGCCGACAAACGCCGCGACGTCGGCACGGCCCTGCTCGTAGCCGTCGGTTGCCTCCTCCATCAGCTGGTGCGCACCACGATGCACCGCACCGTTGGAGGTCAGCAGAAATTCCCGCTCGGCGTCGAGCACCTGCAGCGGCCGTTGGGAGGTCGCGCCGGAATCCAGGTATGCCAACTGGTTTCCCCCGCGCATGATCCGCTTCAGGATGGGGAAATCGGCACGGATCGCCGCGAGGTCCAGGTGCGGAGCCGATGCGTTCATGATCAGGCCCCTGCGGCCGCTTGAGTGAAGCGCACGTAACCGTTCTGCTCGAGTTCGTCGGCCAGCTCCGAGCCACCGGATTCGGCGATGCGGCCGCCGACGAAGACGTGCACGTATTCGGGATGGATGTAGCGCAGGATCCGGGTGTAGTGCGTGATCAACAAGACGCCGCCGTGCTCTGATTCGGCGTAGCGGTTGACGCCTTCGCTGACCACCCGCAGCGCGTCCACGTCCAGCCCGGAGTCGGTTTCGTCGAGGATCGCGATCTTGGGCTTGAGCAGCTCGAGCTGCAGGATCTCGTGGCGCTTCTTCTCCCCGCCGGAGAAACCCTCGTTGACGTTACGCTCGGCGAAGGCTGCGTCAATCTCGAGCGAAGCCATCGCCCCCTTGACCTCTTTGACCCAGTGCCGCAGCTTCGGGGCCTCGCCGCGGATCGCGGTTGCCGCCGAGCGCAGGAAGTTCGACACCGAGACGCCGGGCACCTCGACGGGATACTGCATGGCCAGAAATATTCCGGCCCGCGCACGCTCGTCGACGCTCATCGCCAGCACGTCCTCGTCGTCCAGCGTGATCGACCCCGACGTCACCCGGTACTTGGGGTGACCCGCAATGGCATACGACAGCGTCGACTTGCCGGACCCGTTGGGCCCCATCAATGCGTGTGTCTCACCGGATTTCACCGTCAAGTCGACGCCGTTGAGGATCGGGATCTCGGCGGCGTCGGGGGTTTCGATACTGACGTGCAGGTCTTTGATTTCCAGGGTCGTCATGAAGCTGTTGCTCTCGATTCGGTAATGGCCAGTTCGTGTTCGATGGCGATGGTGAGGCGTTCCCGCAGCTCGGGCACCGCGATCTTGGAGATGATCTCGCTGAAGAAGCCGCGGATCACCAGCCGGCGGGCCTGCGCTTCCGGGATGCCGCGGGAGCGCAGGTAAAACAGTTGCTCGTCGTCGAAACGCCCTGTGGCACTGGCGTGCCCGGCGCCGACGATCTCGCCCGTCTCGATCTCCAGATTGGGCACCGAGTCAGCACGCGCCCCGTCGGTGAGCACCAGGTTGCGGTTCACCTCGAAGGTGTCGGTGCCCGTGGCCTCGGCCCGGATCAGTACGTCGCCCACCCACACGGTGTGCGCGTCGGGCAGCGTAGAGGCCGGATCTCCTTGCAGCGCACCCTTATACAACACGTTCGACTTGCAGTCGGGCCGGGCGTGGTCGACCAGCAGCCGCGACTCGAGGTGCTGGCCGTCGTCGGCGAAGTACAGCCCCAGCAGCTCGGCGTCCCCGCCGGGCGCAGCGAACCGCACGTTGGCCGACATCCGAACCACCTCGCCGCCGAGCGTCACGGTGACATGCCGCAGCACCGCGTCCTTACCCAGCCTGGCGTGGTGGGCGCTGACGTGGACCATGTCGTCGGCCCAGTCGGCGATCCACACGACAGTGAGCCGGGCGGCGTCGTCAACGACGAACTCGACGTTGTCGGCGTAGGTTCCGCTCCCCCGCTGGTCGATCACCACGACCGCCTCGCCGAGCTCTTCCACCCGGATCTGCAGATGCCCGTAGGCCACCGCGCCCTCGCCCGGCCCGGTCACGGCGACGTTCACCGGCTCGGCGATCTGCGTGTTGCGCCCGACGGTGATCAGCGTCGCGGAGTTGAACGACGAAAATGCCTGGGCCGCAACACGGTCAGCGGGCACGCCGCCCTGCCCCAGCCGGTCGTCGCCGCGGCGCACGGTTTCGGTGTGGATGCCGGGCCGCTCGCTGACGGTGATCTGCGCCCGACCGGTGGCCCGTGCGGAGCCGTCGTGCAGGCCGCGCAACCGTCGCAGCGGGGTGAACCGCCAAAGCTCGTCGCGGCCGTGCGGAACTTCGAAGGCGTCCACGTCGAAGGACGCGAAGAGCTCACCCTTGTTGGCAGCGGCGAGGGTCGAACCCTCAACCGCTTCAGTCAATCCCGTCACTAGCCGACCGCACCTTCCATCTGCAGCTCGATCAGCCGGTTGAGCTCCAGCGCGTACTCCATCGGAAGCTCCTTGGCGATCGGCTCGACGAAGCCGCGCACCACCATCGCCATGGCCTCGTCTTCGGTCAGCCCGCGGCTCATCAGGTAGAACAGCTGGTTCTCGCTGACCTTCGACACGGTGGCCTCGTGGCCCATCGTGACGTCGTCCTCACGGATGTCCACGTAGGGGTAGGTGTCGCTGCGGCTGATCGTATCGACCAGCAGCGCATCGCATTTCACGCTCGAGCGCGACCCGTGCGCACCCTTGTTCACCTGCACCAGGCCGCGGTAGGAGGTGCGGCCACCGCCGCGTGCCACCGACTTGGACACGATGTTGCTCGACGTGTTCGGTGCCAGGTGCAGCATCTTGGCGCCGGTGTCCTGGTGCTGGTCTTGGCCGGCGAAAGCCACCGACAACACCTCACCCTTGGCGTGCTCGCCGGTCATCCAGACCGCCGGGTACTTCATGGTCACCTTCGACCCGATGTTGCCGTCGACCCATTCCATGGTGGCGCCGGCCTCGGCGCGGGCCCGCTTGGTGACCAGGTTGTAGACGTTGTTCGACCAGTTCTGGATGGTGGTGTAGCGAACGCGCGCATGTGGTTTCACGATGATCTCCACCACCGCGGAGTGCAGCGAATCCGATTTGTAGATCGGCGCGGTACACCCTTCGACGTAGTGCACATAGGAGCCTTCGTCGGCGATGATCAGCGTTCGCTCGAACTGGCCCATGTTCTCGGTGTTGATCCGGAAGTAGGCCTGCAGCGGGATATCGACGTGCACACCGGGCGGGACGTAGATGAAGCTGCCGCCCGACCACACTGCAGTGTTGAGGGCGGAGAACTTGTTGTCCCCGGCCGGGATCACGGTGCCGAAGTACTGCTTGAAGATGTCCGGATGTTCACGCAACGCCGTGTCGGTGTCCAGGAAGATCACGCCCAGCTTCTCCAGATCCTCACGGATGGAGTGGTAGACCACCTCCGACTCGTATTGGGCGGCGACACCGGAGACCAGCCGTTGCTTCTCGGCTTCCGGGATGCCCAACCGGTCGTAGGTGTTCTTGATGTCCGCGGGCAGATCGTCCCAGGTCGCGGCCTGCTTCTCGCTGGAGCGCACGAAGTACTTGATGTTGTCGAAGTCGATGCCCTCGAGGTTGGAGCCCCACGTCGGCATGGGCTTGCGCTCGAAGATGCGCAACGCCTTCAGCCGGGTCTGCAGCATCCATTCCTGCTCGCTCTTCTTCCCGGAGATGTCGCGGACGACCGCCTCGGACAGTCCGCGCTGTGCGCTGGCGCCCGCGACGTCGGAGTCCGCCCAGCCATAGCCGTACGTACCCATCGAGGCAATCGCCTCCTGCTGGGTCAACGGCTCGACGGCCTGCGACTTAGTCGCCTCGGGTGTGAGTGTCATACGGACGCTCCTTCACTGCTGGTGGTATCACGGCGCGGGCTGGGCGCCGGCGTAAGAGGCACGTGGGTGGTGCAGGCGCAATTGCCGTTGACGATGGTCGCCAACCGCTGCACGTGGGTGCCGATCACCTCGGCCATGGCCTGCTGCTCGGCTTCACACAGCTCCGGAAATTCCTCGGCCACGTGCGATACCGGACAGTGGTGCTGGCAGATCTGCACTCCGTGGATCGGCCCGCCGACGCGCGTGGTGGTGGCGACGTAGCCGGCTTTGGTCAGCGCACCGGCGACCCGCGCGGCGGCCGCCTCGATATCGGCGTCCTCGGTGCCTTCGGCGCCCGCCACGCCGGCCAGGATCGCGTCGATCCGTCGCCGGGCGAAGGTCCGGACGGCGTCCTCACCGCCGATCTCCCGCAGCTGGCGCATTGCCGCCGACGCCAAGTCGTCGTAGGAGTGGCCGAGCTTCGCGCGGCCGGCCGGGGTCAGCCGGAACCGCTTGGCGGGCCGCCCGCGGCCCACCTGCTGCCACGCCGCGGCGGCCGTGGACTCGGCGTCGCCCGCCTCGATCAGCGCGTCGAGATGGCGCCGTACGCCCGCGGCCGCCAGGCCGAGCCGGTCACCGATCTCACCTGCGGTGATCGATCCGGACTCCAGCAAGAGGCGCACGATGGCGCGGCGGGTGTGACCATCCGGCACCGCCGTGCCGCCCGCACCGCCGGGAGCCTCAGAAGTGTGAGGAACCTCATCGAGGGCGGTTCGGATTTTCACAACACAAGTGTGACGCAATTCCTGGCGCGGGTCCAGCGAGGGTGCCCTATCTTCGCGTTGCACCGGTCACACCGCTTGCGCAGCCACCCGCTCCACAACACGCCGCTTGCGCGGCCTGTCTCGTCGCCGGGGCTAGGC
>DASSGQ010000309.1:0-2480 GCA_035693385.1 Mycobacterium sp.
CGACCTGGCCCGACCGAGTGGCCGTCGTGGACGCGGTCGGCACCCACACCTACGCCGAGCTGGACCGACTCGTCGACCGAGCTGCCGGCGGCTTCGCCGCGCTCGGGATCGCACCGGCCGACCGAGTGCTGCTGCAGCTGCCCAATTCCTGCCGGTTCGCCGTGGCTCTGTTCGGGTTGCTGCGCGCCGGCGCCATCCCGGTGCTGTGCCTGCCGGGCCATCGATTGGCAGAACTCAGTCGCTTCGCGGCGGGCAGCGACGCGGTCGGCCTGGTTATCGCCGACACCGCGGGCGGTTTCGATTACCGGGCGATGGCCGAACAGTTGGTGGCGCTGCATCCAGCGCTTCGCCATGTCATTGTCGACGGCCTTGTCGATGGCGCTACCGACGGCGACCCCGGCCGATTCATCCCATGGTCGGGATTGCCCGCAGGCGCCACGCCCCACGTTGTGACCGACACCGCCTCCCCCGCATTGCTGCTCGTGTCGGGCGGCACCACGGGTACGCCGAAGCTCATTCCCCGCACCCACGACGACTACGTCTACAACGCCACCGCGAGCGCGCAACTATGTCGGCTGACCGGCGATGACGTTTATCTCATTGCGCTGCCGGCCGCACACAATTTCCCGCTGGCCTGTCCGGGCCTACTTGGCGCGATGACGGTGGGCGCCACCGTCGTGTTCGGGACCGATCCCAGCCCCGAGGCCGGCTTTGCCGCCATCGCGCGTCACCGCGTGACGGTCACGGCTTTGGTGCCGGCACTGGCCAAGCTGTGGGCGCAGGCTTGTGACTGGGAGCCCGTGACACCAAAGTCGTTGCGGATCTTGCAGGTTGGCGGCGCCAGACTGGAGCCGGACGATGCTCGCCTGGTGCGCGCCACGCTGACCCCGGGCCTGCAACAGGTGTTCGGCATGGCCGAGGGGCTGCTGAACTACACGCGCCTGGACGATCCTGCCGAACTCGTCGAGAACACCCAGGGGCGGCCGTTGTGTGCCGACGACGAACTTCGCATCGTCGACGGCGCGGGCCGGCCGGTGGCGCCGGGCGAAGAGGGCGAGCTGCTGGTGCGCGGACCGTATACGCTCAACGGCTACTTCCGTGCCGAGCGCGACAACGAGCGCTGCTTCGACCCTGACGGCTTCTACCGCAGCGGCGACCTGGTCCGCCGCAGAGACGACGGCTACCTCGTGGTCACCGGCCGGGTCAAAGACGTCATCTGCCGTGCCGGTGAAACCATCGCCGCGGCCGACCTCGAAGAGCAGATAATGAGCCACTCCGCGGTCTTTTCGGCCGCGGCGGTTCCGCTGCCCGACCCCTACCTGGGCGAAAAGATTTGCGCTGCGGTTGTTTTCGTCGGAGAACCGATCGGACTCGCGGAGCTGAACGCGCATCTCGACGAACGCGGAGTGGCCGCGCACGCCCGACCCGACATGCTGGTCGCGATGGCAGCACTGCCCACTACACCGATCGGCAAGATCGACAAAAAGGCGATCGTCCGCGAGCTCGTCGGGTCGTGACCCCCGCGAGCGTAACGCCACTGCGAAAAACGGCCTCCGAATTCGCAGTGGCGTTACGCTCGGGACGGGTCACGGCACCACATCCCATTGTTCCGGCGCGTCGCCGTTGCACCAGTTGGTGCTCACCCAGGTCCCGGGATTCAGGTCGCCGACCGGGGTAAGGCAAAAGCCGCCAAACTGTTGCTGGATCTGGCCGTTGGGCTGGATAGCCCAAACCTCGTACCCAGGATTCAGACAGCCAAGGACGAATGCCCAATAATCCCTGTTTTCCTTAGACAGACACATCGCGGGGAAAGCCGCGCTCTGAATCTGCCCGGTACCCAGCAAATTCCAGCGCTGGGATAGCGACCCGTTGCAGGGGTTGATCACCGTCTTGGTGTAGATGCTCCCGTCGGGACGGTCCAGACAAAAATCGCCTGCCCTGTTTCTCAACTGGACGGGGCCGTCGGCACGTGCCACACCAGCGCCCAGCACGGCGACACTGAACACTGCGCCGATTACCGACAGGGCCAACCGCGCACCGCCCATCAACCGCGGCACCTGCATGTGAGTTACATCCTCTCAACTCGGTCGAGTGCGCCACCGCCTCAAACGGTTGCCACCAGCAACAAGATTGCTGCCCCATGCTGCGCTTCCGACATTCAAACAAGCTTGGTGAATGAAATGAATCCGCTAGGAAAGTACCGTCTGGGGTTGCCCCACCCCACCGGCGCGGCGCCTCGCGTCAGAAGCTATTGCCGCGCAACCAGATACGGCGCAAGAGTGGAAAGCTTTTCGCAGGTCTCCTCGAATTCGCGATCGGGGTCCGACTCTTCGATGATTCCGGCACCGGCCCGCAACCACGTCTTCCCGTCGCATTCATAGGCCGCGCGCAGCGTCAGCGCGGCGTCCAGCCCACCGTCGGCGGAAACCATCACGACCGCACCGGAATAGAGTCCGCGGGGGACTTCGTCGAGGCGCAGG
>DASSGQ010000310.1:0-21163 GCA_035693385.1 Mycobacterium sp.
GATGTTGATCCCGACCTGGCCGCGCTCTACCAGCCGATGCTGGCCCGTGAAACCAATCGCAACCTGGGAAAGCCGCTCGCGATCGCCGTGGACACAATCGAACGGCTGCACGCCACCGCCGAGCGGGAGGGAGCTCGGCTGCATCTGCTGACCGAGCGGGACGACCTGGTCGGAGCTGCCGCAATCCTGGCTGCCGCAGACCGCATCAGATACCTGACCCCGCGGTTGCACGCCGAAATGGTTTCGGAGCTGCGCTGGCCCGGCGAAGGTAATCCCGACACCGGTATCGACGTGCGCAGCCTCGAGCTCGAACCCGACGATCTCGCGATGGTCGGCATTTTGCGGCGCCCGGATGTGATGGCGCAGCTGGCCCGGTGGAATGTCGGGAGCGTTTTGGGCGAGGACACCGGTCGCCGCATCGCGGCCAGCTCCGCGTTGGCCGTCATTTCGGTTGCAGGGGGGAGCTTGGCCGACTATGCGCGCGGCGGATCTGCCGTTGAGGCGGTATGGATCATCGCACAGCAGCACGGATTGGCGATCCAACCGATCTCACCGGTGTTCCTGTACGCCCGCGATGCCGAAGATCTTGCCGAATTGTCGACGGCGTTTGCTGACGACCTTGGAGAACTAGAGCAAAAGTTCCGGGAACTGGTCCGCATACCCGCCAGCGCATCACCCGCCCTCATGCTGCGTGTCGCTGTCGCGGCCCCGGCGTCGGTGCGGAGCCGTCGCACTATTGAGCGCGTCCGTTTGCTGTAGCGCCGCTACAGGCTACCGTATTGGGAATGCCGGGCTCGTTGGATGATTTGGTCACCGCGGCGGCCGCCCAATTGATGGCGGCCACGGCCGCTAGCCACGTGGCGGTCAGTCAACGGGTGCTCGCCGACTTGGTCAGCCACTTCGGTGTGGACAGCGGGTTCCTGCGCCACAACGACCACGCCATCCGCGCGACCGTTCTTGTCGCCGAATGGCCCCCACGCGAGAACGTCCCCGACCCCGACCCGATCGGTGTGGTGTATTTCGCCGACGCCGACTCGGTCTTCGGGCTCATCGAAAACCACAAGGTGCCCTTCGTTCTGCGGCCCGAAGCTGCGAATGCCGACTATCAGCAAAATATCGAGGAGGGCAGGGGCGTTGCGCTGACTTCGCTCGCGGCCGTTCCGCTGCTTTCCGGCGATCTCACCATCGGCACCCTCGGCTTCATCAAGTTCGGTGACCGTGAATGGCTGCCGGAGGAGCTCAATGCGCTACAAGCGATCGCCGCGCTATTGGCTCAGCTGCAGGCCCGCATCGTCGCCGAAGAGCGCGTCCGCTACCTGGCTGACCACGATGACCTTACCGGCCTGCTGAATCGCAGGGCGCTGATCGCCCACCTCGACCAACGCCTGGCCAAGGGTAAGAAGGGTCACGTTGCGGTGTTGTTCCTGGATCTGGACCGTTTCAAGGTCGTCAACGAGCACCTGGGTCAGCACGCCGGCGACCGCTTCATCAGGGGTTTCGCCGAGTTCCTGCGCGAGGCCGCGGACCCGTCGTCGGTGACTTCCCGGCTCGGCGGTGACGAGTTTGTGGTGGTGCCTGCTGCGCCGATGGACATCAAAAGCGCGGTGACGTTTGCGCATTGGCTCCAGGACCGGGTTGACAAGCAGGTCGTGATCGACGGCGAGAAGCTCAGCCGTTCGGTCAGCATCGGGGTCGCGAGCGGTATACCGGGACGCGACAGCACTTCGGACCTCCTGCGTCGCGCTGATCAGGCCGCAAGGGCGGCCAAGAATTCCGGCGGGGCCAAAGTCGCCGCATTCAGCGCGGAGATGTCCGAACGGGACATGATCCGCAACGACATCGAACTGGATCTGGAAGGAACCGGCAGCAGCGGTAGCAGCGCCTTGGTGCTGCATTACCTGCCGGAGTTCGGTATTGACACCGGCCGGATCCTCGGCACCGAGGCGCTTATCCGTTGGCAGCACCCGACCCTGGGACTGTTGATGCCCGATTCCTTCATCGGGGTCGTCGAATCCATCAATCTGGCTGCGAAACTTGGCCGTCTCGTCATGCGTTCAGCCTGCTCGCAGTTCGGATTTTGGCGCTCGCGCGGCCTGGGCCTCGATATTGTGATGCGCATCAACGTATCGCCCGTGCAGCTCGTCGCGGGTGGGATTGTCGAGACGGTGGCCGCGATCCTCGACGAGTTCGCCATCGATCCCGGCGCCATATGTCTCGAGATCACTGAAAGAGTCGTGGTCCAGGAAATCGACACCACGCGCCGAACGCTGGCTCGACTTAAAGACGTTGGCGTACAAATCGCGATCGACGACTTCGGTACCGGGTACAGTTCGCTGACCTACCTGAAGTCACTGCCGGTCGACACGATCAAGATCGACAGAGCCTTTGTCCGTGATCTCGGCACCAACGGACGCGATCTGGCGATCGTGCAGGCCATCGTCGACTTAGCGCACGCCCTGGGGCTAGGGGTTGTCGCGGAGGGCGTTGAGACGGCCACAGCTGCCAAGGCGCTCCTCGATTTGGGGTGCAATCGGGCGCAGGGCTTTTTGCTGTCCCGTCCTTTGGACAGCGACGCGATGGAGTCGCTGCTCGCCAAGCGCGTCGTGCCGATGGACTTCTCCAGCATTGAAGATTTGCCAGCCGAGGATTCGTCGAATAGGCGGGGGATGGGCAAGTCTTCGGGACGAAGCTCCACTCGCGCGGGAATGCAGCGGCTTCGTTGACGCGACGGCGCGTCCTGCGGCCAAGCGTTCACGGGCATCGGTGCGATCCGTTCGGGCAGCCGATCGACTGGCGGTTTGGATGCGCAATCAGGCCAAATCGAATAGGCGGGCTTCGTTCCCGGACTGGCGGTAGAACTGTTGCGTCAGTTGTGCCGTCTCCTGCAGGATCTTGGCAACCTGCTCTGGTTCCGCGTGGTTGACGAAATCGCGCCGGTTCCACCACATCATCTTGGTTTGATAGCGCTCGCTGGGATACGGCGTCGCGGGAATGCTCGCCACCACGCCGCCGGACGAACGCCACCGGTTCAGGGCGTAGGCCGCGGCTGTGGCCATGCAGAACTGGATGTCAAGAATGGCCATCATGTGGAAAGCGCTGCGGGCAACGGCCTGCGTCAGGCTGGGACTCCGCTCCGGGTCGTCGGTTGCCCAGGCGGACTTCATCTCCAGGACGCCGAACGGCACGCGGTCGTTGATCATATTGCGGACAGCGCCTTCCCCGGGCTGCCCCGCCCATTCAACGAGCGCGTGCGAGTCCTCGGCTGACCCCAGCGGTCCCATGGCTCGCACCCCCGCCACCATCTTTCCTGCGCGGTCGATCACCGCGAAGAACATCTCGGTGTCGGCGCCCGTGCGCAGCGCGTCGACGTCGAGGGCGCACTCAACACCGTGCTTGCGGTAGCTGCGCTGCGCTCCGGCCGCGTACTCGCCCCACAAGTCCGGGTCGACCGACGGTTGCGAAACCAGCAGCGTGCAGTCGATGTCTGGATCGTGCCAGCTAAGGCCCTCATCAAGGCGGAACCTGTCCACACTCATGGCACCCAGCGAAACAACGGTCATGCGACGTCCTTAGTGTCGTGGCGCGCCGACTTCCAGTTTGTGGAACCCGCGCTTTGAATACGAATAGGATGGATTTACGCCTCGTACAAACCGCGTCCCCGCCGGATACGTATTGGCGTTCTTTCGTCCTTTCTGTTGCCGAGTTCGGGCTCAAGGAATGTAAACGGCTAGTGGACGCGTTGCATCATATTACAAATCCCAAGTCGCTCACCACCTCTAAAGCGGCGCTTTGCCCAAGCGGAAAAGAGCGGTTCGTCAATGCGGCAAACTCGGGTTACTTTGCGCTTTTCAGTTCACGTCGGCGGGCATCCGCTTCGGCGCCCCGCGCGGTCGGGCCCGGCAAATGTCCGTCAGCCATCCGCGTTGCCGAGGTGCCGGAGCGGAGGCTCGCAACAACTTTTCTGATCGGCGAGCGGCCCTGTGAACTGCATGTTCGTAGCAATTCAGGGTGCCGGGGGAGGATCGTTCACCTCGAATTGGTGGTAGTTCGAATCCCCGGGTACTACTGCATGGGCAGGCCGGAACTAACGCCCCGATAATGCACGTCGTGACCTTTGCAGGATTTAATCCCCGGAGTTGGATCGCGACCATTTGCGAAATTATTTCGAGCCTTCTCATAAACAACACCCAGCACTCGATCGTGCGCAGCCCCTGTCGATTACTGTGGTCTAAGAGCGACTTGACTGCGGCTTTTCTGGTGCGGCGCAACGGGATCGGTCCCGTTCGACTTGCCCCCCATTACGCGGTGTATCGGACTAACTCCGTTCACCGGGCCTGCCGGCACGTAATTCGGCACGAGTCTAATGTCAGCCCAAAAATTAGCTGAGTGTTGTCTGAGACAGGCGTGGCGGGACCGGATTCCGTGTCGCACAGCCCTAGTGTCGGGGCATGAGCACGAAGTACTACCTGCAAAAGGTGCCCGTCGAATCCGTCCAGCCAGGCTTTTCCCTGGCGATCCACCGAGATGGCGACTACCGGCTATTTCAGGTCGAATGCACGCAGATGTCCCATCGCTCCGGCCAGTCCGTGCAGTTCAAGCTCATATCGGAGCCGGTCAGCGGCGGTGACCCCTGGGTCCTGGAGTGCGAAGCCGGTACCCCGGTGGTCCGCATCCTGGGCGTCTGCAAGGCCGCCTGCTGAACGCGCGATGCGCAGCGGGCCGGGGGTGGATCGACGCCGCTTCGCGGAGTTAACGCTGCCCCGGCCCGCCGTCGTCCGGCGCGGCCAGGCAAACCGGAGAACTCGTCGATTCGTCCTCGCCGTTGCGGTTGTCGACTCGCCGGCGATCCGGTAGGCCTGACGACGGGGCCGGGTATCCTTGCCGCGGCCGGAACCGCCCCATAACCTGGGCAGGCGCAGTAGACGACGGCATCACAGACGGGCTGGTCATGGCGAAACGGTCATCGCGAGTCGAGGGCCTCAGCGACCCGCCGGGCCGCAATTCGGGGATCAGCGGGATATCCGGGGTATCACGGTGGCCGAACTGACCGGCGCGCGAGCAGAAGAGCTCGCGACAATGGACATCTTCGAGGGCTGCAGCACCCAAGACCTAGAGCCGTTGGCGGGCTGCTTGCAGCCGCTGCGCGCCGCCGCCGATCAGGTGCTGATGCAGCAGGGCGAGCAGGCCGTCTCATTCCTGCTCATCTCGTCGGGTACCGCCGAAATCAAGCACGTCGGAAGCGACGGTGAGGTCGCCGTCGGACAGACGCCTCCCGGCACGATCGTGGGAGAGATCGCCCTGCTGCGGGACAAACCGAGGATCGCGACGGTCACCACGGCCGAGGCGCTGACCGGGTGGATCGGCAACAACGACGCCTTCGCCCTTATGGTGCAAATCCCCGGGGTGATGCCGCGCCTTTTGCGCACCGTGCGCCAGCGTCTCGCCGGATTCATCACGCCCATCCCGATCCAGGCTCGTGATGGCACCGAGTTGATGCTGCGCCCGGTCCTCCCCGGCGACGACGAGCGGACCATCCAGGGGCACATCCAATTCTCCAGCGAGACGCTGTATCGGCGGTTCATGACCGCCCGCGTGCCCAGCCCGGCGTTGCTGCACTATTTGTCCGAGGTCGACTATGTCGACCACTTCGTCTGGGTAGTGACCGACAGCAGCGACCCGGTGGCCGACGCGCGCTTTGTTCGCGACGAGACCGATCCGAAGAGCGCCGAGATCGCGTTCACGGTCGCTGACGCGTATCAGGGCCGCGGGATCGGTAGCTTTCTGATCAGCGCGCTATCCATTGCCGCCAAAGTCGACGGGGTCGAGAGATTCTCCGCGCGCATGCTTTCCGACAACGCGGCGATGCGCGCGATCATGGACCATTACGACGCGGTCTGGCAGCGCGAGGACGTGGGTGTCATCACCACCGTCATCGATGTGCCCGACCGCCTGGCCTTCGGACCCGAGATGGCGGGCAAGATCAGGCGCGTCGCCCGCCAGGTGATCGAGGCGGTCGGCTGACGTCGCGCGGGCTGTCAGCCAGAACACCGGTTCGCGCGGCCGCATCTCGTGATATCAACGGGCATGCGGCCCTTCCGGATTGGCGCTGTGGCGACTCCCGTAGTCACATTGCTGGTGGCGGGGTGCGCTCATGCTCCGGCCCCGATGCCGTCGGCCAAACCCACTACGTCGCAGGCGGCCGGCGGCAACGCCGTCAACCCCGCCAACATCAAGCGGCTCGTCCGCGAGCTGCCGCCCAATTATGAGGTGACCGCCGGCATCCCCAGCGGGGCCTCACCACGGGTGATCTGGAGCCTGGAACCCGATGCATCAGATATCAGGGTCAACCCGCCGCAATGCGCCACGCTCGCCGACCCGGGCGACGGACGCGACCAATCCGCGCAGGGCGTGTCCGGATCGGGTAGCGGCGGCATCGTCGACGCGGTGGTGGTGGCTCTGCCGGGCCCGGCGGAGCTCGACCACGACTTGGTGGCGGCGTGTGGCCGGTGGACCATGATCGACGGCCACACCACGGTCAGCATTCACCTCACCGACCCCCCGCACCTCGACGGCGTCGAAACCCTGGGCATGGTGGCCGACACCAAGTCATCCGTCGAGTCGGGCACCGAAATCGACTCGCGGGCATACACCTTCACCGCATACCTGGGGAACTATTACGCGTTCACCACGCTCACCACAGATCCGGGTTCGGCGCTCCCCACGCTGTCACCGCAATTTGCCGCCGATCTGCTGGTCAAAACGGTGTCGACGTTGCGCGGCTGAGCATCTGTCTTCGGTAGATTGGCCACGATGTTCAAGGTGTTGCTCGCCGCCGCATCCGTCTGCGCGCTCGCCGGCTGCTCATCGGGAAGCGATGCCTCCTCGGCCAAGGCCGACATCAGCAAGGTCGCCGACGTGAAGTCAAGCTTGGGACCGGAGTACAGAGTCAGCGACATCTCCGAAAGGGCGATCGATCCCAAGCTGCTGTCCGCACGGAAGCTGCCCGACGGGCTGACCTTCGATCCCGCGAACTGCGCGAAAGAGGCGGTGGGGCCGGACATGCCACCGGATCTGCAGGGGAATATGGCCGCCGTCTCCGCTGAGGGCAACGGGAACCGGTTCGTCGTGATCGCCGTGGAGACCTCAAAACCCGTGCCGTTCAACGACCCCGGGAAGGACTGCGCCAAGGTGGCTTTCGCGGGGGCCCAGGTGCGGGGCGGCATCGAAGTGATCGATGCGCCGCATATCGACGGGACTCAGACGATGGGCGTGCATCGGGTTCTGCAGGCGGTGCTGGACGGGGGCACCCGCACGGGCGAACTCTACGACTATTCGGCCCAATTCGGGGATTACCAGGTGATCGTCACCGCCAATCCGCTTGTCGTCCCGGATCAGCCGGTCGCCAAGGTCGACACGCAACGTGCCCGCGACCTGCTCGTCAAGGCGGTGGCCGCCATCCGGGCCTAGCGCACGTCGCGGGGCCGGAACTGGATGCTGACGCGCGGGCCGGTGGGTGCCGACGTCTTGGGGACCGCGTGCTCCCAGGTGCGTTGACAGGATCCGCCCATCACCAGGAGATCGCCGTGCGCCTGTGGCAGCCGCAAGGACGCGCCGCCGCCGCGCCGCCGCAGCGCGAAGGTGCGGGTGGCGCCCAGGCTGACGATGGCCACCATGGTGTCCTGCGAGCTGCTGCGGCCGATGGTGTCGCCGTGCCAGGCGACGCTGTCGGAGCCGTCGCGGTAGCAACACAATCCCACGGTGGTGAAAGGCTCGCCGAGCTCGCCCGCGTAGATGTCGTTGAGCCGCCGGCGTAGCCGCCCCAGTAGTGGATGGGGTGGCTCTTCGACCGTCAGGTCGTGAAAGCTGACCAGCCGCGGTACGTCGACCACCCGCTCGTACATCTGGCGGCGTTCGGCCCGCCACGGCACCGTGGACAGCAGGGCGTCGAGCAGGCCTTCCGAGCCCGAGGGCTCGTCCGTCAGCCAGCCGGCACGAACCTCGATGAAGGCGCCGTCGCCTAGTTGTCTGCGTTCGGTGTGCTCGAACAGCGAGCCCTGTACCGCGATCGCCACGCCCGCCAGTCTATCGCACATTCGTTCGATCAAACGAGATGACGGGGCTTGTTGGAGGGCACGCGAGTCTTATCCGTTGTTGTTGCGCCCGTGTTCCTTTGGTGCCGGTCCGGCCGCGTCGGCGGGGTCGAGCGGCGCTCGCAATTGGCCCGCGCGCAGCAGTTTCGTCACCGCGGCATCCCAGCGCATCAGTTGGCCGCGGGTAGCGAAGGGTTCGGGCAGATAGCGCTCGATGTGGGGCCGCAGAATGATGGCGCCGACGCGCAGGATCAGCGGATTGAGCACGCCCCAGACGAGGTCGAGGTCGGGCCGCCCCAGCCCTTGTTTAATGAGCTGATCGCCCTGAGCGGCACTGATCCCGACCAGGCCGTCGAAGATTATCGACCCGATCGCGTCGCGCTCGACCAAGGCGCGTCCCAGATAGTCGACGACGTCGGCGTGCTCGGCGATCAGCGACACCATCCGGAGGCCCGCTTCGACGAGAGGGTCCGCTGGCGGTCCGGGTAGCGGCGATGGCTCGATGGCGCCACGCACCACCCCCAACACGTATCCGTCGATGGCCTCTATCAGCTGTCCCTTGGTGCCGAAGTGATGCTGAATCAGCCCGATCGAAACGCCGGCGGCGTCGGCGATCATGCGCAGGGATGTCGCGTCAACGCCATGGTGGGCCACCACACGCATCGCGGCGGCGCGAATCCGCTCGGGACTGGACCGTTCGTCCGCAGGACGCCGACGGGGAACACGCGGCGCACTCACAGCGTCAACCGTAGTGACTGCTATCGCGTCGGTTGCGCAGGAGCGCCGGTGCGCAGGCTATCAGTGGCGGCTCGTGTTGCTGTCGTGTTGTTGTCGTGACGCTGTGTCGACTCAGCGGCTCTTGTCCCAGATGTGCTCGGTGACGTCTTGGACACCGACCAGCGTGACGGGGTCGTCGGCGCGCAGCAGCATCGGCCGGCTCACTACGACCTGCAAGATCGAACCATCGGCGTGGCGCAGGGCCATCAGCTCACCGGCTCGCTGCTGCAACAGTGTTGTCACCGGCGTGTCGAGGGCGGGGACGTCCCGGATCAACTCGTTCGCGAAAACGGCGCTGAGGTGACTGCGATCATGGCCGATCATCTCCGCAAAGGCGTCATTCGTGTAGACGACGGTGTCGCCGTGCACAGCCCAGATAGGCACTGGTAAGCGGTCGAGCAGGAGGCGCGCGGGCATGCGATCGATGTAGCCGAGCGGTTCCGCCGGTGGCCGTTGCCTTCGATCTTCCAAAACCCCTACCCTCGGTATGGCCAACGAGAATTAGCGTGCGGTAAACCCACGCCAACGTGAGCTAATCGTGCATCAGCCGACCCAATGGGGCAATACACCTATATTGCGGCTCGTGCGGCGCCGCGCTCAACGGCCGGCCCTATCTGCGCGGCGCGGATGACGCGATCCGCGAGATCGGCGCGACTACGGTTTAGCTGTGGGTGTCGTCGAGCTGGGTACCAATTCCGAGGTGGGCGCGCTGCGCGTCGTCATCTTGCACCGCCCCGGCGCCGAGCTGCGGAGACTCAATCCACGCAACAATGACCAGCTGCTGTTCGACGGGTTGCCCTGGGTTGCGCGCGCCCAGGAGGAGCATGACCAATTCGCCGGGTTGCTGCGTTCCCGCGGTGTGGAGGTCCTGCTGCTATCCGACCTGCTGACCGAGGCGCTGCACCACAGCGGGGCCGCCCGGATTCAGGGGGTTGCCGCCGCGGTCGACGCGCGTCGGCTCGGAGCGCCGTTGGCGCAAGAGCTTTCGGCGTATCTGCGGACCCTGGAGCCGGTCAGGCTGGCCGAGGTGCTGATGGCGGGAATGACGTTCAACGAGCTGCCGTCGGCCACCCGGAGCGACGTGTCGTTGGTGCTTCGCATGCACCACGGGGCGGATTTCGTCATCGAGCCACTGCCGAACCTGGTGTTCACTCGTGACTCGTCGATCTGGATCGGGCCGCGGGTGGTGATCCCGACGCTGGCGCTGCGGGCGCGGGTTCGCGAAGCGTCGTTGACCGATCTCATCTATGCCCACCACCCACGGTTCACCGGGGTGCGGCGCGCCTACGAGTCGCGCACCGCCCCCGTCGAGGGCGGCGACGTACTGCTGTTGTCCTCCGGCGTGGTCGCGGTCGGGGTCGGGGAGCGAACCACCCCGGCCGGTGCGGAAGCGTTGGCGCGCAGCCTCTTCGACGACGACCTGGCGAACACGGTGCTCGCCGTCCCGATCGCCCAGCGGCGCGCGCAAATGCACCTCGACACGGTGTGCACAATGGTCGACACCGACACCGTGGTCATGTACGCCAACGTCGTCGACACGCTCTCGGCGTTCACGATTGAGCACACCCCCGATGGCGTCACCATCAGCGATGAAACGCCATTTCTGGAAGCCGCGGCGAAGGCCATGGGGATCGACAAGCTACACGTCATCGACACCGGTTTGGACCCCGTGATCGCAGAGCGCGAGCAGTGGGACGACGGCAACAACACGTTGGCTCTGGCGCCGGGCATTGTAGTCGCCTACGAGCGCAACGTCCAGACCAACACCCGCCTGCAGGACGCGGGTATCGAAGTGCTGACCATTGCGGGCTCCGAACTGAGCACCGGTCGCGGCGGTCCCCGGTGCATGTCATGTCCGGTCGCCCGTGACCTGATATAGCCGTTTGGCCCCAGATTGCCGTGGCGGTCGTGGTTGGCGCGCGTATCGCAGCCGTCACGGCAATCTCGGGGGAGGTAGAAGCACCAGCGCATCGCGTGCCCGTTGCACGATGACGTTCGGCCGGTCCTCGTTGATCACCCTGATCACGTGCCAACCAAGGCGGTCGAACATCTCGGCTCGACGGATATCGCTCACGTATTGCCTTCGATCGGTGCGGTGTTGGTCGCCGTCATACTCCAGTGCCACCATCTGCATTTCCCATCCCATATCCAGGTACGCCACGAGGTGCCCATCGCTGACTCGGATCTGCGTCCTTGGCCTTGGTAAGCCGGCATCGATCAGTGCGAGCCGCAGCCAGCTTTCTTTCGGCGATTGAGCGCCACTGTCCATGAGCGACAGGGCGTTTCGGCACTGACGGACGCCCCTTGCGCCCCTGTGGCGTTCAATCAACGGCGTCACGTCCGCCGCGGTGACGCCAGTCGCGGCTGACAGCGCATCAAGGTGGGTGACCGCGACGGCGCGGGGCAGATGGCGGGCCAAATCGAACGCGGTGCGTGCCGGATTCGTCCCAAGTAATCCGCGCATTTCGACGAGATCCGCAACGGCGATCCGTTCGCGGCGAACGATGATGCCAGGGGCGGGATGGTTGAACGGCCCGACGACCTCTACCGGGGTGAATTCGTCGACCCATTTGGCTCCGTGCAGCGCGGCGGCCGCGCGGCCCGCGATGATTCCCCGACGACCTGACCACAGCCAGGCTGCGTAGATATTGCTCCACAACGACCTGGGCGCGTTCTTCGGCAGGTAGACATTCCGATGGATCCGGCGGTAATTCCAACGCAATTGGGCGCGCGTCAGAGTGCCTCGTGCGACTGCTTCGCTGCCCAGAAACACCCTCGTCACGCGGTCATCATGCGCGCCATCACTGACACGTCGGCGAGATTGCCGTGATGGTCGTGGTTGGTGCACGTATCGCAGCCGTCGTGGCAATCTCGGGGAGGTACTGCGGGGCTCTACGGCGAGATTGCCGTAGCGGTCGTGGTTGGCGCCGGAATCGCAGCCGTCACGGCAATCTCGGGGGAGGTAGAAGCTAGCGCCAGCTGGGCAGCCAGATCTCCATGTTCCAGGTCTGCTGCGAGATGGGCAGGCCGGTGAGCACCGGAAACAGCCACGCGAAGTTGGTCACCACCAACGCGGTGTAACACGACACGGCGATGAGCCCCAGCGTGCGTCGTTCCGAGTTCTGACCGAGTGCCCGGCCGGCGGGATAGAGGATGTCGCCGCAGATCAGCGCGATCGCCATGACCAGGAACGGCGCCATCGTCGCGGCGTAGAAGAAGTACATCTGCCGGTCGATGTCGGCGAACCAGGGCAGCCAGCCTGCGCAGTAGCCCACCCAGACCACCGCATAGCGCCAGTCGCGGCGGACCAGCATCCGCCAGGTCGCGTAGAGCAGCACCGGCGCCGCCACCCACCACATGGCGGGAGTGCCCACCAGCATCTCCGCCTTGACGCACGACTGCGCGCCGCAACCGGGAACGTTCTGCTGGTCGATGGCATACAACACCGGCCGCAATGACATGGGCCAGCTCCACGGTTTGGATTCCCACGGGTGGTAGTTGCCGGCGGAATTCGTCAGGCCCGCATGGAATTGCAACGCCTTTGCGGTGTAGTGCCACAGCGAGCGAATCGCGTCCGGGAGCGGGACAACCGAGTGGGGACCAATGGACAGGCCGACCTCATGGCGGTCGATCGCGGTCTCCGAGGCGAACCAGGGCGCGTAGCTGGCCAGATATACCGCGACCGGGATCAGCCCCAGCGCGTACGTGGTGGGCAGCAGGTCGCGGCGCACCGTCCCGAGCCAGGGTCTGGTCACCTGGTACTCGCGCCGCGCGGCCACGTCGAACGCCAACGACATGGCACCGAAGAACACCACGAAGTAAAGACCGGACCACTTTGTCCCGCATGCCAATCCGAGCAGCACCCCGGCGCCGAACCGCCACCAGCGCACGCCCAGCCGCGGACCCCAAACGGTTTCGGCGCTGCGACCCTCCAACAGCGCCAAGTACATCCGCTCGCGTATCTGATCGCGGTCGACAATGAGCGCGCCGAACGCCGCGACCGCGAAGAAGGTGAGGAAGCCGTCGAGCAGCGCGCTGCGCGCGGTGACGAAGCTGACCCCGTCGCAGATGAGCAGCACGCCGGCGATGGCGCCGACCAGGGTCGAGCGGCTGATCCGCCGCACGATCCGCATCACCAGCGTCACCATGACCACGCCGAGCAGCGCGCCAGTGAACCGCCAGCCCACGCCGTTGTAGCCGAAGATCGCCTCCCCGATCGCGATCAGTTGCTTGCCGACCGGGGGATGAACGACCAGACCGAACCCGGGATTGTCTTCCACCCCATGGTTGTGCAGCACCTGCCAGGCCTGGGGCGCGTAATGCTTCTCGTCGAAGACGGGTGTGCCGGCGTCGGTCGGCGAGCCCACATTGAGGAACCGGGTCACCGTTGCCAAAACTGTGATCACGCCGGTGGTGATCCAGCCGCGGATGTGGTCTGTCGGCCCAAAGTCCGCGACCGGAACCAGCGGCCCCGGGCTCACGACGGGTACGACGCGCTCGACGCGATCTTGAACGGCGACGGGGCTTTCGCCGGGCGGGGCGGTCATCACGTCGATCGTAGGCTGTCCGTCATGACCGCTGGTCTTCTGTTGTTGGGCGCGACCCCCCTGGGGCAGCCGTCGGATGCCTCGCGACGCCTGATCGACGCGCTGACCCACGCCGACGTGGTGGCCGCCGAAGACACCCGGCGGGTGCGGATCCTGGCAAAGGCGCTCGACGCCCCGATCACTGGCCGGGTGGTCAGCCTGTTCGACCGGGTCGAGTCCGCGCGGGTGCCCGCCCTGGTCGACGCGATCAAAGCCGGCGCGACGGTATTGCTGGTCAGCGACGCCGGAATGCCGTTGATCAGCGACCCTGGCTACCGGCTGGTCGCGGCGTGCGTGGATGCCGGGTTGCCGGTGCAGTGCCTGCCCGGGCCGTCCGCGGTCACGACCGCGCTGGCCGTGTCCGGCCTGCCCTCAGAAAGGTTCTGCTTCGAGGGCTTCGCTCCGCGCAAGAAGTCGGCGCGCCAGGCGTGGTTGGCCTCGCTGGCCGACGAGCGGCGCACCTGCGTGTTCTTTGAATCACCGCGTCGGTTGGACGCGTGCCTGCATGACGCCGTCGAGCAGCTTGGCGGGGCGCGTCGGGCCGCGGTGTGCCGGGAGCTGACCAAGGTGCACGAGGAAATCGTGCGCGGGTCGCTGGACGAGCTGGCGAGGTGGGCGGCCGACGGGGTGCTCGGCGAGATCACCGTTGTGCTCGCCGGCGCGACTCCGCGCGCGGATGTCCCGGCACTGTTGGCAGAAGTGGAGGAGCTGGTCGCCGCGGGGGCTCGCGTCAAGGACGCGTGCAGCCAGGTGGCCGCGGGGCATCCGGAAGTGCGCTCAAGCCAGCTCTACGACGCGATTCTGCAATTGCGCGACGAGTGAGCTGATCCGACCGGTGCCGGTCAGGTCAGGGCGTGCAGACCCCGATGGGACCGAATCCGGGGCTGCACAACCTCGGGTGCGGAATGGCCGGCGGGGCCGGCAGAGCCGGCAGTGGGGGAGGCGCCGGCAGGGCCGGTGGGGCCAGTGGAAGGGCCGGCAGCGCGGGTGCCGCGGGGAGACCCACCGCCGGCAGCGCGGGTGCCGCGGGGAGACCCACCGCTGGGAGCGCGGGTGCCGCCGGGAGACCCACCGCCGGGAGACCCACCGCCGGGATAGCCGCACCCACCGCCGGGAGGGTTGCGGCGATCCCTGGGATAGCCGCTGCCGCAGCGGGAAGACCAACGCCGGGGATAGAAATCCCAGGTAGCGACGGCAGACTCACGGCCGGCACGAGGCCCGCCTGGTGCAGATAGGTGTAGGCAATGGCACCCATTTCCACCGTGCTAATTGCGGTCGCTCCCACGCCCACCAGGCTGCCTCCCACGCCCACCACGCCCTGCACGACTGACAAGGCAACGGCCGCGCTGTTGGGGATGGCGGCCAGGCCGGCCAGGCCGCCGAGGCCCGGTACCTGGCCCGCCAGGGCGTAGGGGTCAATACCGCCGGGCAGGCCCAGGTCGGGCAGCCCGCCGACGCCGCCCACGTCAGGCAGGCCGGCCCCGGACACGCCTCCGCCCGGTACGCCGCCCACGCCGAGCCCGGGTCCGCCCACCCCCGGCACCGCACGGGCGCCCGACGGCACGCTGGCCGTGCCTGGTTCTGTGGGTACACCAGGGGCAATTACATTGGCCGCCGTTGAAAAGGGCGTGGGTGGTGGGGCGGGCGCAGCCGCCGGTGCCGACGGTCTCGGCGTCTCGGGCATCAGGACGGACGCGACCTTCGCGCATACGGCGCCGCCGCTGCCGCAGGTTGCTGCGGTAGGCAGCGGTGTGCTGACCGAAGTCAGCGGCATAGCCGCCAGCGCCCCACCTATCACGGCGGACGCTGCGGCGCCGACAACGGCGATTCTCATGACGGACCCCTCCAGCAGGCGACCCACGACCGGCGCGGGTGATGGCTGAAGCTTATGCGCACCCGGCTCGTGATGCGGAATTATCACAAATTCGGGACGAGCACGCTGTTAGAACAGCTAACCGACCGCTAACCGACCACAGCTGCGGCCGCGATGCAGGGCAGCCCGACGATCGGGGCGGCCTTGTGCAGGCATTCCTCCCACTCGGCATCGGGATCGGAGTCTGCGGTGATCCCGCCGCCGACGCCGAGCACGGCGCCACCGTCGGCGTGGAACTCGACGGTACGGATTGCCACGTTCAGCTCGCAACCGGCGATCGGCGAAGCCAAACCAACTGTGCCGCAATATATTCCGCGGCGACGATGTTCCCACTGCGAAATCAGCTGACGAGCGCGATGTTTGGGGGTTCCGGTGACCGAGGCCGGCGGGAAGGTGGCGTCCAGCAGCGCCGACGTCGGTAGCTCCACGGGAACCCGCGCCGACACCGTGGACACCAGGTGCCACACGCCCGGCGCGCGGCGCACGACCAACAGCTCAGGCACGGTGACCGTGCCCACGATCGCCACCCGCCCAAGGTCATTGCGGACCAAGTCCACGATCATGATGTTTTCGGCCACCTCTTTCGCCGAAGCCCGCAGTGCCGACGGCCAGGCATCCAGCGGCAGGGTGCCCTTGATCGGGCTGGATGTTACGACCGTCTCGCGGCGCCGCAAGAAAAGCTCCGGAGACAGCGATGCCACCGCACCCCAGGGTCCGGCAACGAAGGCCGCGCGGGCCGGGGAGGTACGCGCGACGCCGTCTACGAAGAAGTCCAGCGGGGCCCCGCTGACGGTCCCGGCGAATTGCGTGCACACGCAAGCCTGATATACCTCGCCGGCGCGGATCGCCTCCAGACAGGCCAGCACCCCGTCGCGGTGCGCCGCCCGGTCGGCGGCGTCCCAGTCGATCCGACAATCGCGCGGCGGTGCAGGCCTTGCCGCGAGAGCGGCGGTCAACCAGTCCGGCATCGGTGCGCCCGACAGGCTTTCGTACCACCACTGCCCGTCCGGGTCGCGGCGCAGCACGCAGTCGGTCCATCCGCCCGCGGCCTCGGGAATCCGGTTCGGTCGCCCGTCGGCACCCGGATCCGGATACGACAGATAGCCGACCCAGCCGCCGCCCACCGCTCGGGCGTAGGACGCCTGCGAGTCCGGCGGGACCGCGAATGCGTCGTCGATGCTGACCGGCTGCACCGACACGCTGGGCGCGATGACCGCCAGCGCACCGAACCAGTCGCCCGTCAGGGCGGCCGGTGGTGGCAGATCGAGCCTGCTGGTGGCGTCACCGACGGCACGCAGCACGCGGGGTGCGGCGCCGAGGTCGCCGAGCCGGTCGATTCGCACCGCTCTAGCTTGACATCAGTGTCACGGTTATCGCGCCGCAGGCGCTCGGCGCTGGAGTGCATCGTCGCCAAGCTGGGTCGGATCGCCAAGCTAGCCACGGCTGATGTCGCGTGCGGCCGCGAGGGTCGTGAGCTTGTCGGGATTGCGCATCACATAGAAGTTGGTGATCTTGTCGTCGACGATCTCCACCGTGATCGCCATTTCGAGGTGCTCGTCGTCGTAGACCAACACCGCCGGAGCGCTGTTACAGGTCACCAGTTCCACGCGCAGCGCCGCCCACATCTCCTGCGTCTTGCGCATCAAACCGACGATCGCCCTGGCTACCCGTGCCGCGCCGACCACCGGCCTGCGGGCCGCGCTCACCTTGCCGCCGCTGTCGGCGGTCCAGGTGGCGTCAGGTGCGAGCATCACCATCAGCGATTCCACATCACCGCTGACCGCCGTGGCCAAGAACTGCGCGGTGACCTCGGCGTTGCGTTCCGGGTCTATCGACATCTTCGCGGCGCCGCCCCCTTTGCGCCGCGCCCGGACGTGTTCGCGCGCGCGGTGGGCGACCTGTCGCACGGTCGGCGCCGGTTTGCCCACCGCCTCGGCGATCTCGCGGTAGTCGAAACCGAACACCTCGCGCAACACGAACACCGCCCGTTCGTCAGGGCTCAGCGTTTCCAGCAGTACCAGCATCGCGATCGAAACCGATTCCGCCAGAACGACATCGGCTGACGGGTCCTGGTCGTCGAGCAACAGCGGCTCGGGTAGCCAGGGCCCCACGTAATCCTCGCGGCGCCGCGCGCCGGCACGCAGCGCGTTGAGCGCCTGCCGGGTGACCAGCTGGGCCAGGTAGGACTTGGTGTCGCGCACGCCCGACAGGTCGACTGCCGCCCAGCGCAGGTAGCTGTCCTGCAACACGTCGTCGGCCTCGGTCGCCGAGCCGAGGATTTCGTAGGCGATGGTGAACAGCAACGGCCGCAGCAGGGTGAACCGTTCTGCATGCTCACCACCGCGCGAGGGGGTCATTGGAGCGCAACCTGCGGGCCGGCCGGCACGGTCGCGGGCCGGTTGCCGCCTTTGAGCCAGACGTACGAGCCGGGTTTGGTCGCCTCGCGCCGGATGGCCCACAGCGTGCCCTTGCAGATCGCTTCCTTGATGGGGGCCGCGACCCGCCCCGCGAGAACCACGTTCACCGGGGTGTCATCGGTGCGGGTGAGCTGGAAGGTGGCATGCGCGCGGCCCATGCTGATGCACTGCCCGACGAACGCCTGGTTGAGCACCGCGGGCGCGGTGCCGGCGATGCGGCTGAGCACCGTGTTGGCGGCTTGGGCGCCCAGTGGCCCGGCCGCTTGGCAGCTCATCCGCAACGGCTGACCCGACGGCGCTGCGGCGTCGCCCGCGGCGACGACGCGATCGTCGTCGATGCTGGTCATGGTTTCGTCGGTGAGCAGCCGGCCAACGGCGTCGGTGCGAAACCCACTGCGCGCGGCCAGATCCGGCACGGCAAAACCTGCGGTCCACACCGTCGCGGCGCTGGGCAGCACCGAGCCGTCATCAAGCACGACCGCGTCCCAACGCACCTGGCTGACCCTGACGGGTTCCAGCACGTTGGCGCCGAGGTTGCGCAGTTGCCTCGCCACCGACCGCCGGCCCCGTCTGCTCAGCGATGGACCGAGGACGCCACCGCAGACCAGCGTTACCTGCCGGCCCCGCTCCGCCAGTTCGGAGGCCGTTTCAATGCCGGTCAGTCCGCCACCGACGACGGTGATGGGGGCGGTCGGCGGCAGGTCGGCCAGTGCGTAGCGCAGCCGCTGCGCGCCTTCCAGATCGGCTATCGAGTGGCCGAATTCGGCGAGTCCGGGCACCTCAGGCAGCCGGGACAGCTTGGCCGCCACCGCGCCCATACTTCCGACGGCGTAGATCAGGTAGTCGTAGGCGAGCTCGGCGCCCGATTCCAGCAGGACGCGGCGGTCGGCGGCGTTGATGCGCTCGACGGTGTCGACGACCAGCCGGATTCCGTCGCCGAGCAGCGTGTCGTACGCGGCCGTCGCGGACCCGGTGTCGGCGACCAACTGGTGCAGGCGGATCCGCTCGACGAATACCGGACGCGGGTTGACCAGGGTGACGTCGACGTCGGCACGCTGCCGCAGATGATTGGCGGCCAGGGTTCCGGCGTATCCGCCGCCTACAACGACGACGTGAGTGCGTGGGGTGGTCATCTCGGTCATTCCTGTCTCCTACTATCGCGGGGCTTGTGCCCTTGAGACACCGGGGGCCGACCAGGCGTGACAATAACGCCGTCAATGTGAGCTGCCTCACTTACAGGGGACGCCGACGACGCCGTTGACGCGGGCGCGGTGGGCCACCCGGTTGCCCTGGCTCCGGAGTGATTCGCCGAAGCGTTGCGGGTTTGCTGGATGTGTGGCGCCAGAACCGAAGCGGAGGCCGATGCGCGTGGCGACGGGGCAAATTGCCCTCGGGCGGGAAGCGCCATGCGTGATACGCTGCGCTGCACCGAATCGTGACCTGCCCCGGTCGGGCGCACCCACCAGACAAGCCGCGAAGTAGGACTCGAAAGTGCCCGTCCGCGCGCGCTGGGAGAAGTAACCTGTAAGACCTACGCATCCCCCTGATTGGGCCCCGGTAAGGCCAAAGCCCAGCAGGGAGATGTGTGCCCACATCGGAGGAGCTCGTGCCGCGCAGCCTGGATCTGATCGTCACCTCCGTCGCCTCCCAACTGATGGAGGCCACCGGAGCCACGGCGACCCAGGTGAGTGAAAGGGTTCTCGCGCAACTCGTCGAGCAGTTCGATGTGGACGCCAGCTTCTTGCGCCATCACGACCACGAGATCCGGGCCTCGATACTGGTCGCCGAGTGGCCACCCCGCGACAACGTTCCAGACCCGGATCCACTGGCCGTCGCCCATTTCACCAGCGCAGATCCCGTGCTCGCACAGTGCGAGCATGGCAGGAAGCCGGTGGTGGTCCGGCCGGAACCAAGCAGTCGCTACTTCCAACGTTTGGTCGGGGGAAGCAAGCAGGTCACCTCGCCCTCGGTTGCCGCCGCGCCACTGGTCTCGGGGGAGATGACCACCGGCGTGCTCGGGTTCGTCAAATACGGCGCCAGAAAGTGGAAGCAAGAGGAACTCAACACGCTGGAGGCGGTCGCGGCTCTGTTCGCGCAGCTGCAGGCCCGCATCGCGGCCGAAGAGAAGCTCCGCTATCTGGCTGAGCACGACGATTTGACCGGCCTCTACAACCGCCGGGCGCTGGTGGCGCATCTGTCTGAGAGGCTCTCGGCGGGAAGCCCCGGACCCGTCGCGGTCTTGTACCTCGACCTCGACCGGCTCAAGCCGATCAACGACTACCTCGGCCACACCGCGGGCGACTGGTTCATCAGGGTCTTCGCGCAACGCATCCGGGGGTGCGCGGGTCAGAGCATGATCGCCCGGCTGGGTGGCGACGAGTTCATCGTCATTCCGGATCAAACGATGTCCAGCGGGGCCGCGGAATCGTTCGCGCGTCGGCTGGCGGGCATGCTGTGCGAGCGCTTGGCCATCGGCGGGCACATGATCACCCGAACCGTCAGCATCGGGGTGACGGTGGGCGTGCCAGGGCGCGACAACAGCACCGACTTGTTGCGTCGTGCCGATGAGGCGGTGCTGACAGCCAAGCGTGCGGGCGGTAATCAGGTGGCGATGTCGACCGATGACATGTCGCTGAAAAGCGCCTTCCGCAATGACATCGAGCTGCATCTGCAAGGCGATATCGACAGCGAAGCGTTGCTGCTGCACTATCTGCCCGAGGTCGACCTGTGGACCGGGGCCATCGTGGCCGCGGAGGCACTGGTGCGCTGGCAGCACCCGATCTGGGGGCTGCTGCTGCCGGATTCGTTCATCGGGGTGGCCGAAACGACCAACTTGGCCGGGGAGCTGGGCCGGTGGGTGATGCGGACCGCGTGCGCCGAATTCAGCCGCTGGCGTTCCAAGGGCATCGGCCAAAACGTCGCGTTGCGCATCAACGTGTCGCCGGTTCAGCTGATCACGCGGGGTTTCGTGCGCAGCGTTGCCGACACCATCGAAGAGTTCGGCATCGACGCCGGATCGGTGTGTCTGGAGATCACCGAACGTGCAGTGGTGCACGACATCGAAACCACGCGGAAGACCCTGGCGGAGCTCAAGGAAGTCGGGGTTCAGATCGCCATCGATGACTTCGGCACCGGGTACGCGGTTTTGTCGCACCTGAAGTCCCTGCCCGTCGACATGCTCAAGATCGACAACGGATTCGTCCGTGACCTGGGCACCAACGCCGGCGATCTGGCCATCGTCCGGGCGATCATCGGCCTGGCTGAGGCCTTCGGCCTGCAACTGGTCGCCGAGGGAGTCGAGACACCCGCTGCCGCACTGACTTTGATGCAACACGGCTGCCACCGGGCGCAGGGATTCTTATTGTCCAGACCGGTCCCGGGCGACGCCATGGAAGCTTTGCTGGCCGCGCGCTGGATGCC
>DASSGQ010000311.1:0-11602 GCA_035693385.1 Mycobacterium sp.
GGATACCGCGGGAAGGATGCCCAGACAGAAAATTTCCGGCGGAATGTGTTGCATAGTCAGGACGTAGCCCTACGATCCCATTTAGCAAAAGCACTGTTTCCGGCGAGGAACGCAAAATACACTCCTGGATGTCAGCGCACCTGCACCGCCGGTCGGACAACCGCTAGGAGCCTAGGATGTCTCGTCTCAGCAACGCGTTGCGCGGTACGGCGGCGACGATGCTGACGGGAGGTTTGGCTCTCGCGGGTGCGCCCATCGTGAACGCGGACCCCGCCAACACCGGAAACCCGGCGGATACCAACACGCTGGCCACCTCGTTGTCGAAGGGCTACGGCCTCAACAACTGCACCGCCCAGAACATCAGCAGCGGCGAACTGGCCTCACTCACTTGCGGGCAGAGCCCCGACCCCGCCGGGCCCGTCCAGGCGAAGTACATCCTGTTCAGCAGTGCCGACAATTTGGCGGGCTCGTTCAAAGCCAGCATCAAAGACGACGTCCTGGCCGCATGCGGGGATAGTGGCCAGTCGCCTACCACCTGGCACCAGGGCAGTTCCAGCAACTCGGGATCCGTGGCCTGCGGGACCTACCAGAATGCCGCCGAGGTCATCTGGACCACGGACACCAAGAACATACTCAGCTACATCCGCGCAGCCAACACCGACATCCCGTCGCTCTACCAGTGGTGGCGGGCAAACGGCTGACGTTCGCGGTTGGGCCGCAATCATTTCCAACACGACAGTTTGAAAACACGTAAAGGAGTCAGGATGTCTCATCTCAGCAAGGCGCTGCGAGCCGCGGCGGCCACGGTGCTCACGGGCGGTTTCGCCCTCGCGGGTGCCGCCACGGCGACGGCGGACCCCAGCAACACCGGCAGTTCGGCGGATACCAACACGCTGGCAGCCTCGTTGTCGAAGGGCTACGGCCTCAACAACTGTCAATCGGGTCAGTTGTCCGGTCCTGTGCTTGCTGAACTCGATTGCGGGCAAAACCCCGATTCGACTGGACCGGCGGCCGGCGTCTACCAACTCTTCCCCAACGCCACCGACTTGGCCGCCTCGTTCACGGCCAGCATCAAAGACGTGTCCCTGAGTGCATGCGGGGACACCGGTCAATCGCCGGGCACCTGGCACCAGGGCAGTTCCGGCCAGACAGCGGGACAGGTGGCGTGCGGCACCTACCAGGGCGCCGCGACGATAACGTGGACCACCGATAGCAAAAACGTGCTGAGCCACATCCGCGCATCCAACACCGACGTCAACGCGCTGTACCAGTGGTGGCGCACCAACGGCTGAGCCCCGAAGTTGGACTACAGCTGATTTAGCACCAACTCCGCCACCGCGTGCATCCCGGCACCGTTGGGGTGCAGCGGTGCCGGCCGGCCCGGCATCGGCACAACGTAACGCGCCGGCCTGGTCGTCCACGGCTCCGCCGACCAGGCGTGGTGTGGCCGGCTGGCCGCCGCGGCGCTGACGACGTCGCAGCCGGTTGCCGCGGCGGCGTCGGCCGTGAGTCGTTCGAGCGTCGCGGCCACATGCCGACCCAGATCGGCATCCGCTTCTGCGAGGGGCGGAGCCGGCGCACCCGCCGGCGGCAGGATCGTCAGGTAGTCGACGAAGAAAATCCGGGCGCCCGCGGCGCGTTCGCGCACCGCGACCCCGATCGCGCACAGCGAGTCGAACACCGCGGCCAGCGCCCGATCGCGGCCGTCGCGGTCCAGCAGTTCGGATATGCGCCCACCCAGCAGCGGCAGGCGACGCGCGGCGCGTGGCAGCGAGGCGGCAATCAACAGCGGAACGTAGCCGGTGTCGTTGCCACCGATGGTGATTGTGACCAGGCTCTCCGAGCCGTCCAGCGCGGCGAGCTGGGCCGGCTCGCCGTGTTGACGCTCGGCGAGCACATGGGCGGTGGTCGCACCGGAAAATGTGACGTCGACCAGTTCGAGGTTCCGTCGATCGGCGACCAGATGCGCGTAGTTGTGGGCCGATCGACCCGACCATCGCGGAGCTCCTGCGGCGCGCGGCCGGATACCGGGACCGGCGGCCATCGAACTCCCCAGCGCGACATAACGTTTCATCGTCGCCGGGCCGCGGATCAATTGCGCGGCTTCGCTGGGCTGGGGCTCAATTGCCCGGCTCTCCCCCGCAAGCGGGAGGTGCCCCCACAACGGGCCGCTGCGCGGCCCGCATCGTCGCCGGGCTGGAGGCCTGCGCCCAGAACCGCTTCGGGATGCGTCCGGCCCGCCGCGCCAGATGCCCGGCGGTGATAGCGGCGGCCATCGCGGCGGCCATGGCCGGCGGGTCGGCGGCGCGGGTTACCGCGCTGGCCAGCAGCACGGCGTCGCAACCCAGCTCCATCGCCAGCGCGGCATCGCTCGCGGTACCGATGCCGGCGTCGAGCACCACCGGAACACCGGCCCGGGCGACGATCATCTCGATGTTGTGCGGATTGATGATGCCAAGGCCGGTACCGATCGGTGAACCCAGCGGCATCACCGCCGCGCAACCGATGTCCTCCAGCCGGAGCGCCAACACCGGATCGTCGTTGGTGTAGGGCAGAACGACGAATCCGTCGTCGACCAATTGCTCTGCCGCTCTGACCAATTCGACCGCATCGGGCAGCAGCGTGCGTTCGTCGGCGATCACCTCGAGCTTGACCCAGTTGGTGCTGAGCGCCTCGCGGGCGAGTTGCGCGGTGAGCACCGCCTCGGCCGCGCTGCGGCAGCCCGCGGTATTGGGCAGTGGCGTGATGCCGAGTCGGTTGAGCAGGTCCAGCAATCCGGTCCCGCCCTCTGCGTCGACCCGGCGCATGGCGACGGTGGTCAGCTCGGTGCCCGACGCGATCAGTGCCTCTTCCAGCACCGCGAGGCTGGTCGCTCCCCCGGTACCCATGATGAGCCGCGAGGCGAAGCTGCGGTCAGCGATGGTTAGTTTTGAGTCAGCCACCCTGCACCGCCGTCACCACCTCGAGTCGTACCGGCCGGCCAGAAAAGTCCAAAAGCTTTGTCGTCCAATCCGAACGCGGCAGCACGGAAAAGTCTATCGCCACCGCGATGCCGCGGTCCGGGAAACCCAGCGACTGCAGCAACGCGGCGACGGTGGTCTGCTCGTCGACCTCGATCTGTTTGTCGTTGACCATGACGATCACGCTCGGGCTCCGATCGGGACGAGTTCGGAAACAATCTGTTCGGCGGTCCATGGCGCCAACAGGAACCCCGACCGGCCGTGGCCGGCGGCGACCAGGGTTCGCGCGTCCAGACGTTGCACCAGTGGGAGATTATCGGGCGTCATCGGGCGCAGCCCGGCGGCGCACTCGGCCAGCTCGTACTCGCCCAATGCGGGCAGCACCACGCACGCGTCGTCAAGCAGGTCACGCACCCCCGATACCACCGGGGCCGTGTCGCGACCGTGTTCGTATTGGGTTGCGCCGACGACCACGCCGTCCGCGCGCGGCACCAGATACACCTGCCGTCCGTGCACCCGAGCGCGAATTACCCTCTGCAGCAACGGCATACACCCCTTCCGCCAGCGCAGACGCAGCACCTCCCCCTTCACCGGGCGCACCGGCAGGCCGGGCCACAGCGCCGGCGCGTCAATGCCGTTGGCGATCACCACCGCGTCACCGTCCACGCAAGAAAGGTCTTGCACCGGCGCCGCCCACCGGACTCCGAGACGTTCGCAGGCCAGGCTCAGCGCCTCGAGCAGCGCGCGGTTGTCCACCGCCAGTTCGGTGGGCGCCCGGAAGCCGTGCCGGATGCCCTGTGCCAGCAGCGGTTCCACGTCGCGCGCGGCCGACTCCCACACCACCGGATGCCCTTGCTCGGACAGCCAGTCGGCCATGGTGCGCAGGTCTGCGACGTCGGCCCGGTCGACGGCCACCACCAGCGACTCGCGGGCGGTGACCACCTCTGGCGGCAGCCCGTCCAAGAAGCCACCCTCGCGCCAGAGCCGCAGAGACTCCAGGCCGAGACGCAACAACCGCTCTTCACCCGGCCAGCCCTCGCTGTGCGGCGCCAGCATGCCCGCGGCCACCCAGGATGCGCCCGGCTCGCCGCTGCGATGGACCCGCACGGACCAACCGGCCTGCGCCGCCCGGCGCGCGACCGACAGCCCGATGACGCCGCCGCCGATGACGGCCAGCAACCCGGTCGGTGTGGGCGCCGGCATCCCGGGCATTTGCGGTCCTCCCTTCGCCGGCATGATCCGGATCAGGTGTGACGGTAAGGACCGGTCCAGGTGCCCTGGCTGTGTCCACTCTCAGCCCCGCAGATGACGACCACCCGGGACTCCCGTGTCTGAAGTTGTGCTCCGGCTCTACGCTAGCGCGCTAGCGTCGCGGTGTGCACGTGTCTCTTGGCCGGCCCGCCGCCCGTCTCGCCGCAGCGCGGCTGTACCTGTGTACCGACGCGCGCCGCGAGCGCGGCGATTTGGCCCAGTTCGTCGACGCCGCCCTGGCCGGCGGGGTAGACATCGTCCAGCTGCGCGACAAAGGATCGGCCGGTGAGCAGCGGTTCGGCCCGCTCGAGGCGCGCGACGAGCTGGCCGCCTGCGAGATCCTTGCCGATGCGGCGCGCCGGCACGGCGCCCTGTTCGCGGTCAACGACCGCGCCGATATCGCCCGCGCGGCCGGCGCCGACGTGCTGCACCTGGGCCAGGGCGACCTGCCGCCGGGCGTGGCGCGGGAGATCGTCGGCCCGGACATGGTGATCGGGCTGTCCAGCCATGACCAGACCCAGGCCACCGCGGCCGCGACGGGGATGGCCGACTACTTCTGCGTCGGCCCCTGCTGGCCCACCCCCACCAAACCCGGTCGCCGGGCGCCGGGCCTGGAGCTGGTGCGCGCCACCGCTCAATTGGTCTCTGCGCTCGGCGGCGACAGGCCGTGGTTCGCGATCGGCGGCATCGACGCGCGGCGGCTGCCCGAGGTGCTCGACGCCGGCGCCCGGCGGATCGTGGTGGTGCGGGCGATCACCGCGGCCGAGGACCCGAGGGCCGCGGCCGAGCAACTCAGGTCGGCGCTTGCAGCAGCGAGTTGATGCGGAGACTCAGCGGGGAGGGCGCCTGGTCGGCCGGAAGTGGGGGGCCGGGCATACACCAAACGAAAACCCCGGTCTCGACCTCAACCGTGCGCGGCAGTCGCTGGCGTCGTTCGTCGCCGTCGCCGAGCGGCACCAGCGCGGGAGCCGTGCGCAGCCGGTCCCAGCCGGCCGCGAAGCCGGGATGCAGCGGCAGGTCGGCCACCTCGTCCTCGCCGACCCAGCGCAGCTCGGTGCTCTCCCGGTTGGGCACGGTGTGCAGCAGCTCGGCCGCGTCGGCGACGACGGTGGTGTAGGTCCAGTGGGCACCGCCGATCCCGGCGACCTCAGCGGTGACGACCGCGCCGCGCACGGCGAATCGCTCGACCGGGAGGCCGGCCTCTTCGCCTGCTTCGCGGACCGCGGTTTGTTCCGGGGTCTCGTGGCTGTCCCGGGCGCCGCCGGGCAAAGCCCAGGTGCCACCCTGATGGCTCCACCACGCCCGATGCTGCAGCAGTACCGCGGGGGTACCGTCAGGCCGGGGGGCACGCAACAGCAGGCCGGCCGCGCCGTACCGGCCCCAGTAGTGAGCGCCGCTGTCGGATATCACCCATCCGTCACCGTCGCCCTGCACGTGTTCAGGATATGCAGGCGATCCCGCGGGTCAATTAGGTCCGGCTTCCCCCATCGGCAGGAAGATTCTCTTAGAATTCGCTTATTCGGGTTCGTACAGCGAATTGCATGCGTTTCAGAGGTCGAAAGAGTAGATGAGGTCTGATCAGACGTGACGGTTGAGCTGGCGCACCCGTCGACCGAGCCGAAAGGGTCCCGGTCGCCGGCCGAACCCGCCCATCCCCGCTGGTGGTTCATTTCGACGACGCCGGGCCGCATCCTGACCATCGGGATCGTGCTGGCGGCCCTCGGCGTCTCCAGCGCCTTCGCCACCTCGACGACGATCAACCACCGCCAGCAAGTGCTGACCACGGTGCTCAACCACACCGAGCCGCTGTCGTTCGCCGCCGGGCGGCTCTACACCACGCTGTCGGTGGCCGACGCCGCGGCGGCGACCGCGTTCATCGCCCAAGCCGAGCCGCAGACGGTCCGGCAGCGCTACGAGCAGGCCATCACCGACGCCGCCGAAGCCGTGACCAGAGCGTCCAGCGGGCTGACGGACGAGCCGGCGGTGCAACTGCTGGGCCGGATCAACGCCGAATTGGCCGTCTATACCGGGCTGATCGAAATCGCGCGAACCAACAACCGGGAGGGCAACCCGGTCGGATCGTCGTACCTGTCGGAGGCATCGGGGTTGATGCAATCGACGATCCTGCCCGACGCGGCACAGCTCTATCAGGCGACGTCGGAGCGGGTGGATACGGAAACCACCGCGTCCACCCATTTCCCGGCTCCGGTGATCCTCGTCGTCGCCGGCACGCTGGTCTTCGGCGCGTTCTCCCATCGCTGGCTGGCCCGGCGTACCCGGCGCAGGGTCAATCCGGGCCTGGTCGTGGGCGCTCTCGGTATCCTCGTCATGGTGGTATGGGTCGGAACCGCGCTGACCATCTCAACGACCGCCAGCCGGAGCGCCAAAGACACCGCGGCGGAGTCACTTAAGACGGTGACGAACGTCGCCATCACCGCCCAGCAGGCACGAGCCGACGAAACCCTGTCACTGATCCGCCGCGGCGACGAAGAGATCCGCAAGCAGTCGTTTTATCAGCGCATCGACTCCATGCACCAGCAGCTCGACGAATACATGGCGCGCAGCGACGCCGTCGACAAGCCCGACCTGCAGGGCGCCGATCAGTTGCTGGTCCGCTGGCGCCAGGCCAACGACCGGATCAACTCCTACATCTCGGTGGGCAACTACCGGGCCGCCACTCAGGTCGCGCTGGGCAGCGGCGAGGACGACTCCACCCCGGCCTTCGACAAGCTCGAAGACCAGTTAGGCAAGGCCATGGACCAAAGCCGCACCCACCTGCGCAACGACGTCCTGAACGCGCGCAGCGGGTTGTCCGGCGCCCAGGTCGGCGGCGTGGTCCTCAGCCTCGGCGCCGCGATCGCGGTCGCGCTGGGCCTGTGGCCCCGGCTGAAAGAGTATCGCTGATGGCCGGGCTGCCGCGCCTGCCCAGGTTCCGTCCGGCGAGCTACCGTCTCGGGGTGTTCGCCGCGGCGGTCGTACTGGCGGGTTGCAGCCGCACGGAGTCACTGACGGTCGCCACGGTGCCGACGCTGCCGCCGCCCACACCGATCGGCATGGAACTGCTGCCGCCGCAGCCGCCGCTGCCGGCGGACGACGCCAGCCAGGACTGCAATGCGACCGCCAGCCTGCGCCCCTTCCCCACCAAAGCCGACGCGGACGCCGCCGTCGCCGACATCCGCGCCCGGGGCAGGCTGATCGTCGGGCTCGACATCGGCAGCAACCTGTTCAGCTTCCGCGACCCGATCACCGGCGAGATCACCGGTTTCGACGTCGACATCGCCGGCGAGATCGCGCGCGACATCTTCGGCGCCCCGTCGCATGTCGAGTACCGGATCCTGTCGTCCGACGAGCGCGTCACCGCGCTGCAGAAGTCGGAGGTCGACGTCGTGGTCAAGACGATGACCATCACCTGCGAGCGCCGCAAGCTGGTGAACTTCTCCACCGTCTACCTCGACGCCAGCCAGCGCATCCTTGTCCCGCGCGACTCGCCGATCAGCAGGGTGGCCGACCTGTCCGGCAAACGGGTCTGCGTGGCCAGGGGCACCACGTCGCTGCACCGGATTCAGCAGATCGACCCGCCGCCCGACATCGTCTCGGTGGTCAGCTGGGCCGACTGCCTGGTGGCGATGCAACAGCGGGAGATCGACGCCGTCAGCACCGACGACTCGATCCTGGCCGGCCTGGTCGAGGAAGACCCCTACCTGCACATCGTCGGCCCGAACATGGCCACCCAGCCCTACGGCGTCGGCGTCAGCCTGAACAACACCGGACTGGTCCGGTTCGTCAACGGCACCCTGGAACGCATCCGCCGAGACGGCACGTGGAACACGCTGTACCGCAAGTGGCTGACGGTGCTGGGCCCCGCGCCCGCCCCGCCCACGCCGAGGTATGTGGACTGATGGCCAGACCGATGGACGCTAAAGGCGCGGCAGACGCCAAAGACCCTGAAGACCTGGCTCCGGGCACCCAGCCTGCCGACGTGCAGTCGGGCCCGCTGTCGGAGGGGCGGCCACAGGCTACCCAGGCGCTGTTCCGCCCCGATTTCGACGACGATGACGACGACTTGCCGCTTTTCACCGGCGCCGCCATAGATACAGAACCGCAGGATCGAATGACGGTGGCCACGCGGGTACTCCCGCCGATCAGGCAGCTCGGCGGTGGCCTGGTCGAGATCCCCCGGATGCGGGACATCGACCCGCTCGAAGCCCTGATGACCAACCCGGTGGTGCCGGAGTCCAAGCGCTTCTGCTGGAACTGCGGGAAGCCGGTCGGCCGGTCCGGCTCCCAGGACAGCGAGGACGGCAAGGGATCTTCAGAGGGCTGGTGCCCGGCCTGCGGGAGTCCTTACTCGTTCCTGCCCCAACTGAATCCCGGGGACATCGTGGCCGGCCAGTACGAGGTCAAGGGCTGCATCGCGCACGGCGGGCTGGGCTGGGTCTACCTGGCGGTCGACCACAACGTCAACGACCGGCCGGTGGTGCTCAAAGGCCTGGTCCACTCCGGGGACGCCGAGGCGCAGGCCATCGCGATGGCCGAACGCCAGTTCCTCGCCGAGGTGGTCCACCCGCAGATCGTGCAGATCTTCAACTTCGTCGAGCACACCGACCGGCACGGGGACCCGGTCGGCTACATCGTCATGGAGTACATCGGCGGCCAGTCGCTCAAGCGCAGCCTCAAAAACGGGAAAGCCGAGAAGCTGCCGGTCGCCGAGGCCATCGCCTACCTGCTGGAAATTCTGCCGGCGCTGAGCTACCTGCATTCCATCGGCTTGGTCTACAACGACCTGAAGCCGGAGAACATCATGCTCACCGAGGAGCAACTCAAGCTGATCGACCTGGGTGCGGTGTCGCGCATCAATTCGTTCGGCTACCTCTACGGCACACCCGGTTTCCAGGCACCGGAGATAGTGCGGACCGGCCCGACGATCGCCACCGACATCTACACGGTGGGGCGCACGCTCGCGGCGCTGACGTTGAACCTGCGCACCCGCAACGGCCGCTACGTGGACGGGCTGCCCGAAGACGACCCGGTGTTAGGCACCTACGACTCGTTTGCGCGGCTGCTGCGCCGCGCCATCGACCCCGACCCGCGGCGCCGGTTCTGCAGCGCCGAGGAGATGTCCGCCCAGCTGATGGGCGTGTTGCGCGAGGTGGTCGCCCAAGACACCGACGTGCCGCGTCCCGGCCTGTCGACGATCTTCAGCCCCAGCCGCTCGACATTCGGGGTGGACCTGCTGGTCGCGCACACCGATGTGTACCTGGACGGCCAGGTCCACTCGGAGAGGCTGACGGCAAGGGAAATCGTGACCGCGCTGCCGGTGCCGCTGGTCGATCCCACCGATGTGGCCGCCCCGGTGCTGCAGGCGACGGTGCTCTCCCAGCCGGTGCAGACGTTGGACTCGTTGCGCGCGGCCCGGCACGGTTCGCTGGACGCCGACGGCATCGAGCTGTCCGAGTCGATCGAGCTACCGCTGATGGAAGTCCGCGCGCTGCTCGACTTGGGCGACGTGGCCAAAGCCACCCGCAAACTCGACGACCTGGCCGAGCGGGCCGGCTGGCGGTGGCGGTTGGTCTGGTACCGGGCCGTCGCCGAGCTGCTCACCGGCGACTACGACTCCGCCACAAAACATTTCACTGAGGTGCTGGACACCTTCCCCGGCGAGCTGGGGCCCAAACTGGCCTTGGCCGCCACCATCGAGCTGGCCCGCAACACCGACGAGCACTGGTTCTACCAGACGGTGTGGAAGACCAACGACGGCGTGATCTCGGCGGCTTTCGGGCTGGCCAGATCCCTGTCCGCGGAGGGCGATCGGACCGGCGCGGTGCGCACCCTGGACGAAGTGCCGCCCACCTCCAGGCATTTCACGACCGCGCGCCTGACCAGTGCGGTCACCCTGATGTCCGGCCGGTCCACGGGCGAAATCACCGAGGCACAGATCCGCGACGCGGCCCGGCGGGTGGAGGCGCTGCCGCCCACCGAACCACGCGTGCTGCAGATCCGTGCCCTGGTGCTCGGCGGCGCGATGGACTGGCTGGAAGACGGCCACGAGGCCAGCACCAACCACATCCTCGGGTTCCCGTTCACCGAACACGGCCTGCGACTGGGTGTCGAGGCGTCGCTGCGCAGCCTGGCCCGGGTTGCGCCCACGCAGCGGCACCGCTACACGCTGGTGGACATGGCTAACAGGGTGCGGCCGACCAGCACGTTCTAGGGCCTTGCGGGTCGAGTGTGAGCGCAGGGCTTTCGCTGTGAGCCCACGACTTTCGGTGTGAGCCCAGGGTGGAATTCCGACCCGATTCGCGCCGCCAGTACACACCCAAAGCCATCAGTACACAGTCGAACGCCTGCCGGCCAACGCCTCTCGGACGCGGCGCAAGATATTGGCGGGGCGGTCCTCCGCAACGACCCGGATGACGATCCATCCCATCTGCTCCAGCATGTCGATTCGCCGAATGTCTTTCACAAATTGCCGTCGGTCGGTCCGGTGTTGGTCACCGTCGTACTCGACAGCGACCATGTACTCCGCCCAGCCCAGGTCGAGGTAGGCCACCGGCATGCCGTCGACACCCTGCACCGGTATTTGGGTCTGCGGCCGAGGGAGGCCCGCGTCGATGAGGAGCAGCCGCAGGTAGCTTTCCCGCGGCGACTGTGCGCCCGCGTCGACCAGCACCAGCGCGGACTCCAGTCGCCGCAGCCCGGGCGAGCGGGGGTGGCATTTCGCGATCCGCAACACGTCATCGACCTTGAAACCCGTTGCCCGCGCCAGCGCGTCCAGCCGGACGACCGCCGAGCGGACGGCCCCGCGCCGGCCGATGTCGAAGGCCGTTCGCTCGGGTGTGGAGACGGGACGCCCGGCGATGGTCTGCGTCTCGCCGTCCAGCAACACATCGCGCCGCGTCAGCACGCCCTGAGGTGGTCGGGAATTGTTGTATAGCAGCTCAACCGGAACATCCTCGGGGATCCACCGGGCGCCGTGTAATGCCGCGGCGGCCGCCCCCACGATGATCGCCGTCCGTTTCGACCACAGCCAGGCGGCGAAAATCCGGAGCTCCAGAGACAGCTGGACGTCGTTGGACAGGTAGACGTTCGGAAGTACCGCGCGGTAGCGCGTCCGCAGTTGATGCCGGTTTATCGTTCCGGACGCCAGTGCCTCGCTGCCGATGAACGGTTCTCTCGCATCCCGCATACCGCAGAATTGCATGCCGACGGCTGGGCGCGATTTCGCCTCTCCACAGGGCCCGGCCCGGACCGCAAGCAAATCGCAAGAAAACCCGGGCACTGTTGATTCATGCCGGGGCAGTCCATGCAGTGGGTCACCACGGCCCGCATGCTGCGCCGGGCCGGGTTCGGGGTGACCGGACCCGAGGTCGACGCGGCCGTAACCCGGGACT
>DASSGQ010000312.1:0-4977 GCA_035693385.1 Mycobacterium sp.
CTTGGGGAACTCCGGCAGCTTCAACTGGGGCTTCGGCAACACCGGTAACGGCAACGTCGGCTTGGCGAACACCGGCAACGGAAGTATCGGCATCGGGCTCACCGGCGATCACCAGGTTGGCTTCGGCGGCTGGAACTCAGGTAGCGGGAATTCGGGCTTGTTCAACTCGGGCACCGGCAACTCCGGGTTTTTCAACTCGGGCAGCAACAACGTTGGCATAGCGAATACCGGCGGCCAGAACTGGGGCATGCTGAACTCGGGCACTCTGAACACTGGGATCGGCAACACCGGCAGCATCGACACGGGCTTGTGGAACGCGGGCAGCACCGACGCCGGTTTGTTCAATCCGGGCTCCAACAACGTCGGCCTGGGCAACGCCGGCACCTACAACCTGGGCGGCTTCAACGCTGGCGGCGCCAACCCCGATCTCGGCTTTTCCGGCGGCGAAAATGTGGGCTTCTTCAACGCGGGCAACTTCAACATGGGCAGCTTCAATGCCGGCATCGCCAACCTGGGCTGGTCCAACGCGGGCACACACAACGTGGGCGCCTTCAACTCGGGCTTCTTCAACACCGGTTTGTGGAACTCGGGGACCACCAACACCGGGTTCTTCAACTCCGGCGACGCCAACACCGGTTTGTGGAACTCGGGCAACACCAATACCGGTTTGTGGAACTCGGGCAACGTCAACACAGGCGTCGGCGGCGCGGGCGACATCAATGCCCCCAACTCGGGCTTCGGGAACTCGGGCACGGGCAACTCGGGCTTCTTCAACTCGGGTACGGGCAACTCGGGTGGGTACAACACGGCCAGCGGCGGCGGCAACTCGGGCTTCGAGAACTCGGGTAGCGGCGGCTTCAACGTCGGCTTTTACAACTCGGCTGGCAACGGCTACGACGTCGGCTTCTACAACTCGGGTAGCGATGGCTACGACGTGGGCTTCTACAACTCGGGCAGCGGCTCTGAGAACGTGGGCTACGCGAACAGCGGCAGCTTTAACACGGGCTTCATGAACGGGGGCGTCGGCCTCAACACCGGCTTCTACAACTCGGGCGCCGGCGGCAACGCGGGTTGGGGTAATTCCGGCGCGGGTGACTCGGGCTTCGGGAACTCGGGCAGCACGAATTCGGGAGGAAACAACGCGGGGACCGGGCAGTCCGGTTTCTTCAATCCGGCGTAAGGCGTTGTCCCGCTGCCGAGCCGGACTGACACGGATCGACGAGACCAAGACCGCCACCGGCCGCCGGACCGTGGATCACCCCGTGACGGACAGAAACGATGACCGGCATTGTCGGTAGGACCGAAAACACCCTCTGAGTAGTGCCCCCGGCACGACTCGAACGTGCGACCTAGGGATTAGAAGGCCCTTGCTCTATCCACCTGAGCTACGGAGGCAATGCGCAGGTCAGTCTATCCAACGGCACGAGCCGAATAATTTGCGGCGACGCGACGCGCCCGAAAAGTCTTCCCGCGCCGCACTTATCGGCTATGGTGTGAGCCGCGACACACGTACATCACCGGCTGATCATCGGCCGTTAACCGCAACGAGGCGTGTGCATAACGTCGAGGGATGGCGTCGGTATGAGCGTGGTGTTGAACGTGGCTTCGCGGTGCTCGCGGGCTGGTGCCCAGGCATTGCAGCTGGCGGCCGATGCCCGAGACACCTGCCAGGCCGGCGCCCTGTTGCTGCGCGGCTCGCCCTCCGCGGTTGGCTGGTTCGCCGGCTGGCTGTCCACGGAATTTCCCCCGCACGTGGTCACCGGGCACGCGTTATGCCGGGTCTCACCTCCTTCGATCGCTCGCGTCGCCACCGCGTGGGCGGCGCAGCGCGCGGACCAAGCCCTCACCGCCGGGCTCGAAGAGTGCTTCGGGCCGGACTTTCGTGAGCTGGTGCGCCAACCGGCCTATGCCCAGTCCGAATGCACTCCCCGCGCTGGGCTATTACGCATGCCCGGCCCGCACCGCAGGTACGCGGCCGAGACCTCCAACATCCCCTACGGTCCGGGCGGCAGCGCACACCTGCTCGACATCTGGAGGCGCCACGACCTGGCGCCCGGCTATCGCGCGCCGGTGTTGATACAGGTCCCCGGAGGGGCGTGGACCCTGAACCGCAAACGCGGTCAGGCGTACACGCTGATGAGCCGCATGGTCGAACTCGGCTGGATCTGCGTCTCGATCAACTACAGCAAGAGCCCGCGATGTGCGTTTCCGGCGCACCTCATCGACGTGAAGAGGGCGATCGCGTGGGTCCGCGAGAACATCGCCGACTACGGCGGCGACCCCGACTTCATAGCGATCACCGGCGGGTCGGCGGGCGGGCACCTGGCGTCGTTGGCCGCGCTCACCCCGAACGATCCAGCCTTCCAGCCCGGATTTGAAGACGCTGACACGACCGTTGAGGCGGCCGCGCTCTATTACGGCGTCTATGACTTCACCGACCTCGAGAATATGAACGACATCATGCTGCCGTTCCTCGAGCACTTCGTTCTCAAGGCCCGCTACGCCGACGAGCCGGAGCGGTTCCGGGCGGCGTCGCCGATTTCCTACGTCCACCGCGACGCCCCGCCGTTCTTTGTGCTGCACGGCGAGAAGGATGAGCTGGTTCCCAGCGGCCAGGGCCGGGCCTTCTGCGCGGCGCTACGTGAGGCCGGAGCCACGGTGGGCTACGCCGAACTTGCCAACGCCCACCACGCGTTCGACATCACCCCGACGGTCCGCTCGAAGTTGGCCGCCGACGCCGTCGCCGACTTCTTGGGCGTCGTCTACGGGCGGCGCGGCGGCTCGCTCCGGGCCGTGTTGCCGTTGTCGGCAAGCTCTGCCAGCTGACCCAGGCCTCTGCCCCGGACCCTCGTGCCCGGGTTCCGGACTCGACCGCGCCTTTCACCAGCGCCGCAACCCGACTAGCGTTGGGTTGGAATTGGGTTGGCAAGTCCAAGGCAGGAGGCTTGGTCGGCGGTGACAACGTTGGCGCATCGAGTTAACGATCATGTCTGAGTCCATCGAGACCGCTAAATTGTCCGACGAGCTTGGACCGGTCGACTATCTGATGCATCGGGGTGAAGCGAATCCCCGGACCAGGTCGGGGATCATGGCGCTGGAACTCCTCGACACCACGCCGCACTGGGAGCGGTTCCGTACCCGGTTCGAAAACGCCTCCCGACGAGTATTGCGGCTGCGGCAGAAGGTCGTCATACCGACGTTGCCGACGGCGTCGCCGCGTTGGGTGGTGGACCCGGACTTCAACCTGGACTTCCATGTGCGCCGGGTACGCGTCTCCGGGTCCGGCACGCTGCGTGAAGTTTTCGATCTCGCCGAGGTGATCCTGCAGTCGCCGATGGACATCTCGAGGCCGCTGTGGACGGCCACCCTCGTCGAGGGTCTGGCCGACGGCAAGGCGGCGACGCTGCTGCACGTCAGCCACGCGGTCACCGACGGCGTCGGCGGCGTCGAGATGTTCGCGGAGTTCTACGACCTCGAGCGCGATCCACCGCCGAAGCCGACGCCCCCGCAACCGATTCCGCAGGATCTGACGCCCAACGACCTGATGCGGCAGGGCATCAACCGGCTACCCTTCGCCATCGTCAACAGCGTCGTGGGCGCGGTCTCCGGGGCAGTATCGGCGGCCGGCAAGGCCGTCATGGATCCCGTCTCGACGGTTGGGGGAGCCGTTGGCTACGCCATGTCGGGCGTCCGGGTGATCAACCGGGCCGCCGAACCGTCGCCGTTGCTGCGCCGGCGCAGCCTTGCCACCCGCACCGAAGCGATCGACATCCGGCTCGCCGACCTGCACAAGGCCGCAAAAGCCGGCGGGGGATCGATCAACGACGCCTACCTCGCCGGCCTGTCGGGCGCGTTGCGGCGCTACCACATCGCACTTGGCGTGCCGATCAGCACGCTGCCGATGTCCGTGCCCGTCAACCTGCGGGCCGAAGCCGACACGGCCGGCGGCAACCGGTTCACCGGCGTCAACTTGGCGGCGCCGTTGGGCACCGCCGACCCGGTCTCGCGGATGAAGAAGATCCGCGCGCAGATGACGCAGCGCCGCGACGAGCCCGCGATGAACATCATCGGTTACATGGCACCGGTGCTGAGTGTGTTGCCCACACCCGTGCTGGAGGGGATCACAGGTTCGGTGATCGGCGCCGACGTGCAGGCCAGCAATGTCCCCGTCTACCCGGGAGACACCTACATCGCCGGCGCAAAGATCTTGCGGCAGTACGGTATCGGCCCGCTGCCCGGCGTGGCGATGATGGTGGTGCTGATTTCGCGGGGCGGCTGGTGCACCATCACCGTGCGCTACGACAGGGCGTCGGTGCGAGACGAGCCGTTGTTCGCCCAGTGCCTGCTGGAGGGTTTCGACGAGATCCTGGCGCTCGCCGGTCGCCCGGAACCCCGGGCGGTGCCGGCGTCATTCGTCGCGGAGCGGGCCGGCTCGACGTCTCGATCGGTGTCGGACTCATGAGCGCCGCGCAAGAAGACGAGCGCGGTAGCAAGAAATCCGGGAAGCCGCCGGCGGATATGCGGTTGCCCGGTTCGGTCGCCGAGATCGTCGCCAGCCCTCCGGGGCCCCGGATCGGCGCATTTTTCGACCTGGACGGGACGTTGGTCGCGGGCTTCACGGCGGTCATCCTGACCCAGGAGCGGCTGCTGCGCCGCGACATGGGTGTCAGCGAACTGCTCGGCATGGTTCAGGCCGGCCTTAGCCATTCGCTCGGGCGCATCGAGTTCGAAGACCTCATCGGCAAGGCCGCCGCGGCGCTGACCGGGCGACTGCTGGACGACCTGGACGAGATCGGCGAGCGGCTGTTCGCCCAACGGATCGAGGGGCGGATCTACCCGGAAATGCGCGAGCTGGTGCGGGCTCACATGGCCCGCGGCCACACGGTGGTACTCAGCTCGTCCGCGCTGACCATTCAAGTCGATCCGGTGGCGCGCTTCCTCGGGATCCCCAACACGCTCACCAACAAGTTCGAGACC
>DASSGQ010000313.1:0-3573 GCA_035693385.1 Mycobacterium sp.
CGGGAACCCGTTTTTGGTCAGCGAGCTGGTGGGGGGTCTGGGCGAGGAGGGCCGGCTCAATGTGAGCGGCGGCCGGGCGGTGGCCACTGGGGAGGCGCTGCCGCGCCGGCTGGGCGCCGGTATGGATCAGCGACTCGACCACCTCTCCGAAGGTGCGAGCGAGGTGGTGCGGGTGGCCGCGGTGTTGCCGGACCGGTTTTCGGCGGGGTTGCTGGCCGCGATGCTGGAACGCCAGCCGTCGTCGTTAATGTCGGCGCTCGAGGAGGCGGTGCGTGCGGACCTGCTCGTTGAAGATGGTGAGCAGTTGCGGTTTGGGCATGACCTGCTGCGGGAGGCCACTCGGCAGTCGTTGCCGCAGTCGCTGCGGCGTGCGATGGAGCGCCAGTCGGCGTCGATCATGCTGGGGATGGGCGTGGCCCCAGCCGAGGTGGCCACTCAGCTGGCGCGCAGCGCCGAGCCCGGAGACCGGGAGGCGATCAGTGCGCTGCGGCAGGCGGCGCAATCGGTTGGGCACAGCGATGCCAGTGCGGCCGCGGATTTGAGCAAGCGCGCATTGGAGCTGTTGGCCGCCGATGACACTGAACATGGGCTCCTGGTCGCCGAAACGGTGGAGTTGCTCAACCGGGCCAGCCGCTACGAGGAGGCCGAAGAGCTGGCCGTTGTGGCGCTCTCGGAGGTGGCATCGCCGCAAGAGGAGGCCGAGATTCGTCTGCGCCTCCCGACGCTCAATAAGCACAGTACCCAGCAGCGCGTGGAGGAGAATCGTCGTGCGCTGCAGCTGCGCGACATCAGCGAGGTCACCCGGGCACGGCATCTGGCGTGGCTGGCCTACAACCTGATGTTGAACGACCAACGTGGGCAACGGCGCGCGGCGGCCAACGAGGCGGCCGCGGCCGCCGCCGCGACCGGTGATCTCGAGTCGAAAATCGTGGCCAACCTCACCCTCGCCTTGCTCGACGATGGGGAGGGGTACGCGGGCCGCTCACTACACCGCCTCGAGGAGCTCTGCGCGCTCGCCCGCACGAGCGACGCGACCGCCGTTCATGACTTGGCCGCATACCCCTACGCGTTCCTGCTGGCGGTGGTCGGCCGGTTGGACGACGCTGCGGCCCAGATCGCCGATGGAGTAGAGCAAGCGCGCCGGGAGGGCAACGCCATGGCCCTCGCAATCTGGGCGACGATTGAGGGGGTTGTCCATCTCACTGCGGGCCGGTTGTCTGCTGCGCGCGCCGCGATCGAATCCCTGCCGCGCCCACAGCGGACAGCCGTGACCGAGCTGGACATGATCCGGATGGTGATTCTGGCCGAGGTGGCGGCGCGCACCGACGACCGAACGTTGTTGCAGCAGATGGTCAATGACGCGCGCGACGCCTACTCCACTGGCTCACATGCGGTGCGACGGGGCACGGCGCACGTGCTGGCGCTGGCGGCGTGGCAGCGCGACGACGTCCAGGACGCGACGCGCTGGCTGGGCGACATCACCCTGTTCGGCTCACCACTCTGGCCCCAGGTCCTAGATCAGGTGATCTTGGGTGCGCGGGTTGCGTCGGCGGCCGGCGATGCCGGCTTGCGCGCGCGTGTGCTGCAGGCCATTGATGTGCTCGAGCGTGAGCGGCCGGCGATCCCGTTGTTCACCGGGGTGGCAAAGTATGCCCGCGGGGTCCTCGAACGTGATGCCCAGGCACTGTTGGCTGCGGCCGCTGTGCTCCACATGTCGTCGCGGCCGCTTCTTTACGCGGTGGCTGCCGAGGACGCCGGCGCCGAACTCGCCCGCACCGACCACCTTGGCGAGGCGCTCGATCAGCTCAATGCCGCATTCGACACCTATATGCACCACGAAGCGCTAGTCGACGCACGCCGGGTGGGCCGCGAGTTGCGCCGGTTAGGTGTGCAACGTCGCATCGTCAGCCAGCAGCGGGCAAAAACCGGCTGGGACAGTCTCACCGACTCCGAGCTCACGGTGGTCAACCTGATTGCGCAGGGTGCCACCAACCGAGACGTCGCCGAGCAGCTGCACCTTTCCCTACATACGGTGAAAACCCACGTCCACAATGCGTTCACCAAGCTGGGCATCAACTCCCGCACCCAATTGACGCAGCTCATGCGCGGGTCTGATTGACCCGCCCGTCAAATATCGCGCCCGCCTAGTACTAGACCCATCCGGCCCTAAACACCAATCCTCGGGCCATAGCGCTGTGCAGGCGGCGTCGCGACCCTACGAATGGGTGGGCAGAAAGGGTGATGGTGATGACCATCCTTGAAGTAGGAGCGCTACCGAAGCCGCTGAGGCAAGAGTTGGCTGTGAAATACCAGACGTTGCAATTGCCTAACGACGCTTCGCGCCCCGCGTTTCTCGCAGAGCACGGCGCTTCGGTCACAGTCGTCGTCGTCGGACCGCCAGGCATGGACGCCGCGGTGATCGACGCGCTGCCCAACCTGGGCGCGATCGTGCATTTCCAAGACAGCCATGCCAGTGGCGACGTGGACGAGGCGCCACAGTTAGGGATCGCGGTCAGCCATAGCCCCAATGCATTCAATTACGGGGTCGCCGAGACCGCGGTCGGCTTGATGCTGGATATGGTTCGCGGCTTTTGCGCGGACGGCTTCGGGCGAGTCCGACGCGGGCTGGGCCAGCTTGTCCCACCGCTAGCGCATCAGGTGAGCGGACTTCGGGTAGGCCTCCTGGACCTGAGCCGGATCGGCTCCGCCATTGCTTCCCGGCTGGCGGTCGAGTTGGCTGTCTCGGTCGACGCGCTGATGACCGCCATGGCGGGCGGCAAAGGAACAGACAAGCTCATCGATCGCGCGGTCCTGGAAGCTCTTGGACCGGACGGCTACCTGGTCATCAATACCGCATCGGGCGGCATCGTCGACCCGGGCGCCGACGAATCAGATGCTCTACGGCAATGGCGCGCATTCGACAACGGGGCGCTGTTTCCGCATATCGCCGATGCGACTCGGGACGACTGGCCGACGGCAGACGCGCTGGTTCTCGGCAATCTCGACGAGTACTTCAAAACGCTGACCACGCCGGTCGTGAACCCCACACACCCACCGAGCGGAACTTCAGCCTGATCGAGAGATCGACGAGTCTTTCTGCGCCGAACCGCTAGGAGCATCCGCGGTCGGCATCGGTCCATCCCTACTGTCTGGTTCGGCGGAGGGCCGCCTGGGCGGCCAGGTGGCCGCACATTCCATGCACGCCCCCGCCGGGCGGCGTCGAGGACGAGCAGAGGTAGTGTCCGTCGACCCCAGTCCAGTAGGGGTTTACGGCCAGGCGGGGCCGGGCGATGAATTGGGCGATGTCCATAGCGCCGCCGTTGATGTCGCCGCCGATGTTGTTCGGGTTGTCACGCTCGAGGTCGTCCGGGGTGCGTCGCACGACGGCTTCGATGCGGTCGCGGAATCCGGGCGCGAAGCGCTCGATCTGGACGAGCATCGATTCGGTGGCGTCGCCGGTGTAGCCGTGCGGGACGTGGGCATACATGTAGACCGGTTGCAGGCCGCCTGTTGATCTCGTCGGGTCCGCCACCGCCTGCTGGCCCACGAGCATGAACGGCCTGTCCGGCATCT
>DASSGQ010000314.1:0-10103 GCA_035693385.1 Mycobacterium sp.
GCCACCATGGATCGCCTCTTCCACAGCCTGAGAGCCGGCGCGGCCGGGGACGGCCGTGACGCCGACGCGGCACTGGTCGCCGCGGTGCGGATGACCGCGGCGACACCGGCGCGTGCCGTCGGGCTGCACCGGGTGGGCGGCCTGCGGACGGGTTATGACGCCAATCTTGTTGTTCTGGACCATGATTGGCAAGTGGCAGCCGTGATGGCGCGCGGCGACTGGCTGGTGAACTAGCCCAGCGGGCCGCGAGCGGCGGCCGGTCGGCTAACGGGCCCGACGGGTCAGCCGGGAAATCGCCAGCGCGCCAACAGCTCCCATGGCCATCGCGGTCAGGGTCTGACGCGTGCGCAGCCCCTCGTTCAGCTCGACCCGCGGGGTGATGATCGCAGGCGGTGGAGCATCGACGGGCTTGGCGCGTGGGTCGTCGGCAGCGGTAGCGGCCCAGGCGGTGGAGAACAGGACCAGATAAGCGGTGACGTAGGAGAACACCATCAGGCCCAGCACCGGACCGAACGCGGCCCCCGCCGGACTGCGCAGCACCGTCTGCAGATAAAACGACGCGATTTGCTTGAACACCTCGAAGCCGATCGCCGCCATCAAACCGCCCCGCATCGAGCCGACCAGATCGACCTTCTCGCGCGGCAATCGGCCGATCGTCCAGGTGAACAACAGCCACGACACCAGCAGCGACACAAATATCGAAATGCCCCGAAATAGCCAGTCGAACACCGGATAATCGGGTATCCCTAGCCATTTCAGCACCGCAGCCATCGGCGCGGGCTGGTTCAGCGCGGTGAGCACCAAGGTGGCCAGGATCATCAGGAACGTGCCCGCCAACGCGATGAAATCGGATATCTTGTTGCGCACGAAGCCCGGCGAGTCGGGGGGCTGCACCCACCACATCCCGGTCACCGCGGCACGCAGATGCGATATCCATCCCAGTCCCGCCCAGGCGGCGGTGGCCAGGCCGATGACACCGACCGACGTCCGCGCGTCGATCGCCGAGTTCATCAGGTCGAGGATCTGCTGGCTCAACGGGCCCGACACCGTGGACCGGACGTGGTCGTCGATCGTCCGCAGCAGCGTCGGCCGCCGGGCCAGCATGAACCCGCACACCGCGAAACCGACCATCAGCACGGGAAATAACGCGAAGATCGTGTAGTACGTGAGGCCGGCCGCAAAGAAGCTGCCGTTGCCTCCGTCGAAACGCTCATAAGCGCGCATGGCATGGTCGAACCAATCGAACCGGGCCCGTAGCCGATCAAGGATTCCGGGCTTGGCCGGCTCGCTCATTGTGCAACCTATTTCCGCCGCGGAAGGAACCCCAACCGATCGTAGACCCGCTCAACCGTTTTGCCGGCCACATCGTCGGCTCGCTCCGCACCGGCCGCGAGCACCGCCTCCAATTGTGTGGGATCGGCCAGCAATTCGTCGACTCGAGCCTTGATGGGGGTGACGAATTCGACGACGGCGTCGGCGGTGTCCTTCTTCAGGTCGCCGTAGCCGCGCCCGGCGTAACCCTCGACGAGTTTGTCGATGCCCGCCCCGGTGACCGCCGACTGAATGGTCAACAGGTTGGACACGCCCGGTTTGGCATCGGTGTCGAACCGGATCTCACGTTCGCTGTCCGTCACGGCCGAGCGAATCTTCTTGGCGGACAACGCCGGATCGTCGAGCAGATTGATCAACCCGGCATCGGTGGACGCCGATTTGCTCATCTTCGACGTCGGGTCCGCCAGGTCGTAGATCTTGGCGGTGGCCTTGGGAATGAGCACATCGGGCACCACGAACGTGTCCGGGAAGCGGCCGTTGAACCGCTGCGCCACGTCACGCGCCAGCTCGAGATGCTGGCGCTGATCCTCACCCACGGGAACCAGGTTGCTGTCGTAGGCCAGCACGTCGGCCGCCTGCAACACCGGGTAGGTGAACAAACCCACGGTGGTGGAGTCGCTGCCCTGCCGCGTCGACTTGTCCTTGAACTGCGTCATGCGGGAGGCCTGCCCGAAGCCGGTGAAGCAACCCAGCACCCACGCCAGCTGGGTGTGGGCGGGCACGTGGCTTTGCACGAAGACGGTGCTGCGGCCGGGATCGATACCCAGCGCCAGGTACTGGGCGGCGGTGGCCAGGGTCCGGCGGCGCAGCGCCTCGGGATCTTGCGGGATGGTGATGGCGTGCAGGTCGACGACGCAGAAGAAGGCGTCCCAGTCATCTCCCCAGTCGTCTTGCAGTGCGACCCACTGGGTGACGGCGCCCAACGCGTTACCAAGATGAAGGGAATCCGAAGTGGGCTGCACGCCGGAGAAGATCCGGCGGGATCCGGTAGGGGTGCTCATGATGCCCCGATCCTTTCACGCGGAAGGCACGCGATTCGACGACCGGTCACCCCTTGGTTGCGGTACCGGCGGTACCGCATTTAATGTCGGCACTATGCGCAGTCTGCTCGGTTCCTTACTCGTGAGCTCCGCTCACTCGCTGTCGCCGGGGGTGACGGCTCGTCCACCGATCCACCTCGGCTCCGGAGAACCGGTCGTGCTGCTACATCCGTTCCTGCTGTCCCAGACGGTATGGGAGGACGTGGCTCAGCAGTTGGCGGACACGGGCCGCTACGAGGTCTTCGCCCCGACGATGGCCGGCCACAACGGCGGGCCGTCCGCCGGGACCTGGCTCCTGTCGTCCGCGGCGCTCGCCGATCACGTGGAGCGCCAGATGGATGAACTCGGCTGGCAGACCGCCCACATCGTGGGCAACTCGCTGGGCGGCTGGGTCGCCTTCGAGCTGGAGCGACGCGGGCGCGCGCGCACCGTCACCGGCATCGCCCCGGCCGGCGGCTGGACGCGCTGGAGCCCGGCCAAGTTCGAGGTGATCGCCAAGTTCATCGTGGTCATACCGTTGCTGGCGCTCGCCCGGTTGTTCGGACCGCGCGTGCTGCACCTGCCGTTCAGCCGGCGGTGCGCCACCTTCGCGATCAGCGCGTCGCCGGATGGCGTCAGCGAGCGTCAACTCAGCAGCATCGTCGACGACGTCGGGCACTGTCCCGCCTACTTCCAGCTGCTGCTCAAGGCGCTGCTGATGCACGGCCTGCGGGAGCTGGCGCTCAACGCCGTCCCGGCGCACCTCGTGATTTGCGGAAAGGACCGGATTGTCCCCGCACCCAGGTTCAGCCGGCATTTCACCACTTGTCTGCCGGATGAAAACCACCAGGTCACCACGCTCGAGGGGGTGGGCCACGTGCCGATGTTCGAGGCGCCGGACCGCATCACCGAGGTGATCACCGGCTTCATCGAACAAAGCTGCCCGACAGACTCGGGCCGCCGGCAACCCGCCGGCTAGCTGGCCCTCTAGTTCGCCAGGGCCTTCTCTAGGTTCTCTGCGATGGAATTGAGGAATTCCTCGCTGTTCTGCCACTCCTGTTTGGGGCCGATGAGGATGGCGAGGTCCTTGGTCATCTTCCCGTCCTCGACGGTGGCGATGACGACCTCTTCCAGCTTTTGCGCGAATTCCACCACCGCGGGCGTCTTGTCCAGTTTGCCGCGGTGCGCCAGCCCACGCGTCCACGCGAAGATCGACGCAATCGGGTTCGTCGACGTCGGCTTGCCCGCCTGATACTGCCGGTAATGGCGGGTGACGGTGCCGTGCGCGGCTTCGGCCTCGACGGTCTTGCCGTCGGCCGTCATCAACACCGACGTCATCAGCCCCAGCGAGCCGTAGCCCTGCGCGACGGTGTCGGACTGCACGTCGCCGTCGTAGTTCTTGCACGCCCACACGTAGCCGCCCTCCCATTTGAGGCACGCGGCGACCATGTCGTCGATCAGGCGGTGCTCGTAGGTGAGTCCTTCGGCCTCGAACTTGTCCTTGAACTCCTCGTCGTAGATGCGCTGGAACTCGTCTTTGAACATGCCGTCGTAGGCCTTGAGGATGGTGTTCTTGGTCGACAGGTACACCGGCCATCTGGCGTTCAGCCCGTAGGAGAATGACGCGCGCGCAAAATCGCGGATGGAGTCCTTGAAGTTGTACATCCCCATCACGACGCCGCCGTCCGGGGGAATCGACACCACCTCGTGCACCATCGGTTCGCTGCCGTCGGCAGGCGTGAAAGTCAGTGTGACGGTGCCCGGTTGGTCGACTTTGAAATTCGTCGCCCGGTATTGGTCACCAAAAGCGTGACGGCCGATGACGATCGGCTTGGTCCAGCCCGGAACCAGCCGCGGCACATTGGAGATCACGATAGGCTCGCGGAAAATCGTCCCGCCCAGGATGTTTCGGATGGTCCCGTTGGGCGACAGCCACATCTTCTTCAGGTTGAATTCCTGGACGCGGGCCTCGTCGGGGGTGATGGTCGCGCACTTGACACCGACGCCGTGCTTCTTGATGGCATAGGCCGCGTCGATCGTCACCTGGTCGTCGGTGCGGTCGCGGTGTTCGATGCCCAGGTCGTAGTAGTCCAAATTGATGTCGAGATACGGCAGGATCAGCATGTCCTTGATGAGCTTCCAGATGACGCGAGTCATCTCGTCACCGTCGAGCTCTACTACCCGGCCTTTGACCTTGATCGTGGCTTCATTGGACATCGGTGTCCGAATCCTCCGGCGTGGGAAGCATTGGCGAGCGGTTGCTCGTTAGGCCAGCCTACAAGCAGCGTTCACCCACCTCAGAGAGATTGAGCTGTCCCATTGGCATCGGCTCGGTGACATGCGATAGGCTTTACGTCGGTCATGAGCGCCAGCATCAAGCCCCGGCTTGCTGGCCGGCAACCCTCCAACCGCGGTGGGGTGCCCCGGGTGATGACCAGGTTGAGTAGCCAACAGCCGGCTACGCGGCAAGCGCGGGTCCGCCATGACCGGGCCCCTGAGTAGACAGGGAAACGTGATGCGCATCCAAACAGCTCATTCGCGTCTCATTGTGTGCCGGTGCTAGCCGCCGGTCACCGGTTGGCGTCATCGGCGATGGCGTCCCGGTCGACCGCGAGCGCCCCGATATCCGAGTGACCCCCTAGCAGAAAGCACCGCACGTGAGTTCCGAGAGCAGCACCGACAGCAATTCCGAGACCGACCCGACCGCGCATTGGTCATTCGAAACCAAGCAGATTCACGCCGGTCAGCAGCCGGACGCGGCGACCAACGCCCGCGCCCTGCCGATCTACCAGACCACGTCCTACACCTTCGACGACACCGCCCATGCCGCCGCACTGTTCGGGCTCGAGGTGCCGGGCAACATCTACACCCGGATCGGCAATCCGACCACCGACGTCGTGGAGCAGCGGATCGCCGCGCTCGAAGGCGGTGTGGCCGCACTGTTCTTGAGCTCCGGGCAGGCGGCTGAGACATTCGCCATTCTGAACCTCGCGGGTGCCGGGGATCACATCGTCTCCAGCCCGCGGCTTTACGGCGGCACTTATAACCTGTTCCACTATTCGCTGGCCAAGCTCGGCATCGACGTCAGCTTCGTCGACGATCCCGACGACCTGGACTCATGGCAGGCCGCGGTCCGACCGAACACCAAGGCGTTCTTCGGCGAGACCATTTCCAACCCGCAGATCGACGTGCTGGACACGCCCGGGGTCGCCGCAGTCGCCCACGCGAACGGTGTGCCGCTGATCGTCGACAACACCGTCGCCACGCCCTACCTGATCCAGCCGTTCACCCAGGGCGCGGACATCGTGGTGCACTCGGCCACCAAGTACCTGGGCGGGCACGGCGCCGCGATCGCCGGCGTCATCGTCGACGGCGGCACCTTCGACTGGACGCAGGGCCGCTTCCCCGGATTCACCACGCCCGACCCCAGTTACCACGGCGTGGTGTTCGCCGAGCTGGGACCGCCCGCGTTTGCGCTGAAGGCCCGGGTGCAGTTGCTGCGCGACCTCGGATCGGCGGCTTCGCCGTTCAACGCGTTCCTGGTGGCCCAGGGCCTGGAAACCCTGAGCCTGCGGATCGAGCGTCACGTCGCTAACGCGCAGCGGGTGGCCGAGTTCTTGGAGGCCCACGACAGCGTGCTGTCGGTCAACTATGCGGGACTGCCCAGCTCACCTTGGTACGAGCGGGCAAAACGGTTGGCGCCCAAGGGAACCGGAGCTGTCCTGTCGTTCGAATTGGACGGCGGCATCGAAGCCGGCAAGGCCTTCGTGAACGCGCTGCGGCTGCATAGCCACGTCGCCAACATCGGCGACGTGCGCTCGCTGGTGATTCACCCGGCGTCGACCACCCATGCACAGCTGAGCCCCGCCGAGCAGCTGACCACCGGCGTCAGCCCCGGCCTGGTGCGGCTGGCCGTCGGCATCGAAGGCATCGACGACATCCTGGCCGATCTGGAGCTCGGCTTCGCCGCGGCCCGCAAATACGGTGCGCCGGTCAGCGAAAGCGGCGACCCACGGGCCGTGGGCGCCTTCTGAGGGGCTTCTGACATGACGATCTCCGACGTGCCGACCCAGACGCTGCCCGCCGAAGGCGAAGTCGGCCTGGTTCACATCGGCTCGCTGACCACCGAGAACGGTGAGGTGATCGACGACGTCTGTATCGCGGTACAGCGTTGGGGTGAGTTGTCGCCAACGCGCGACAACGTCGTGGTGGTGCTGCATGCGCTCACCGGTGATTCGCACATCACCGGGCCCGCCGGACCCGGGCATCCCACACCCGGCTGGTGGGACGGGGTGGCCGGGCCCGGTGCGCCGATCGACACCAACCGCTGGTGCGCGGTGGCCACCAACGTGCTGGGCGGCTGCCGCGGATCCACCGGGCCCAGCTCGCTTGCCCGCGATGGAAAGCCTTGGGGCTCAAGGTTTCCGCTGGTTTCGGTGCGCGACCAGGTGGAGGCGGACATCGCCGCGCTGGCCGCGTTGGGCATCGATCAGGTTGCCGCCGTCGTCGGCGGATCCATGGGCGGCGCAAGGGCACTGGAATGGATTGTCGGCCACCCCGACCGCGTCCGGGCCGGGCTGCTGCTGGCGGTCGGCGCACGCGCCACTGCCGACCAGATCGGCACCCAGACCACGCAAATCGCGGCGATCAAGGCCGACCCGAACTGGCAGGGCGGCGACTACTACGAGACGGGGAGGTCACCGGACGCCGGGATGGCGATCGCCCGCCGCTTCGCCCACCTGACCTACCGCGGTGAAGTCGAGCTCGATACCCGCTTCGCCAACGACAACCAGGGCGACGAGAACCTGGCGAACGGCGGCCGATATTCGGTGCAGAGCTACCTCGAGCACCAGGGCGACAAGCTGTTGGCCCGCTTTGACGCCGGCAGCTATGTCATTTTGACCGAGGCGCTGAACAGCCACGACGTCGGCCGCGGCCGCGGCGGGGTAGGTAACGCCCTGCGCAGGTGCCCGGTTCCGGTCGTGGTCGGTGGCATCACCTCCGACCGTCTCTATCCGTTGCGTTTGCAGGAGGAGCTGGCGGAGCTGCTGCCCGGCTGCGCCGGCCTGCATGTTGTCGAGTCCATCTGCGGGCACGACGGCTTCCTGGTGGAGTCCGACGCCGTCGGCGACTTGATCCGCGAAACGCTCGACTTGGCCCTCGACACAGACACTGCCGAAGGCGCGTGTCTCAGGTGAGCAAGGTGACGCGCTCCAGGCACGACCGCTCCCTCTCATTCGGTCCAGCGGCTGCTGCCTACGAGCGTGGCCGCCCCTCCTACCCGCCGGAGGCGATCGACTGGCTGTTGCCGCGCGGTGCGCGCCAGGTGCTCGACCTGGGTGCGGGCACCGGCAAGCTGACCACCCGGCTGGTCGAGCGCGGCCTGGAAGTGGTGGCCGTCGACCCCATTCCCGACATGCTGGAAGTGCTGCGAGTCTCACTGCCGGAAACCCGCGCGCTGCTGGGCACCGCGGAAGAGATTCCGTTGGAAGACAACAGCGTTGACGCTGTGCTGGTCGCACAGGCGTGGCACTGGGTGGATCCCGAGCGGGCGATTCCCGAGGTGGCCCGGGTGCTGCGGCCGGGAGGGCGGCTGGGCCTGGTGTGGAACACTCGCGACGAACGGCTGGGCTGGGTGCGCGAGCTGGGCCAGATCATCGGTTCCGATGGCGACCGGGGCCGTTTCGACCTCACGCTGTCCACAGCGTTCACCGAGCCGGAGCGCCATCAAGTCGAGTGGACGAATTACCTGACGCCCCAAGCCCTTATCGACCTGGTGGCGTCTCGCAGCTACTGCATCACGTCGCCGACCGAAGTCCGCTCCAGGACACTCGACCAGGTGCGTGAGCTGCTGGCCACCCACCCGGCGCTGGCGAATTCGACGGGCCTGGCGCTGCCGTATGTCACCGTATGCATCAGGGCGACGGTGGCCGAGTAACTTGCGAGTGTCCTGAAACGCAACGGGATTCAGTCGGTGGCTTGCACTCGGGACCGAAGGAGTTGCACACCAGGACCGTTGAGCTCGTCGAGGTAGGGCGGGCGACCGGCCATGCTCATTACCAGGGCCAGGGTTGATCCGCTGACCAGGGCACCGCAACCCGCGCTAAAAGGCCCGTCGTCTGCCCGCAAGCAGAGGCCGGCGATGCGGGTACGACTGGCAACGGTGAAGTCGCGTCGGGCGAAGAATGCGGCCACAGGTGTCAGCGCGTCGACGCTCGGTGTCCGCACCAGCCCCAGAGGCTGACGAATGTCTTGGGCATGCACAACGACCTCACCGAGGTAGGCCGGGATGTGGGCTGAGGGCGCGGTGGTGCTATTGATGACGGCGCGAAACCGGTCCAGTGTCTCGGCGGGGGTGCTACCACGGTGCTCGATCAGCCGACGCTGGTTGTGCACGTCGGGACGCAAACGCGCGCCGAGCATGCTGCGCAGCCACTTCCACTGATTCAGGCTCGCCGCGGCGGTCAGGTGCGCGACGACCTCCTCAACGTCCCATTTCCCGCACAAGGTGCCGTGCCGCCACTGCTCTGCGCTGAGGCCCGAGAGATCCTCCGCCAGCGCCGCGCGCTCGGCGTGCGCCAGTGCCCACAGGTGATCGTCCTGGGGTTTCGCCATATCGCTCCACTCCGTGACATTGGCCTTCACATTGGTGCCGTCACTCGAGGTAGACCCGCGCCGGCCGCAAAATTCATCGAACCGCGGCTGGAAGGCCTGGACCTGGGCACGGGCTCGACCGGCCCGGCCGAGCGCGCCGGTCAACCGATTGAAACCCGGGCTTCGTCCGATCAGATCAACGCGGCAGTGCGCACATTCCCATACGTCCTGGCGACCCTTTTACCGGCATCGGACAAATTGATTTTCGCAATACATTCCGACACCACCCCAGCCGCGTGACGGACCGCCTTCGTTGGTCGGATTCACAGACAGTGCCGGAGTCTGGGTCAGTATTTGATCGATTATCCCGGGCCCCGCCGGCGTAAAGGGGTCTGAATCCGCGTGTGCTATGCCGGTGCCGCCCGCGAGGGCCATGACGCTCATCGCTACGGCCAGTAGTCCGCCAGCGCACGTCTGAGGTTTCATCGCCAGGCCCCTCTTTCGTCTACCCCGGATCACTGATTATCGACCAGCAACAATTCTAGCGGTCTGGCAAACGAAGTGAGCACAGGATTTTTGGTCCACGCCGACGAGCGCCACCGGTCCCCCCAGCATTTCGCACCCATATCGCATAACGGTTACGAACGCACAACGACATCGGCCGGTCGACCAGCAAATTTCGCAACCTGAATCGGACCGTGCGTACGGTGTCGCCCGTGAGGCCGATAGCCGTGGTCGTTCGTCGCGCTGCGATTCTCGCCGTCTGCCTCGCAATGTCACTGACCGTAGCGCCTCCAACCGCCGCTGATCCTGACACCGAGCCTGCCGCCGCTGCGGCGGAGGCACCGGACGACGGGCGGGTGCCCTCGGCCGATCAGGTAACCTTCAACACCACCGACGGATGGACCCTGGCCCTCGGGGCGAAGGACGAGTCGCAAGTTCCCCTGGCGCCGTTGACCACCGCGGTCTCGTCTCGCGAATACCTCTCCCGCGGAACATTCTTCGCTTCGCTGGAAGGACCGGAACAGCCTCGCGGCGTCCTCGAGGTGGGTTACGAGATCGGCTGCGGAATCGATATGAGCACGTCCAACGGCGTCACGATGGCGGGTAGCGCCGGTCTCAACCCGGGCCTCGGCTTTCCGTTGGCCGGTGGTTTTA
>DASSGQ010000315.1:0-3972 GCA_035693385.1 Mycobacterium sp.
CGGTAACTCGAATTGCATGACGATACGCAGCTCGCGGTGATGGAGACCGCCCGAACTGCATGGCACCTTTATGACGATGTGGCTTGCTGTTCGATAGTGGCAACCCTACGCCTCGCCCACACGATTGTGACGAAAAGATCCCGGTAGATATATCGAGCACTGGATAAATTGCGTCGACCACCAGATATCGAGCAATTGAATACTGGAGAATGCATCAGGTGTATTTTCGCTCGGCAATCTGGCATCTGCCGTTACGTAGGTTGGCGTCCGTGCGTGCCCGGCACTGAGGTGTGATGAGGTGCCCGTTGGGGGTGCGACGGTGTGAGGGCCTGGGCGATGCTGCAACAATGGAGCGACTCATGGTGTTCGCGGCTGGGCATCGTCGTCGACCAGGCATTCGGGTTACTGTGGTGTCGAATGATTTTCGCGCACCAGTCGCTCGACAAACGCGCCGCCGACGATCTCGCCGCCGCGCTCGCGACTCAGCTCGGCGCGAATCAGGAGGGATAGAAGTGGGATTCGCGGTAGAGCGGTTCGACCACATCGTCGTGAATTGCAATGACGTGGAGGCCACCGCGGCGTGGTATGAGGGGGTGCTGGGCATGACGCGAGAGACGTTTGGGCCGTCCCAGCGGACCGCCCTGTCCTTCGGGAATCAGAAGATCAACCTACGGCCGGTCGGGGCGTTGGCCGACGACGCCGCCTGGGTCACCGGTTCGGTCGAGGCGGCCGGCTCCGAAGACCTGTGCTTCATCACCCGTGCCACCCCGGAAGAGGTGCGCGCCCACCTCGTCGCCTGCGGGGTCGAGTTGACCTCCGGGCCGGTGACCAAGATCGGTGCGCTGGGCCCGATGACGTCGCACTACTGCCGGGACATCGACGGTAATCTCATCGAGATCGCCGTGTACTGAACGCGTTAGAGCGGGTACAGCTCGGGCAGGTTGACCACGATGGCTTCTTGTGTGCTGCGCGCGATCACCACTTCGGCGGGTGTGTTCGGGTCGGGGTTTTCCTCACGGTGCGGGAGGTACGGCGGCACGAAGATGTAGTCGCCGGGCGCAGTCGAGATGCGCACCTCCTGGACGCCGTCGTGAAACACGAACTCCGGGTTGCCACTTCGCACATAGATCGCCGTCTCCGACTCGCCATGATGGTGGTTGGAAGACGCGGTTCTGGGCGACACGTGCGTCTCGCCCATCCACAGCTTCTCCGCGCCGACCGACCGGCCGCTGAGGGCCGCGAAGCGCCGCATCCCCTCCGATTGGGCGGTGTCGGAGCTGATGTCCGACGACTTGACGTGGTGGACGCGGTTGCGCGTGATTTCCGTTGCGGTGTCATCGAAGTCGGGGTGGAATCCGTCCGAGCTGCCCATGAGCGATCCTCCTAGTGGGTGTCGTCCGTGGATGAATCCCGATAGGCCTCCAGCAGTCTCAGCCACAGTTCGCTGATGGTCGGGAAGCATGGCACGGCGTGCCATAACCGACCGATTGGGACTTGGCCTGCCACGGCGATGGTGGCGGCATGCAGCAGCTCGGTGACACCCGGGCCGACCAGAGTGACGCCGAGCAGGCGGTCCCGATCCGCATCGACCACCATCCTCGCCCGACCGGAGTACCCGTCCGCATAGAGCTTGGCTCCCGTCACCACGTCGCCGATTTCGACGTCGACCGTGTGCACTCGGTGTCCGGCTTGCTCAGCCTGCAAAGCCGTGAGCCCGACGGCGGCGGCCTCGGGATCGGTGAAGAACGCCTGTGGCACGGCGTAATGGTCGGCAGTGGTCGCATGGGCGCCCCACGGCGTGGTGTCCAACGGGATTCCCGCGGCGCGGGCTCCGATGGCCGCACCGGCGATACGTCCCTGGTATTTGCCCTGGTGGGTCAGCAGGGCCCGATGATTGACGTCGCCCGCCGCGTAGAGCCAACCATCGTCGACGGCCCGTACCCGGCAGGTGTCATCGACGTCGAGCCAGCTGCCCGGCGTCAGTCCCACCGTCGCCAGGCCGATGTCGTCGGTGAGCGGTGCCCGGCCCGTGGCGAAAAGCACCTCGCTGACTTCCAACTCGGATCCGTCGTCCAGTTCGAGGGCCACCGGGCCGCTGTCGGACCGATGCAATGCGCGAACCGATACCCCGACGCGGACGTCGACGCCCGCGGCGGCGAGTCCGCGGCCGATGAGTTCGCCGACAAAGGGTTCCATCCGGGGCAACAGGCCGGATCCGCGCGCCAGCAGGGTCACCTTGGAGCCCAGTCCTTGCCAGGCGGTTGCCATTTCGACTCCCACGCCCCCGGCGCCGACAACGGCGAGCCGCGTCGGCACGTAGCTGCTGTCTGTTGCCTCGCGGTTGGTCCACGGCCTCGCCTCGGCGATGCCGGGCAACTCGGGAAGTGCGGGCCGGCTTCCGGTGCACACCACAACCGCGTGCCGTGCGGTCAGTACCGGCTGTTCGCCGCCGGGCGTGCTGACGGCGACTCGTCGCGGACCGTCCAACCGCCCGTGGCCGCGCACCAGCGTGGCGCCGATTCCGCGCACCCACTCGGCCTGGCCGCTGTCGTCCCAGTCGCTGACATAGCGGTTGCGGCGGCCGAAGACACCGGCGGTGCTGATGGCACCGGTGACCGCTTCCCGCGCGCCGTCGACCCGACGCGCATCCGACACGGCGATTACCGGCCGAAGCAACGCCTTACTGGGCACACACGCCCAGTACGAACATTCGCCTCCGACGAGTTCGCGCTCGACCATTGCGACGCGCAGGCCCGCGGCCCGGGCGCGCTCCGCGGCGTTCTGCCCGATTGGTCCGGCGCCGAGCACCACGACGTCGTAGTCCCGTTCAAGCTCTGCCATGATCGACTGTCCTCCCTCGCGCCGAGCGTGAACTCACGGCGAAATTCTCGCCGATTTTCCGCCCTGACGTCACGCTCGGCGAAAGTCCGCGACAAGTAACGGCAAATATTCAGCGCCCCCCATCGATCAGCCGCTCGGCCAGCTGGTGCAAGTCACCCACCACGATGTCGGGTTGCGGCAGAGCCTCGACCGGCAGCGGTGGATTGCCGGGCCGCGTGATGAGGGCGGTGCTGAAACCGACATTCTGCGCGCCGAGGGTATCCCACACGTGCGCGGCCACCATCATGCAGTCCGCGGGCAGTACGCCTAACTCGTGGCACACATACCGGTAGACCGACGGAGCCGGCTTGAAGGCGCGGCAGGATTCGACGCTGAACTGCCGGTCGAACAGTTCCGCGAGCCCGGCGTTCTCGAGTGGCGTCCGCGTCCCAGGTCGATGCGGCGAATTCGTCAGCGTGACCAGACGAAAGCCATTCTCGCGCAATGTCGTAAGTCCTCCGACGGCGTCGAGGTGCGCCGGCATGGTGCTCATCTGCGCCCGTAGGCGACGGATGTCGTCGTCGGTGATGTCCACCCGGTGGATGTCGGCAAGCATGTGCAGCACGCCTTGACCGAGGGTGAAAAAGTCGACATAGCATTCGGCCAAGGTCGCGGTCATCGAGTACATGACGAGCTGGCCGAACCATTCGCGCAGCACCCGTTCGTCACCGAAGAGCTCGCCAAAAAGTGGCGCGATGGAATCGATGTCGATGAGCGTCTCGTTCACATCGAAGACGAGTACAGACGGTGCCGGGGGCCTGGGGTGTGTGTTCATGCCGGTCGTTCGTCGGGTCTGGCCGGGCCCGACCTCTGGCCGTCTGCCGTCACGATAACCATTGTCATATCCTCGCTCTCCGAAACCGGTTGCCAGAGTGCCTATTTGCGGTCGTTTAACACTGTGCGGCTCACGACATCACGACGACCATCTTGCCGGTCGCTTCTCCGGCGTCCATCACTCTGTGTGCTTCATGAATCTGGTCGAAGGAGAAGACGCGGGACGGCTTTGCATCCAGCTTGCCTTCGGCGACCTGCCGGGCGATGTCCTGTAGCGGCACGTCGGAGAGCGGGAAGCCGGGATTCCCAAACACGAAG
>DASSGQ010000316.1:0-11724 GCA_035693385.1 Mycobacterium sp.
CCGCGCCGATCACCGCCCAGCAGCGCAAGGAGTCCGGAATAGACGCCAAGCCCAAGGGGGTTCAGCAGGCATGACCCAACAAACGCCAGACGTTGACATGCTCAACGCGTTCAACAAGAACATCATCGACGAGTTCCGGGCCAACGACGGGAAGGTGACTGGCCAGTTCGCCAACGCCAACCTGTTGCTGCTCACCACGACGGGCGCCAAGTCCGGCCAGCAGCGAGTGTCGCCACTGGCGTATTTCCGCGTCGACGGCAAGCTGATCATCGTCGGGTCCTTCGCCGGCGCCCCGGTCAACCCGGCCTGGGTGCACAACCTGCGGGCCAATCCGCGCGCCCACGTCGAGGTCGGGACCGACGCGTTGGACGTGACGGCTCGCGAGCTGGCGCCCGCGGAGCGCGACGCGCTGTTCGACAAGGTCGCGGCCGCGGCGCCCGGCTTCGCCGAGTATCAGTCGAAGACCAGCCGGGTGATTCCGCTGTTCGAGTTGCAGCCGGCGTAACTCCTTGGGGATACCGCGCGCGCCGCGCCGCCCGCTGAGGTAAGCAAGCCTGATGACGACTTCGCTGTCGGCGGTGCAGTCTGCGGCGTACGCCGCCGGGATCGCGGGTGTGCAACGGCTGCGTGGCCGGGCGTTCAACCTGCTGCAGACCGCGGTCGCCTCGGGTCTGGCCTGGTATATCGCGCACGATGTGCTCGGTCATCCGCAGCCGTTCTTCGCGCCCATCGCCTCGGCGGTGTGCCTGTCGATCAGCAATGTGTTACGCGCGCAACGCGCCATCCAGATGATCATCGGTGTGACGTCGGGGATCGGGATAGGCACCGTGGTGCTGGCGCTGCTCGGACCGGGAGCCCTGCCCATCGCCGTCGCCACGCTGATCGCGCTGTCGCTCGCGGTGCTGATCGGGCAGGGCTTCATCGGCCAGGGGATGATGTTCGCCAACCAGACCGTCGTGTCGTCGATCCTGGTGCTGGCGTTGCCCCGCAGCGGCGTCGGTTGGGAACGCATCTACGACGCTCTCATCGGTGGTTGCCTGGCGATTGTGTTCGCCGTCCTGCTGTTTCCGGCCGATCCGCTCAGGGTGTTGCGCAGGGCGCGCGTCGGCGTGCTGCGCGTCCTGCAATCGGTCCTGACCGGCACGGGGGAACTCGCCGCCGGACGCCGGGTGCCGCCGCCGGACTGGCCGCTGTCGGCCGTCGATCGGGTGCACGGGCAGCTGGGCGGGCTCATGCAGGCCCGCGCCACCGCGCGCCAGGCGGTGCGGATTTCGCCGCGGCGGTGGAACATGCGCGATTCCGTATACGCCGCCGATCACCAGGCGATACACGTGGCCCTGCTGGCCGGCTCCGTATTGGAGCTGGCCCGTGCCGTAGCGCCCACCGTCGATGGCTGCTGCCACCGGCTGCCGCACCCGGTGCAGGCCGTGCTGGTCGACCTGGCGACGGCAACCGCCCTCGCCGAGTCCGATCCCGCCGGGGCGGCCGCATACACCGCGGCCGCGCGCCGCCATGCCTCGCAGCTGGAATCCGACGCCCGCGAGCGAAACGAGGTCGTGCTCGCCGATGTCGCCCGGGCCTGCGTCGACGATCTACAGCGGGTGATAGACCTTCGCCAGCCGTGAACGCTGCGGCCGGCTCACAACGAGCCGGCCAGGAACTCCTGAACGAGTTTCCTGGGCGCCTGCGTCATCCACGCCTCGGTGATCAACTCCGCGAGGTCAGGGACTTCGATCTCGGCCAGCCTGATCAGTACCGCCGGATAGCCGTCGAAATGTGGGGTGGTGAAATACACCTTCGGCTCGTCGGCGATCAACGCGAACTTGACGCCCTCGTCGGACACCCGGACGCCGAGGATGTCGCCCTCCGGCGGCTCGACGCCGCGCTGCGCCAGCGCTTCGCGGTCCGACAGCCGCAGTGGCCGCTCCCACGCCAGCAACTTCTTGCCGACCCGCCAGTCGTGCGGGGCCGGCTCCGAGGTGAGTGCCAGCTCACCGACGACGCGGGCGACGTCGTTCCACGTGGCCACGTCTCGATTGTGCTCCGGTTATGGCGCACGCGGCCCCTTATCGGCAAACGATGGGGAACTTGGACCGGCGTGAACCCACCGGATCATCCCGTTTGTGGTGTGATCAGCCGGTCGGATCCCGACGTGAGGAGGTAGCTCTTGTCAGAAGGTGTGTCAGCAGCGCAGGCCCCCGCCGCACGCCGCCATCGGGTCACCCACCGCACCAAGTACCGCTACTCGGACACCGTGACCAGCTCGTATGGCCGCGGTTTCCTCACGCCGCGGGACTCGCTGCGGCAGCAGTGCATCGCTCACCGGCTGATCGTCGACCCGGCCCCCGCCGACAGCTCCACCAGCCAGGACATCTACGGCAACATCAGCTCCTATTTCCACGTCACGCAGCCGCACCGCATCCTGACGGTCACCAGCGACTCCATCGTCGACGTGTATCCACCGGCTCCCGGGCTGCACACCAGCGGGCCGGCGATAGAACCGTGGGAGGCCGCCCGCCCGACCGGGCGCCGGGGAGCGCTCGCGGCCGAGTTCGCGCTGGACTTGAATCCACCGGAAATCACCGATGAGGTGCGCGACTACGCCGCCCCCAGCTTCGTCCCGGAGCGCCCGCTGATCGACGTGTTGCGCGATCTCGCGTCGCGGATTTTCACCGACTTCACCTACCGCTCGGGATCCACCACGGTGTCCACCGGAGTCAATGAGGTTCTGCTGGCCCGGGAAGGGGTATGCCAGGACTTCGCGAGGCTGGCGATCGCCTGCCTGCGAGCCAACGGCTTGGCGGCCAGCTACGTGTCCGGTTATCTGGCCACCGACCCGCCACCGGGAAAGGATCGAATGTTCGGTATCGACGCCACCCATGCCTGGGCGGCGGTGTGGACCCCGCAGGAGTCCGGCCAGTTCGCATGGCTCGGGTTGGACCCCACCAATGACCAGATGGTCGACCAGCGCTACATCATCGTGGGCCGCGGGCGCGACTATGCAGACGTGCCGCCGCTGCGCGGCATCATCTACACCAACTCCGAACACAGCGTGATCGATGTCGCCGTCGACGTGGTGCCTTACTCAGACGCCGAAGGCGACTTCTTGCATGCGTGATTTCCACTGCCCCAAGTGCGGGCAGCGCCTGGTGTTCGAGAATTCGGCGTGCCTGTCCTGCGGTAGCGCGCTGGGGTTTTCCCTCGATCAGATGGCCCTGCTGGTGATCGCCAAGGGCGACGCGGGTGACCATCCCGGTGCGGTGGACGCCGACGAGTATCAACTGTGCGCCAATCTCCATCTCGCGGAATGCAATTGGATCATCCCCAGGAATGACCCCGGCGGGCTGTGTGCATCGTGCGTGCTCACGCTGGAACGGCCCCACGACGCCGACACCGAGGGCCTGGCCGCCTTCGCCCGCGCCGAGGCGGCCAAGCGGCGGCTGATCGCCGAGCTGCACGAGCTGAAGTTGCCGATCCTGGGGCGCGACCCCGATCCGGACTACGGGCTGGGCTTCCGCCTGCTGTCCAGCGCCCACGAGGAAGTACTGACCGGCCACGACAATGGCGTCATCACGCTGGACCTGGCCGAGGGCGACGACGTCCACCGCGAGCAGCTACGCGTCGAGATGGACGAGCCGTACCGGACCCTGCTGGGGCACTTCCGGCACGAGGTCGGCCACTACTACTTCTACCGGCTGATCAGCCCGTCGAGCGAGTACCTGGCCGGATTCAACGAGCTGTTCGGCGATCCCTACGCCGACTACTCCGCGGCGCTGGACCGCCATTACCGCGACGGCGCCCCGGACGGTTGGCAGAAGAGCTTCGTGTCGTCGTATGCGACCATGCACCCCGCCGAGGATTGGGCCGAGACGTTCGCCCATTACCTGCACATCCGCGACACGCTGGACACCTCGGCCTGGTGTGGCCTGGCGCCGGCGTCGGCCACGTTCGACCGTCCGGCGTTGGGGCCCAGCGCTTTTCCCACCATCATCGAGATGTGGCTGCCGTTGTCGTGGTCGCTGAACATGGTGAGCCGGTCGATGGGCCGCGACGACATGTACCCCTTCGTGCTGCCGGCGGCGGTTCTGAACAAGATGCAGTTCATCCACACCGTGATCGACGAGGTGGGCGGCTAGGCCGGCATCACCCGGCGTTCGTCGGGACCCCACAGCGGCTGCATGCCGCCGGGCAACGCCAACTGCGTCGCGGTGATGACCTCAGCCAGGTCGCGCAGCTCGACGTGGATCGCATCGAGGAGTTCCGCCAACTTCGCGCGCCGTGCCCCGCCGCTCGGGGAGGCGGAAACCGCTTCCAGCTCACCGGGATGCGACCGGCGCACCAGCGTGTTGATCTCGTCCACCAACCGCTCCGGACGCGACGACCCCGACGAGCCGGGCAGGTCCTTGAGGTTGGCCCGCAGCCGCTCCACCTGATACAGCAACGACCGAGGGTTGTTGGCGTCGAAAAGCATCAGCTCGGCCACGGCGGCGACGCTGACCTTGCCCACGGTGCGGCGCCGGTAGATGACCGACGATTCACATGCCACCAGCGCCGCCTCGATGATCGCCTGCTCGGCGGCGGCGCTGTGCACATCGGTCAGCGTGGCCCGCAACAGTGCGGTCAGCCACAGGGCGCGCTCGATGCGTTTGCCGATGTCCATCATCGTCCAGCCCACGTCGCGCACCATCGACTCGCCGGCCACCCCCGACAACGTCAGCATCCCCGACAGTGTCTGCGCCTGAGCCGACGCGAGCAGCACGTCGGCTTCGGCGAGCGAGTCCGGCGGTTCGGAATCCAACCCGATCGCGCGCTCCACCCCGGCGAGCACCATCCACGTGTCGTTGGACAGTTGGTCGCGCACCGCCCGGGCGGCCAGTGCCAGCCCGTCCACCGACTGGACAAGGGATCCCGGCCGGCTGGGGTCCACGGTCAACGACCACAGCGTCGAGGGGGCGACGGCGATCATCTCGGCCTGGTCGCCGTCGACCCCGGTGTCGGTCCCGGTGATCCGGCCGAGCGCGGCCATCAGCACCGGGACGCATTCGCTTTCTTCGGTGTCCTGATGGTGCCGGTAGACGTGGAAGCGGTCGCGGGCGACGATCAGCAACCGCGCCATCCCTTCGGCGCGCTCGCTGTAGCGCCCCATCCAGAACAGGTCGGACAGCACACGCGGGGAGCTGACCCCCCAGGTGCCGGCGGCGGTCTTCGCTGGAGCCGCGACGGCCGCCTCCACCGACGGAACGGTGACCGTCTCGGCACGCGCGCGCGCCGTCGGCCGCACCCAGACATCTTTTGCGGCAACGGTTTTCAGTGTGTACGCGGCGGGCCCGGGCGCCAGCACGTAGCCGACGCCACCGATCATCGGCGCGAAGCCGCTGCGTTGGGCGACGGTGAACAGTCGCATACCGACCCCGGCCGACGACAACACAGCGCCGTGGTCGGTGGGCGCCGACGAGAATTGCGGCAATTCCTGGCCGACCCAGTGCCACGGCATGTGCTCGATCTGCGCTGCCAGCTCCGTCAGCTGCGCGGACGAAAGTGTCGGTCCGACAAGGGTATTCTCGCCGACGGTGGACTTGATCAGCAGCGACGAGAGATTGGCCAGCAGGTGCGACCGTTCGCTGGCGATGCCACCCCAGTACACCGGCGCGGAATGCAGCAACGGGGCTTCGCCCAGCAGGCGCTTGGCCAGCTCGGGCAGAAAGCGCAGCAGCCCAGGGCTTTCCAGGATGCCACTGCCCAGCGTGTTGACGACGGTCACCGTCCCGCGCCGCTGTGCCTCCACCAGACCGACGACGCCGAGCCGCGAATCGGCGCGCAGATCCAGCGGGTCGGTGTATTCCGCGTCGACCCGCCGCAGCACCACGTCAACGCGTTTCAGGGTGCCCAGCGAGCGCATCCACAGCTTGCCGTCGCGCACCACCAAATCGGCGCTTTCCACCAGTGGAAAGCCCAGCAGGGTGGCCAGATACGCCTGATCGAAGGCGGTCTCGGAGTAGATGCCCGGGCTGAGCACCACCACGACGGGGTCTTGGGCGACGTCGGGTGCCGCGTCGATGAGCGCCAGCCGCAACATCTGCGCGAACGGTGTCGTGGGTCGCGGCGCGATGCGTTCGTAGAGGTCTGGAATCGAGTGCGCCACCACGCGTCTGTCGGCCAGCGCATAGCCGGCGCCCGACGGCGCCTGCGTCCAGTCGGCGTTGACCTGAAAGCTGCCGTCCGACAGCCGGCTGAGATCACAGGCATGCATGAAAAGTTGGTGGTGGCCGGGGATCTCGATGCCGTTGGCGGCGCGCACGTATCCGGGGTGGGCGAACACCAGCTCCGGCGGTAACACGCCTTCGGTCAGCAGGGTGCGCCGCCCGTACAGATCGGTGAGCACGGCGTCGAGCAGCCGCGACCGCTGCACCAGCCCCGTCTCCAGCATGTCCCAGTCGGCCGCGGACACCACGATCGGCAGGGTGTCCAGGCTCCAGGGCCGCGGCTCCACCCCGTGTCCGCCGACGGCTTCGTCGCGGTCCGAATCGACCTCGGTGTAGGTGATGCCGTCGTTGTCGATCAGACTCTCCACCACCGCGCGCAGCCGGTCCAGCCCTGCCCTGCCGCGCTCCGCGACGGCGTCGGCCAGCTCACCCCATGCCGGTCGCACGTTTCCTTGCCGGTCGACGAATTCGTCGTACCCGGTTCCCGGGCCGTGACGCAGATCGAACAGCGCTTCCTGGGCCCGCGCGGTCCGGTACCCGGCCAACAGCCGGTCGGTGTCATAAGCGCCCCCGGCAATACCGGGAGCCGCCGTCGCCTCACTCATGCCGAGTGCCATTGCTGTGCAATCGTGGACACCATTACCGCTGCACGGTACGCACGCGACGCAGGTCGAGAATGCCAGGCGCGCCGACGTCGGTGAATATCCTGGCCTGCCTCTCCCGGATGACGGCCAGGTCGAGCTTGCCCGGGGTGAATCCGGTCGCTTCGAAGCGGCGAGCCCGGCGCGACTCGGCCGCGACGGCGTTGACGGGCGGCTCGTCGTAGGCCATGCCGCCCGGGTGCGCGACGTGGTAGGTGCAGCCGCCGCGCGACGTTCCGGAGGTGAGGTCGATCAGCTCGAACCGCAGGGGTACATCGGTGGTGATGGTCGGGTGCAGCGCGCTGGGTGGCTGCCAGGCCTTGAACCGGACGCCACCAACGTGGATGTCGGGATTGTCGGTGGCCAGCAACGGCACCGGGTAGCCGTTGACCGTCACCACGTAGCGGTGGCGATCGGCCCCGATGATGCGGATCTGGATGCGTTCGACCGACGAGTCGACGTAGCGGGCGGTGCCGGTGGCGCTGGCTTCCTCGCCGAGGGTTTTCCACGGTTCGATCGCCCCGCGCAGCTCGATCTCCACCCCGTCGAACACGGCGGTGCCGATGCGCGGGAAGCGGAACTCGGTGAACGGGTCCAGCCAGCTGGTCTCGAATGGGATGCCGTGCGCCCGCAGGTCGGCGGCCACGTCGGCGATGTCATGAATCAAGAAGTGCGGCAACAGGTATCGCCCGTGCAGGTTGGCGCCGTGGCGGATCAGCGGGGCGCGCAGCGGTTCGTCCCAGAACCACGCGACCAAAGAGCGCACCAGCAGTGACTGGACCATCGCCATGCGCAGATGCGGTGGCATCTCGAAGCCGCGCAGCTCGAGCAGCCCGAGCCTGCCGCGGGGGCTGTCGGGGCTGTAGAGCTTGTCGATGCAGAACTCGGCGCGATGGGTGTTGCCGGTGATATCGGTGAGCAGGTGGCGCAGCGCGCGGTCGGTCACCCAGGGTTTGGGCGCGCCCCCCGCCGACAGCCGGGCGATCTCGGCGAACGCGATCTCCAGCTCGTAGAGGGCGTCGGAGCCGCCCTCGTCGACCCGCGGTGCCTGCGACGTGGTGCCGACGAATCGCCCGGCGAACAAATAAGACAACGACGGGTGCCGCTGCCAGTAGGTCAGCAGCGATACCAGCAGGTCGGGACGGCGCAATAGCGGTGAATCCGCGGGGGTGACGCCGCCCAGCGTGATGTGGTTGCCACCGCCGGTGCCCCCGTGCGTGCCGTCGATATCGAACGACTCCGTTGATAACCGAGCGAGGCGAGCCTGTCCGTAGAGCGTTTCCAGCAACTGGGTCTGTTCGGCGAAGCTGGCGGTGGGCGCCACGTTGACCTCGATGACGCCCGGGTCGGGGGTGATCGTCGTCGATGTCAGCCGCGGGTCCGGCGGTGGCCCGTAGCCCTCGATGACGACGGGGCAGTCGGCTTTGGCCGCCGCGGCCTCCACCCGGCCGATGAGGTCGACGAAGTGGTCGAGCGCCTCGGTGGGCGGAATGAAGATGTACAGCAGCCCACCGCGCACCTCGGCGACCAGCGCGGTCGGCGGTGCCGTGTCGGAGTCGGTCACCACCGCATCGCTGGCGGCGGGCTCCGCCGCCAGCTCGCTCCCCACGGTCAGGGGGTCGGCGTCGAGCGACGCTCTTGGCGGCTGCCAGCTGATCGAACTCAACGGCAGCCGCAGACCCGCGGGGGAATCGCCCTCGATCAGCACGATGCGGCCCCGGCGCAGCCGCCAGTTGGCGCTGGCCCAGCCCAGCTCGTCGTCGCGACGATGCAGCGGCAGCACGAAAGCGGCCGGGGCGGAGGTGGATTCGTCGAGGCGTGCCAGCAGCGCGGCGCGGCCTGCCTCGCTATCCGAGTGGGCGTCGGAGCCGGCTTCGGGGGCGAGATCGTCGCTGGGTTCCACCGGGTCGCCGGCGGGCGTCCGAACCTTGGCCGCCAGCCGGGACAACGGGTCCTCGTAGGCCTGCCGCACCTGCGAGAGCGGCAGCCCCAGATCGTCGGCGATCCCGGCGAGCACCTGGTAGGCCGAACCGTCATCGACCGGCGCCGGCGGGACGAGCTCGGTGGCCCAGGGGTCGGCCAGCAGGGTGTCGTCGGTCCACAGCGGCCGCCCGTCGGTGCGCCAGTAGAGCGCAATCTGCCAGCGCGGCAACGGTTCTCCCGGATACCAACGGCCCTGGCTGCGCTGGATCAGCCCCTGTGGGGCCCAGACCGACTTCAGGCGCATGGCCAGGTCGGATGCCCGCTGTCGCTTGTGCGGGCCGTCGGCGGCGGTCGTCCACTCCTCGTCGGTCTGGTTGTCCACGGACACGAACGTCGGCTCGCCGCCGACGGTCAGCCGGACGTCGGCGGCGTTCAGTCGCTCGTCGACGCGCCGGCCGACGCCGCAGATTGTCGCCCACACCTGGTCGGTGTAGGGCAGCGTGACGCGCGGATCCTCGTGCACGCGGGTGACGGTGTTGGAGAACTCCAGCACCGACTCGCAGGGTTCGGTGCCGCCGGTGATGGGCGCCGCCGTCGAGGGGTGCGGCGTGGCCGCGAGCGGGATGTGGCCCTCGCCGGCGAACAGCCCGGACGTCGGGTCCAACCCTATCCAGCCCGCGCCGGGGATGTACACCTCGGTCCACGCGTGCAGGTCGGTGAAGTCGGCGGCGGGTCCCGACGGGCCGTCGAGCGCCTCGACGTCGGACGCCAGCTGCACCAGGTAGCCGGACACGAACCGGGCGGCCAGCCCGAACTGGCGCAGGATCGACACCAGCAGCCACGCCGAGTCCCGGCACGATCCGACGCCGGCGCGCAACGTGAAGTCCGGCGTCTGGACGCCGGGCTCCATCCGCAGGCTGTAGGTGACGTCGGCGTTGATGGCGCGGTTGAGTGAGACCAGGAAGTCGATGGTGCGGGTGCCTTCCGGCACCGTGAAGTTGCGCAGCCACGCCTGCACGAGCTCGCCGGGCCCCGAACCTTCGGCGTCTTCGTCGACGGGTCGCAGGTACGGCCGCAGGTCGTCGGCCATCTCCTTGGGGTAGATCAGCCCGCCCGCCGGCCATATCTCGGCCCAGTCCTCGATGAAGAAGTCGAACGGGTTGACCACCTTGAGGTCGGCGATCAGCCCCACGGTGATGGTCAGCCGGTTCATCGGGCCGGGAAACACCAGCCGGGCCAGGAAGTTGCCCACCGCGTCCTGTTGCCAGTTGATGAAATGTTCGCTTGGCTCGACGCGCAGCGAGTAGGCCTCGATAGCTGTGCGCGAATGGGGCGCCGGGCGCAGCCGCACGACGTGCGGGTAAACCCGAACCAGCCGGTCAAAGACATAGCTGGTGCGGTGCTCCAGCGCAACTTTGATGCTCATCCGCTGATCTCATCACAAGCACCACAACCCCGCAGCGCAGCGCAATTAGGCGGAGCACGGCGATTTCAGACGTGCAAAGGCCCGAGCGCCGTTGCGGCGCTCGGGCCTTTAGCCACGGGCGGGCGCTATCCGGTGTAGGGGCCGGGCGGGGGTGCCGGTGGGTAACCGGGCTGCTCGAGCGCGACGACCTGGCCGCCCGAGAGCTTGCGGTAGGTGTAGGTCAGGACGAGCAGCGCGACGGGGAGGCCGACGAGCAGCCCGACCAGGCACAGCAGTTCGCCGACGAGGACAGCTGCGATCTGCACCAGCCACGACAGCAGCGCGCCGCCGACGTTGGACCTGGTCGTGGCGAAGCTGGCCTTGATGGAGTCGATCGGCGAAAGGGATCGGTCGACGACGAACGGGATGGCGAACATCGCGAGGAAGCCGAAGACGATCCCGGGGATGACGCAGAGCAGCGTTCCGATCCAGGTGCCGATGCCAACCAGCAGGGCGGCCAGGATAACTCCACCCAGGTTGCGCGGCTTGAAGAACGATCCGATCGTGACCGGCTTGCCGTCCGCCAGATCGAGGGCGCCTGACAGCAATCCTGCGTGCATGACGACCGCGACCAGGAAGATCAGGATGTAGCCGACGACCATGACGGCGATCGAGGCGGTGCCAAGCGTGACGCTGGTGCTGGCGCTGGTCTGGCCGTAGGCGTCGGTGTAGGTGGTGCTCGATTGCTCGCCGAGGGCCGCGGGTAGGAAGCTGGTGAGGCCGCCGACGATACCCAGGATCAGGCCGTAGATCAGCACCGGAACGACGAGCGCCGCCGCGTTGGAGGTGAACTTGCCCCACGCCCAGCGGAACGCGTCACCGACGCTGAACGCCGCCGGGGGCGGGCCACCGGGACCACCGGGACCGCCGGGACCGCCAAAACCACCGGGACCGCCGGGGCCTCCGGGGCCATAACCGGGCGGCGGCCCGTAGCCAGGTGGGGGCGCGCCGTAGCCGCCGGGCGGACCGGGAGGCGGCGGAGGCGGCGGTGCGCCGTAACCGTGCGGCGGGCCGGGCGGCGGGGCGTACCCGGGCGGCGGGCCGTAACCCGGTGCCGAGGGAGGCGGCGGGGGTGGGGGAGCGCCATAGCCGGGCGGTGGCGGGTAGCCCGGAGGGTTCTGATTTCCCCTGTGCGGGTCGGGCGGGCTGCCTGGATACTCGGGAGGCTGGCTCATATCCGTCCTAGCTGTCGGATTGACTCTGTGGGCACGCGCGCACGGAACTTGGCAAACCGGAACTTAGCAAATAAGTGGCCAGGGCGCGCGCATTGGTGGCGCCGCATCCCGGTCGGCGCGTCCTGTCGCCCCGACGTGGTATGCCTAAACCCGTGTCCGACGGTCTGTTTGACGTCCCCGGCCCACCGCAGACAACGAACCATGACCTGGGCGTGTCGGCCGGTGCGCCGCTCGCCGTCCGGATGCGTCCGGCATCGCTGGACGAGGTGGTCGGGCAACGCCACCTGCTGGCACCCCGATCACCGCTGCGCCGCCTG
>DASSGQ010000317.1:0-4146 GCA_035693385.1 Mycobacterium sp.
ACGTCGATGACCTGAACGTGATCGCGGTCCGCTACCTGCCCGACGAGCGGGTGTCGCCACTTCCCGACAAGGTTTTCGTCCACGACGGGCAGATCACCAAATACGGGGTACGCGCGGTGACCCTGGCGGCGCTGGCGCCGCGACCCGGGGAGCGGCTGTGGGACGTCGGCGCCGGCTCAGGCAGCATCGGTGTCGAGTGGTGCCTGCGCTGGCGCGGTTGCAGCGCGGTGGCATTCGAGCGCGACGAGGGGCGCCGCCGCAACATCGGGATAAACGCCGCCGCGTTCGGCGTCCGCATCGACATCCGCGGCGAGGCGCCGGACGCGTTCGACGACGCCCAAGAACCGTCGGCCATCTTCATCGGCGGTGGCCTGACCCAGGCCGGTTTGCTCGACGCCTGTCTGGACAACTTGCCCTCCGGTGGACGGTTGGTCGCCAACGCGGTCACCGCCGAATCCGAATCACTTCTAGCACAAGCATATTCGCGCTTCGGCGGCCAACTGCGACGCTTCCAGCATCAGCAGGGTGAACCCCTGGGCGCCTTCACGGGATGGCGCCCGCAGATGCCGGTCACCCAGTGGGCGGTCACCCGGTGACCGTGTACTTCATCGGCGCCGGCCCAGGCGCGGCCGACCTCATCACGGTGCGGGGCCAACGTCTTCTCGAAAGATGCCCGGTGTGCCTCTACGCGGGTTCGATCATGCCCGACGACCTGCTGGCGCTGTGCCCGCCCGACGCGAAAATCGTTGACACCGGGCCGTTGACGCTCGAGCAGATCATCGCCGAACTCACCGACGCCGACGCCGCCGGCCACGACGTGGCGAGGCTGCATTCCGGCGACCCGTCGCTGTACAGCGCGCTGGCCGAGCAGTGCCGGCGACTCGACTCGCAGGGCATCGAATACGAAATCGTGCCGGGTGTAACGGCTTTCGCCGCGGCGGCGGCGGCCCTGAAACGCGAGCTCACCGTGCCCGGAGTGGCCCAGACGGTGACGCTGACCCGGGTGGCGACCCTGTCGACACCCATGCCGCCTGGCGAAGAGCTGGCTGCCCTCGCCCGATCCACCGCCACCCTGGTGCTGCATCTGGCCGCCGCCCAAATCGACGCCGTCGTCCCGCAACTACTCGAAGGCGGCTATAAACCCGAAACATCCGCCGCGGTCGTGGCTTACGCCAGCTGGCCACAGCAGACCGTGCTGCGTGGCACGCTTGCCGACATCGCCCGGCAGATGCGCGACGCCGACATCACCAAGACCGCCGTGATCATCGTTGGCGATGTGCTGGCGGCGGAGGGATTCGCCGACAGCTACCTGTATTCGGCCCGGCGGGGTCGGGGGAGCCGGCACTGATGCGGGTGCTGCTGCTCGGCGGCACCGCCGAGGCCCGCGCGCTGGCGAAAACCCTGCACCCGCAAGTCGACGTCATCAGCTCGCTGGCCGGGAGGGTATCGGACCCGGCCCTGCCCGTCGGCCCGGTCCGCATCGGCGGTTTCGGCGGTGTCGACGGGCTGCGCCGCTGGCTGCAAGACGAACACATCGACGCCGTCGTCGACGCCACCCACCCCTTCGCGGCAACCATGACAGCGCACGCCGCGCAGGTGTGTGGCCAACTACAGATACCCCACGTGGTGCTGGCCCGGCCGGCCTGGCACCCCGGCGCGGCCGCAATCGTGGCATCGGACACAGAAGCGGCGGAAATCGTTGCGCAGAAATGTTATTCGCGCGTCTTCCTGACCACCGGTCGCTCCGGCGTGAACGCCTTCGCCGACAGTGACGCGTGGTTTTTGATCCGCGCCGTCACCGCGCCCGACGCCGCCTTACTCCCGCGTCGTCACCGGCTGTTGCTGTCGCGCGGGCCGTATCGCTACGACGACGAACTGGCGCTGCTGCGCACGCACCGCATTGACGCGCTGGTGACCAAGAACAGCGGCGGCGACATGACTCGTGCAAAGCTGGACGCCGCTGCGGCGCAGGGCATTCCGGTGGTGATGGTTGCCCGCCCGCAGCTGCCGACTGGAGTGACGGTGGTGGACACAGTTCAAGAGGCGGCCAGCTGGGTCGCCGGGCTGGATTAGCCGGTGAGGTCGTCGCGTTCGGCGTCGGCCAGCAGCGCATCCCGGGCGCGCGCCACCCGAGAGCGGATGGTGCCCACCGGGCAACCGCACACCTCGGCGGCGTCGGCGTAGGGCAGTCCGAGCAGCTGGGTGAGCAACAACGCTTCCCGTTGTTCGGCGCTCAGGTTGGCGATCATCGTGGTCACCTCAACCAGGTCTTCGAACCCGCGGGCGTGCCGCGTTCCGCTGGGCAACTGGTCGGGGTCGGCGCCCGATGCGGTGCGCGGCCGCGATTGGGCGTGGCGGATGTGATCGGCGACGACGCGGCGCGCGATGGCCAGCAGCCAGGTTCGGGCACTGGACCGTCCCGAGAACCGCTCGATGGCGCCGATCGCCCGAAGGAAGGTTTCTTGGGTGAGATCGTCGGCGCTGCCCGCATCCGACAGGTAGGTGACGAACCGCCAGACGTCTTGCTGAGTCGCTTTGATAAACGCCTCGAGCGCTCGCGCGTTCCCGCGTGCGGCGGCCAAGGCGAGTTCGGTGACGGCCTTGTCGTCGCCTGACGCGGTCATGAGCAACCACCTTAGTTGCGCGGGCTCGGTCAGTCTCCGACCGGTCGTCGTAGACGCGTTGACGGGGTCGGGAGCCGACCGGTTGATCGGCCAGAGGTGCCCGCGCCGTCGAGCGGTGTGCGGCGCGGTGGTCTGGGCGGGGCGGTCGACTTCGGCGTCGGCGTCCGAACTGCGCGGCCGGCGCGACCCCGCGCGTTCGCGCGCCACGAGCAACGTGAACACCAAGCCGAGCAACACGGGCAGGTGACTGGCGATACGTGCCGGGGTGTCCTCGCCGGCCAAGGCGTCAACAACCTCATAGCCCACCAACGCAACGGTGTACACGGCGGTGATAGCCGCGACGCCGATCGCGGCGACCGGCCATATCCCGGCGGCGATCGTCGCCAAACCCAACGCCAGCAACCATGCGGTCGACTCGTGCATCAGGTGCTCCCCGGACATCGCGCCGTGCTCGTGCTCCGACACCATGCCGAAATCGATCCCGCTGATTTGGGCGGCCGCGATCGCCACCTGAAAAAGCCCCACGCCGATCAGCCCACACCGCAGATAGTGCGTCCGCAGCCAGCGCATCCAGCGGTGATAAGCGGTGGACTGCTCGGCCAGGCTTGCCATGATCTTGTCAACCAGGTCCGGCCCCAGGCCGGGTTCGATCGAGGCCAGGCGGCGAGTCTGCACCGCAGCGCCGATCAACCAGGTGCGGCAACCCCGGCACGATTCCAGGTGGGCATCGACCTGCTGCGCGAGCACCTGCGGACGCTCGCCGTCCAATCGTGCAGAAAGCGCCTCGCGCGCAACCTCACACCGCATCCCTGCATCGTTGCGCATGCCCGGTCCACGCGCAAAGACCGGGCGGACTCACGCTTCGCCCGGCTCCGCCGAGCTGGCGATCACCACTAGCCGATTGGTGGTGATCCGCTTCGCCCGGCTCCGCCGAGCTAGCGATCACCACTAGGCCGGATAGCGCCGAGGGGTGAACACCCGGTATCCGAAATCGTCGGAATACCACTGGGTTTGCGAGGACCCGACGATCAGCAGGCAGCGCATGTCGACATGGGCGGGGTCGAGGTCGGCCAGCCGCACCACGCGCACGTCCTCGTCGGGGCCCGACACCGAGCGCCCAATCACCACCGGTGTGCCGGGTTCGCGGTGGGCCATCAGCACGTCGCGCATCGCGCCGACCTGCCAGGTCCGCGTCGCCGACGCCGGGTTGTAGATGGCCAGCACCAGATCGGCGGCGGCCGCGGCGGCCAGCCGCGACTCGATAACCTCCCATGGTTTGAGCCGGTCGGACAACGAGATCACCGCGTAGTCGTGGCCCAACGGGGCACCGACTCGGCTGGCGACGGCCTGGGCGGCGGTCATCGCCGGAATCACCCGGATCCGCACCCCGGGCCATTGTTTGGCCTCTTCCAGGACGGCGGTGGCCATCGCGAACACTCCCGGATCGCCCGACGACACCACCGCGACGGCGCGCCCTTCTTCGGCCAGCGCGCAGGCCAGCCGCGCCCGCGCGGGTTCGTCG
>DASSGQ010000318.1:0-5251 GCA_035693385.1 Mycobacterium sp.
CGCGACCAATTGGTCTCCGCGGTGCAAGGCTGGTGAGCCAGGCGCGGCACCAGGCTAGCGGGGGCCGTATTGGCGGTCACCCGCATCGCCGAGACCCGGCACGATGTAGGCGACCTCGTTGAGCCCGTCGTCGACGGCCACGGCGAACAGCCGCGCGTTCGGCGCCGATTCCTCAAGTGCCGCAATGCCTTCCGGGGCGGCCACCGCACACAGCACCGTGATGTCCGATGCGCCGCGGCGGTGCAGCAAATCGATCGTGTGCTTCAGTGACCCGCCCGTCGCCAGCATGGGGTCGAGCACCATAACGGGCAAAGCGGTCAGGTCGTCCGGCAGCGACTCCATGTAGCCCCTCGGCTGATGGGTTTCCTCGTCGCGAGCCACGCCGACGAATCCGACCCGGGCCTCCGGCAGCAGCGCGAGCGCCTGGTCGACCATACCGAGCCCGGCGCGCAACACCGGCACCAGCAGAGGCGGGTTGGCCAGTCGAACCCCGAGCGTTTCGGCCAGCGGTGTGCGGACTGGGTAAGTCTCGCGGGCGGCGTCGCGCGTGGCCTCATACACCAGCATCACGGTCAGGTCACGCAACGCGGCCCGGAAGCCGGCCTTGTCCGTGCGTTCGTCACGCAACGTGGTCAGCCGGGCGACCGCCAGCGGGTGATCGACGACACGCACCTCCACGGGATTCGACCCTATATAACAATCCGGCTCCGGATCGTTAAAGGCCCGCTGACACGCTCGCGTCGGCGCCGTCGACGCGAGAAATCGGCTCATATACTCCCCGGGTGCCGAGCCCAATCGAAGGTCCAAGAAGGTTGATAGACAGGGCGTATCGAGCGCTCCGCCTGGTCGGCGCGGTGGCGTTGACGGGGCTGGCGGCCACCGCGCTGGCGCCTCGGGCGAGCCTTGCGGCGGCCGCGATCCCGCAGCCCGCACATGTGGTCATCGTGGTGGAAGAGAACCGCTCTGAGGGCAACATCATCGGGAACAAGTCGGCGCCCTTCATCAGCGCGCTGGCCGCCAATGGCGCGAACATGGCCGAGTCGTTCGCCGAAACACATCCCAGCGAGCCGAACTATCTGGCGCTCTTCGCCGGCAGCACGTTCGGCGTGACCAAGGACCTGTGCCCGGTCAACGGCGGCAACCTGCCCAACCTGGCTTCTGAATTGCTCGCCGCGGGCTACACGTTCATCGGCTATGCCGAAGACCTTCCGGCGGTCGGCTCACCCGTGTGCAGCGCCGGCAAGTACGCGCGCAAGCATGTGCCGTGGGCCAACTTCACCAACGTGCCGCCCGCGAACTCGGTGCCGTTTTCTGCGTTCCCGATGGGAAATTACGCCAACCTGCCCACCGTGTCGTTCGTCATTCCCAACAACAACGACAACATGCACGACGGTTCGATCGCGCAGGGCGATGCCTGGCTGAGCCGCCAGCTGTCGGGGTACGCCAACTGGGCGGTGGCCAATAACAGCCTGCTCGTCGTGACGTGGGACGAGGACGACGACTCCGCCCGCAACCAGATCCCGACGGTGGTTTACGGAGCCCATGTGCAGCCCGGCACCTATAACGACCAGATCAACCACTACAACGTGCTCTCCACTCTCGAGCAGATGTACGGGCTACCCAAGACGGGTAACGCGGTGAACGCTGCCCCGATCGCCGATATCTGGACCGCCTAGGCCCGCCGTCCCGGCGCTCGCTGTCGCCGGGCTAGCCGCATCCGGGCCCGGCACCTTCGTCGTCCGTCGCTATTCTGTGCCGCATGGCTGCTGACCTCGTGCCCATCCGCCTGAGCCTGTCCGCCGGTGACCGCTACACCGTGTGGGCGCCCCGCTGGCGCGACGCCGGCGACGAGTGGGAGGCCTTTCTGGGCAGGGACGAGGACCTGTATGCCTTCGAGACCGTCGCCGACCTGATCGCGTTTGTGCGCTCCGACACCGAAAACGATCTGGTCGACCATCCGGCGTGGGACGACCTGACCTCGGCTCCCTCGCGCGATTTCCAGCCGGACGAAGACAGGCAGTTCGATCTGGTCGTCGTCGAGGAGCTGTTATCGGAGAAGCCGACCCAGGAGTCGGTGAATGCGCTCGCCGCCGCACTGGCGATCGTGTCGTCCATCGGCTCGGTGTGCGAACTGGCGGCGGTGTCGAAGTTCTTCAACGGCAACCCCACTCTGGGCACGGTGTCCGGCGGCATCGACCACTTCACCGGCAAAGCCGGCCAGAAACGCTGGAATGCGATCGCAGAGGTCGTCGGGCGAAGCTGGGACGGCGTCATCAGCGCGATCGACGCGATCATCACCGCCCCGGAGGTCGATGCCGCGTTGTCGGCCAAGGCGGCCGAGGAACTGGCCGAAGAGCTCGAGGACGAGGCGACCGAAGACGACGAGGAGGCCGCTGAGGACTCCGAAAACGAAGACGACACCAGCGAGGCAGACGAGGAAGACGCGGCCGACGAAACCGACGACTCCGAAGACTCCGACGACTCCGAAGACGAAGAAGACGAAGAAGACGAAGAAGACGAAGACTCTGAGGACGAGGAAGACGAAGCCCGCGCTACCGGGGACACCGTTGTCCTGGGCACCGACGAGGACTTCTGGCTGCAGGTGGGCATCGACCCGATTCGCATCATGACCAGTTCCGGGACGTTCTACACGCTTCGCTGCTACCTGGACGATCGCCCGATCTTTCTGGGCCGCAACGGACGAATCAGCGTCTTCGGCTCCGAGCGGGCGCTGGCCCGCTACCTGGCCGACGAGCACGACCACGACCTGGCCGATTTGAGCACGTACGACGACATTCGTACCGCCGCAACCGACGGCTCCTTGCGGGTCGAGGTCACCGACGAGAACATCTACGTGCTCAGCGGTTTGGCGGACGACTTCGCCGACGGGCCGGACTCGGTGGATCGTGACCAGCTCGACCTGGTCGTCGAGCTGCTCCGCGACATCGGGGACTACTCCGAGGAGGGCACGGTGGACAAGACGCTCGAGCCGGGCCGGCCGCTGGGCAAGTTGGTGGCCTACGTGCTCGAACCCGACTCGGTCGCCAAGCCGGGGCCCCCGTACGCGGCCACGGTGCGTGAGTGGGAGAAGTTGGAGCAGTTCGTCGACGGGCGGCTCAGGCGCGAATAGCCGCCACGTTTGACGCGCCTTGAAGACTGCTCTTTACTGGCGGGCAGCGTCCGCCGTCCGTCGAGGGGACGGCCGGAACGGGTCTAGACGGGTCTGAACGGGAAGGTAAAGCACGTGTCACTTCCCGGAATTGGCCCGTTGCCGTTGTACGGGTTCCAACGTCCGGGCATGCTGCTGTTCGGTTTGATCCCGCTGGCTCTGCTCGCCGTTTACGTCATCGTCCAGGCTCGACGCCGGCGTCGGTTGCGCCGGTTCACCGAGTCGGAGGTGCCGCAGTCGTGGTGGCGGCACCTTCCGATCGCGGCGTCGCTGCTCTGCCTGGTGCTGTTGACGATCGCGTTGGCCACTCCCACCCACGACATGCGCATACCGCGCAATCGCGCGGTCATCATGCTGGTCATCGACATGTCGCAGTCCATGCGGGCAACCGACGTCGAGCCCAACCGGCTGAAGGCGGCCGAACAGGCCGCCACCCAGTTCGCCAGTCAGCTGACGCCGGGCATCAACCTCGGGCTCGTCGGCTTCGCGGGAACGCCCTACCTGCTGGTTCCCCCGACCCCGCAGCACCAAGCGACAGTGGAAGCGCTGAAAAAGCTCGACTTCGCCGACAGCACGGCGACCGGCGAGGCCATCTTCACCGCCCTGCATGCGGTCGGGGCCACCGCCGTCGCGGGCGGGGACAGTCCGCCGCCGGCCCGCATCGTGCTCCTCTCCGACGGCGCCGAGAACAAGCCGTCGGATCCCAACGATCCGCACGACGGCGCCTACACCGCCGCACGCCTGGCCAAGGACCAGGGCGTGCCCATCTCGACGATCTCGTTCGGCACCCCGACGGGCGAGATCGAGATGGACGGACAGCGGGTCGCCGTCCCGGTTCAGACCGACCAGATGAGAACCATCGCCCGGCTGTCCGGCGGGCAGTCCTATAGCGCCACCAACGTCGGCGAACTCAACAAGAGCTACAACGCCATCGAGAAAGACATCGGGTATCGCACCGTGCCCGGTCCCGGCAGTGCCGGGTGGCTGCGCCTCGGCGTCATCACCGCCCTGATCGCGACGATGCTGGCGCTGGTGATCAATCGGCGGCTTCCGACCTGATCGCTCAGGACGGCAGCCTGCTGTTCAGGAACAGCCCGGCCAGCACGGCACCGGCCATGACCACCGTCCCGAGCAGCATCCAGGCGAGGCTCGCGTCGCCCTTCACGGTTTCGTAGCCGATCTGGCGTTGCAGCGTCGAATAGACCTGCTTGAGCGACTCCAGGCTGTCGGCGTGGAACGCCTCGCCGTCGGTGATCTCACAGATTTTCTGCAGCGTCTGATCGTCCACCGGAACCGGAATGGTGGCGCCCTCGTAGTCGACGGTGCCGTAGGGCGTGCCGAAGGAGATCGTCGATATCTGCACTCCCGCGGATTTCGCGGCCCGGGCCGCGGTGAACGCGCCCTGCGGCGCGTTGGGGTCAAGCGGCACGTTTTCGGCGCCGTCGGACTCCAGCACGATCCGTGCGGGTGGCGGCCCGTCGCCCCCTCCCATCACCGAGCCGACCGTGGCGATGGCCTGTAGCGCGGTGAAGATGCCCTCACCCGTGGCGGTTTTCGGGGCCGGCTTGAGGCTGTCTATCGCCGCTTTGACGGCCTCACGATTGGTCGTCGGGGCGACCAACAGTGAGGCGTTGGCAGCGAACTCCACCAGCCCCAGGTTGATAGCCGGCGTCAGCTCGTCGGCGAATTTCTTGCCGGCCTCCTGGGCCGCAGCCAGCCGGTTGGGCGGGACATCGGTGGACGCCATCGACTCCGAGATGTCGATGACCAACATGACGACCGCGCGGTTGAGCGGTATCCGGATGTCAGACGTCGGCCCGGCCATCGCGGTGGTCAGCAGCACCAACGACGTGGCAAGCAGGATCGTCGGCAGGTGCCGCCACCGACCCGAGCGGATCGGCGCGACGCGCTCGAGTACTTCCATGTTGGCGAACCGCAGTACCCGCCGCCGGCGGGCGAATTGCACCGCGACGTAGACGCCGATGACCAGCAGCACGAGCAACAGGAACAAGAAGAACCAGGCGTTCTGGAAGCCGGTGAGCGACACGGGACCCAGCAGGGGCAACTTCATGTCCAGCCACA
>DASSGQ010000319.1:0-2568 GCA_035693385.1 Mycobacterium sp.
CCGAGCTACCGTGGTTGCGGCGGAAGCGGATTCAGGAGGACTGGGGGATCTCCGACGAGGTGATGCGTGACCTGGTCAACGCCGGCGCCGTCGAATTGGTCGCCGCCACCGTCGATCAGGGCGCGTCGAGCGACGCGGCCCGCGCATGGTGGGGAAACTTCTTGGTTCAGAAGGCCAATGAGGCTGGCGTCGAACTCGACGCGCTGCCGATCACGCCGGCGCAGGTCGCCGCCGTCGTGAAGCTCATCGACGACGGCAAGCTGTCCAACAAGCTGGCGCGCCAGGTCGTCGAGGGAGTGCTGGCCGGCGAGGGCGAGCCCGAGCAGGTGATGAAGGACCGCGGGCTGGAAGTCGTACGCGACGATTCGGCGCTGCAGGCCGCAGTCGATGAGGCGCTGGCCGCCAACCCCGACGTCGTCGAGAAGATCCGCGGCGGCAAGGTGCAGGCGGCGGGCGCCATCGTCGGTGCGGTGATGAAGGCGACCAAGGGCCAGGCCGACGCCGCGCGGGTGCGCGAGCTGGTGTTGGCCGCCTGTACCTAGCGCCGACGGGCGTGTCGCCGGTGGGCGTCTCTTCTGCGCGCCGTCATCAAATGTGGCTCTTGTGACACTTCCGTGGGTCGTTGAGTGCGCCTGAACGGCCACACGCCGTTGTCCGTCTAGGTTTTTGGCTTGTCGAAGGTCAAAAACTACAGATCGGAGAACGGCGTGCGGAACGCCAGTTTATGGCGCGCCTTGTTGGGCGTCGAGAGCACCGTGGTCGAGGACGTCGAGTTCGACGAGGGGGCACAGGTTCTCGTGGCCCACGTGCGGCCGCGACGAGCGAACCGGGGTCGATGCGGAACCTGCGGATCGAGGGCCTCCTGGTATGACCGTGGCCAGGGGCGGCGGCGGTGGCGCGGGCTCGACATGGGACCCATCCAGGTCTTCCTGGAAGCTGACGTCCCGCGGGTCAACTGCCCCGCCCACGGGCCGACGGTGCGACAGGTCCCCTGGGCCCGACACGGCGCGGGGCATACCCGCTCGTTCGATCAGCAGGTGGCCTGGTTGGCCACGCAGTGCTCGAAGCGAGCAATCACCGAGCTGATGCGGATCGCCTGGCGCACAGTCGGCGTGATCATCACTCGGGTGTGGGCCGACACCGCCGCCGGGGTCGACGCGTTCGCCGGCCTGCAGCGGATCGGGATCGATGAGATCTCCTACAAGCGCCGCCACAAATACCTGACCGTCGTGGTCGACCACGACAGCGGCCGGCTGGTGTGGGCGCATCCCGGCCGCGAACGCGCGACCGTGGGCGCCTTCTTCGATGCGCTGGAGGCATCGGGGCAGGGTCGATGCGCCCAGATCACCCACGTCACCGCCGACGGGGCCGAATGGATCGCCGACGTGGTCAGCAAGCGCTGCCCCAACGCCATCCGATGCGCCGACCCGTTTCACGTCGTCGGCTGGGCCACCGAGGCACTCGATGCCGTGCGGCGCGAGGCGTGGAACAACGCCCGCCGCGACGGTCACACCCGCAATCACGGGTGGGCCCATGGCCGACGCGCCACCGTGGCCACCGGACCAGCCCAAGCACTGCGGCGCGCACGGTATGCGCTGTGGAAGAACCCAGAGAACCTCACCGACCGCCAACAGGTGAAGCTGGACTGGATCGCCAAAACCGACCCGCGGCTCTACCGCGCCTACCTCCTCAAGGAAGGCCTGCGCACGGTCTTCAAACTGCCCGCCGACCAGGCCGGCGAAGCCTTGGACAGGTGGGTCGCCTGGGCACGGCGCTGCCGCATCGAATCATTCGTCACCCTCCAACGTCGCATCGTTGGCCACCGCGCGCAGATCCTCGCCTCCATCGCCCACGGCCTATCCAACGGGCTCATCGAATCGGTCAACACCAAGATCCGACTCATCACCCGCATCGCCTTCGGCTTCGCTCACCCCGGCCCCTTAATCGCCCTGGCAATGCTCACCCTAGGAGGGCACCGCCCAGCCCTGCCCGGCCGTCAATGACCCACAGATCAGTCAGCAGAGCCTCATCTGTTGACGGTCCGCAGAAGCACTATTCCTACGACAGCGTGGCGGCCGCCAACTCAGCGATGACGTCTTTCACGTCATGCTGTCGGTCCCATGCCCGCCGTTGCCGCATCGCGCCGTTGCCCACATAGTCGAGGCGCGCCAGCTCGGCCTTCACCATCTTGTAGTCGCCGACGTCTTCGAGGGCCGGCCTGACGTGATCGACCAAGCGCTGCAACAACTTTCGCGCGGGCACCGGCGCATGGCTTTCGAGCAGATCGATGGCTTTGCCGTCAAGCCCGTCGCGGGCCGACTTCCAGTACGCCGCCTTGAGCGCGTGCGGCGTGAGCGGCGGCGTGGGTTCGCCACGTCGCTCGTCGTCGAGCGCCGTCATCACGCTGGCCCGAATCAACGTGGCCAACAAGACCGTCTCGGCGACCGTCGCGGGCACGTCAGCCACGCGCACCTCGATCGTCGGGAACCTCGCCGACGCGCGGACATCCCAATAGACCATGCCGTCGTCGAGCGCCGCCCCGGCGCAGCGCAACATCCGCACCATCCC
>DASSGQ010000320.1:0-7253 GCA_035693385.1 Mycobacterium sp.
CAACCTCGGCGTGGCGCTGTCGGGTCTGGGCGGTTCGTTGAGCACTGCGCTGTCGTTGGGCCTGAGTGGTTCGCTTTCGGGCCTGGGTCCGTTGAGTGCGCTGCTCGAGGGTGGTCTGACGGGTGGGTTGTCGGGTCTGGCCACCACCGGTATCTCGCTGGCCAACGCCTTCGGCGCCGGGCTCAACGGGCTGGTTCAGACCGGAGCGTCCCTGGTGGCCAACGTCGGCGCCGAGTTGGCCAACCTGAACCTGGGCCTGTCGATCAATGCCGCCCTGTCGGCCAGTCTGAACGCGGCCCTGTCGGGCCTGGGGCAGACCGTGCAAGCCTTGACAGCCGGCCTCGGTGGCGGCCTGGGCGGGCTGATTCACACTGGCGAAGCCTTGGGCGGCAGCCTGGCCGCAAGCCTGTCCGACCTGGGGGCGACCGGTAACGCGCTGGTGCGGGTCTGGGAGGACGCCGGCGCCGAGATTGGTTCCGCGCTCAGCGGGGCTTTGTCGGGAAGCATTGGCGTTGCCTTCCCTGGCTTTATTGGGGCCGGTGCCGCCCTGGCGGCCGGTGTTGCCGGTGCCAGCGCTGGACTCGAACAGACCGGCGGCTCACTCGTGACGTCTTTGGACGTTGCGTTGACCGACCTCGAACTCTCGCTCCAGGCCGCGTTGAGTGCGAGCCTGGGCGTCGGGGTCGCCGCCTAGGGGGGTGGTGCCCAGGACGCCCGCGTAGGCGCGTGGCTCACCCCAAGCGGAGCCGGCACCGAAACGGCGTCCTGGGCGCCCGGCGGGGCCCCCGGCGAAGCCTGGGAATGGATTTGCAAACTGCTGCATAACCATGCAGAATTGTCGGAATGGCCGACCTATTGCGCGTGGCGGTGGCCGGTGCCACCGGCTACGCGGGCGGCGAAATCCTTCGCCTACTCCTCGGACACCCCGCCTGCGCCGACGGCCGGCTCACGATCGGCGCGGTCACGGCCGCGGCCAGTGCCGGCAGCACGCTCGGAGAGCACCATCCGCACCTAATTCCCTTGGCCCAGCGCGTGGTTGAACCCACCGAACTTGCCGTGCTCGCCGGACACGACGTGGTGTTCCTCGCCTTGCCGCACGGACATTCGGCCGCGCTGGCTGAACAGCTCAGCCCCGAAACCCTGATCGTCGACTGCGGCGCCGACTTCCGGCTGACCGACGCCGCTACCTGGGAACGGTTCTACGGATCCCCGCACGCCGGCAGCTGGCCCTACGGGTTGCCTGAACTGCCCGGCGGACGGGAGCGGCTTCGCGGAGCCCGCCGTATCGCGGTTCCCGGTTGCTACCCGACCGCCGCGCTACTGGCGTTGGCCCCCGCGGTGGCCGGGGACCTCATCGAGCCCGCCGTGACGGTGGTCGCCGTCAGCGGTACGTCTGGAGCCGGCCGCGCGGCCAAGGCCGACTTGCTCGGCTCGGAGGTCATCGGGTCGGCGCGGGCCTACAGCATCGCGGGAGCCCACCGGCACACCCCCGAGATCGCTCAGGGACTCCGCGCCGTCACCGACCGCGACGTCACGGTTTCGTTCACGCCGGTGCTCATCCCGACGTCTCGCGGCATCCTGGCCACCTGCACCGCCCGCACCCGATCACCGCTGTCGCAGCTGCGCGCTGCTTACGAAAAGGCGTATGACGCAGAGCCATTCATCTATCTTATGCCCGAAGGGCAACTGCCCCGCACCGGAGCGGTGACCGGCAGCAACGCGGCGCACATCGCCGTCGCGGTGGACGAGGCCGCCGAGACGTTCGTGGCGATCGCCGCGATCGACAACTTGGTCAAGGGCACCGGCGGCGCGGCGGTGCAGTCGATGAACCTCGCGCTGGGTTGGCCGGAGACAGAAGGTCTTTCGGTGATCGGGGTTGCGCCGTGACTGAAATAGCTACTGCCGCAAGGTTGTTGCGTGAGCAAGGCGTCACCGCGCCGGCCGGGTTCCGGGCCGCGGGCATCGCCGCGGGGATCAAGGCATCCGGGGCCCGCGACCTCGCGCTGGTTTTCAACGAGGGCCCCGACTACGCGGCCGCCGGAGTGTTCACCCGCAACCAGGTCAAAGCCGCGCCGGTGCTGTGGACCCGGCAGGTGCTGACCACCGGGCGGCTGCGTGCCGTGATCCTCAACTCCGGCGGTGCCAACGCCTGCACCGGACCGGCCGGTTTCCAGGACACCCATGCCACGGCCGAGGTGGTCGCGGCTGCGCTGTCCGACTGGGGGACCGAGACCGGAGCCATCGAGGTCGCGGTCTGCTCCACCGGGTTGATCGGTGACCGGCTCCCGATGGACAAAGTGCTTACCGGCGTGCGTGAGATCGTGCGCGAGATGGCCGGCGGCCTGAACGGCGGCGAGGACGCCGCCCACGCCATCATGACCACCGACACCGTGCCCAAACAGGTTGCGCTGCACCATCTGGACAACTGGACGGTCGGCGGGATGGCCAAGGGCGCGGGCATGCTGGCACCGTCGTTGGCCACCATGCTCTGCGTGCTCACCACCGACGCCGCCGTCGAGCCGGCGGCGCTCGATCGGGCGTTGCGCCGCGCCAGCGCCCGCACCTTCGACCGGCTCGACATCGACGGCAGCTGTTCCACCAACGACACGGTGCTGTTGCTAGCGTCCGGAGCCAGTGGGATCACCCCGCCTCAGGCCGATCTCGACGACGCGGTGCTGCGGGTGTGCGACGACCTGTGCGCCCAGCTGCAAGCCGACGCCGAGGGGGTGACCAAGCGGGTCAGCGTGACGGTCATGGGGGCCGCCAGCGACGACGACGCGCTCACCGCCGCCCGGGTGATCGCCCGCGACAGTCTGGTCAAGACTGCGGTGTTCGGGTCCGACCCCAACTGGGGCCGCGTACTCGCGGCCGTCGGCATGGCGCCGATAACCCTCGACCCTGATCGAATCACGGTGTCGTTCAATGGTTCTGCGGTATGCGTCGACGGAGCCGGAGCCCCGGGCGCCCGCGAGGTGGACCTTTCCGGGGCCGACATCGACATCAACGTCGACCTCGGCGTCGGCGAGGGTCGGGCCACCATCCGGACCACCGACCTGTCGCACGCCTACGTCGAAGAGAATTCGGCGTACAGCTCGTGAACACCAAAACCGAGGCGCTACCCACGCAGGTCAAAGCGCAGGTGCTCGCCGAAGCCCTGCCCTGGCTCAAGCAGTTGCACGGCAAGATCGTCGTCGTCAAATATGGCGGCAACGCGATGACCGACGACGCGCTGCGCCACGCCTTCGCGGCCGACATGGCGTTTCTGCGCAATTGCGGCATCCATCCCGTCGTCGTGCACGGCGGTGGACCACAGATCACCGCGATGCTGCGGCGGCTCGGCATTGAAGGCGACTTCAAGGGCGGCTTCCGGGTCACCACACCGGAAGTGCTCGACGTGGCGCGGATGGTGTTGTTCGGACAGGTGGGCCGCGAGCTGGTCAACCTGATCAACGCGCACGGGCCCTACGCGGTCGGTATCACCGGCGAGGACGCACAACTTTTCACCGCAGTGCGTCGCAGCGTCACCGTCGACGGCGTGGCCACCGACATCGGTCTGGTCGGCGACGTCGAGCTCGTCAACACCGCGGCGGTGCTGGATCTGATTGCGGCAGGGCGTATTCCGGTGGTGTCTACGCTCGCGCCGGACGCCGAGGGCGTGGTACACAACATCAACGCCGACACCGCCGCGGCGGCGCTGGCCGAAGCCCTGGGAGCCGAAAAGCTGTTGATGCTCACCGATGTCGAGGGCGTCTACGCCAGCTGGCCGGACCGGGACTCGTTGGTCAGCGAAATCGACACCGCCACACTGGCGCAACTGCTACCGACAATGGAGGCGGGCATGATCCCCAAGGTGGAGGCCTGCCTCAGAGCGGTCACCGGGGGAGTGCCCAGCGCGCACGTCATCGACGGAAGGGTCGAACACTGCGTGTTGGTGGAGCTGTTCACCGACGCGGGCACCGGCACCAAGGTGGTGAGCGTGTGACCGCGCGGGCGACGATGCAGTGGGGGTACCGCCCGCTTGCGGGGGAGAGCGGCGCCATTGACTAACACGGACACCATGAAGCACCGGTGGGAATCGGTGATGATGAACAACTACGGCACCCCGCCCGTGGCCCTGGCCAGCGGTGACGGCGCCGTGGTCACCGACGTGGACGGCAAGACCTACCTGGACCTGCTTGGCGGCATCGCGGTCAATGTCCTGGGCCATCGCCACCCCGCCGTCATCGACGCCGTCACGCAGCAGATGTCGACGCTGGGCCACACTTCCAACTTGTATGCCACCGAACCCGGGATCGCACTGGCCGAGGAATTGGTCGCCCTGTTGGGCACCGACCGTCAGACGCGAGTGTTCTTCTGCAATTCGGGCACCGAAGCCAACGAGCTCGCATTCAAGCTATCGCGTCTCACCGGTCGCACGAAACTTGTCGCCGCACAAGAGGCTTTCCACGGCCGGACGATGGGGTCGCTGGCGCTGACCGGCCAGCCGACAAAGCAGGCGCCGTTTGAGCCGCTGCCGGGTGACGTCACGCACGTGCCCTACGGCGACACCGAGGCGCTGGCTGCCGCGGTCGACGACGACACGGCCGCCGTGTTCCTCGAGCCGATCATGGGGGAGAGCGGCGTCGTCGTGCCGCCCGAGGGCTATCTGGCCACCGTGCGGGACATTACGGCGCGGCACGGCACCCTGCTGGTGCTCGACGAGGTGCAGACCGGAATGGGCCGCACCGGCGCCTTTTTCGCCCACCAGCACGACGGCATCACCCCCGACGTGGTGACCATGGCCAAGGGGCTCGGCGGCGGGCTGCCGATCGGCGCGTGCCTGGCCGTCGGGCCCGCCGCCGAGCTGCTGACACCAGGCCTGCACGGCAGCACCTTCGGCGGCAACCCGATCTGCGCCGCGGCGGCCCTGGCGGTGTTGCGGGTGCTGGCCGCCGAAGACCTGGTCCGGCACGCCGAGGTGCTGGGCAAATCGGTGCGCCACGGCATCGAGACGCTCGGACACCCGCTGATCGACCACGTGCGCGGCCGGGGATTGCTCTGGGGTGTGGTGCTGACCGCGCCGCTGGCCAAGGACACCGAGGCCGCCGCGCGCGACGCCGGATTCCTGGTCAACGCCGCCGCACCCGACGTCATCCGGTTGGCGCCGCCGCTGATCATCACCGACACCCAGATCGACGGCTTCATCGCCGCCCTCCCGGGCATCCTCGACGCGGCCCGGGAGACAGCATGACGCGCCACTTCCTGCGCGACGACGACCTCTCGCCGCAAGAACAGGCCGACGTCCTACAGCTGGCCGCCGAGCTGAAGAAGGACCCATTCAGCCGCCGCCCCCTCGACGGGCCGCGCGGCGTCGCGGTCATCTTCGACAAGAACTCCACCCGCACCCGATTTTCGTTCGAGGTGGGTATCGCGCAGCTCGGCGGTCATGCGGTCGTGGTCGACAGCAGCAACACCCAGCTCGGCCGCAGCGAAACCTTGCAGGACACCGCGCAGGTGTTGTCCCGCTACGTCGAGGCCATCGTCTGGCGGACCTTCGGCCAGGACCGGCTCGACGCCATGGCCGCTGCCGCGACGGTTCCGGTGGTCAACGCGCTGTCCGACGAGTTTCATCCGTGTCAGGTGCTCGCTGATCTGCAGACCATCGCCGAACGCAAGGGGTCGCTGCGCGGCTTGCGGCTGTCCTACTTCGGTGACGGCGCCAACAACATGGCGCACTCGTTGATGCTCGGCGGGGCCACCGCCGGCATCCACGTCACCGTCGCCGCCCCCAAGGGCTTCGCGCCGGACCCGGCGGTGGTCGCCGCGGCCGGTCAACGCGCCGAAGCCACCGGCGCCTCGGTGGCCCTGACCGACGATGCCGACGCGGCAGCCGAGGGCGCTGACGTCCTGGTGACCGACACCTGGACCTCGATGGGCCAGGAGGACGACGGGCTGGACCGGGTTAAGCCGTTCCGGCCGTTTCAGGTCAACTCCAGAATGCTGGGGCTGGCTGATCCGGAAGCCATTGTGCTGCACTGCCTTCCGGCTCATCGTGGCGACGAGATCACCGACGAGGTGATGGACGGACCGGCCAGCGTGGTCTGGGACGAGGCGGAGAACCGATTGCACGCGCAAAAGGCGCTGCTGGTGTGGCTGCTGGAGCGGCGCTTATGACGGGCGGCCCGAAGGCGGCGCCCGAGGTCAGCGCCACCCGTGTCGGCCGGCAGGCCCGCATCGTGTCCATCCTGTCGTCGTCCGAGGTGCGTAGCCAAAGCGAATTGGCGGCGTTGCTGGCCAACGAGGGCATCGACGTCACCCAGGCCACGCTGTCGCGCGATTTGGAAGAACTCGGCGCGGTGAAGCTGCGCGGCGCCGACGGCGGCACCGGCGTCTACATCGTGCCCGAGGACGGCAGCCCCGTCCGCGGCGTCGCGGGCGGAACCGACCGGATGTCGCGCCTGCTCGGCGAGTTGCTCGTATCGACCGACGCGAGCGGTAACCTCGCGGTGTTGCGCACGCCGCCCGGCGCGGCGCACTACCTGGCCAGCGCCATCGACCGCGCGGCCCTGCCCCAGGTGGTCGGCACCGTCGCCGGCGATGACACCATCCTTGTGGTTGCCCGCGAGCCGATGACCGGCGCAGAACTCGCGGACATGTTCGAGAACATTCAGTAAGGAGATTGGTCCATGTCAGAACGCGGGTCAGAACGCGTCATCCTGGCGTATTCCGGCGGTCTGGACACCTCGGTGGCGATCAGCTGGATCGGCAAGGAGACCGGCCGCGAGGTCGTGGCGGTGGCGATTGACCTCGGCCAGGGCGGCGAGGACATGGAGGTGGTCCGCCAGCGGGCCCTGGATTGCGGCGCCGTGGAGGCGATCGTGGTCGACGCCCGCGACGAGTTCGCCGAAGGCTACTGCCTGCCGACGGTGCTGAACAACGCGCTGTACATGGATCGCTACCCCCTGGTGTCCGCGATCAGCCGACCCTTGATCGTCAAGCACCTGGTCGCCGCCGCCCGCGCGCACGGCGGCGGCATCGTCGCGCACGGCTGCACCGGCAAGGGCAACGATCAGGTCCGGTTCGAGGTCGGATTCGCCTCGCTGGCACCAGATCTCGAGGTGTTGGCCCCGGTGCGCGACTACGCGTGGACTCGGGAAAAGGCCATCGCGTTCGCCGAGGAGAACGCCATCCCGATCAACGTCACCAAGCGCTCACCGTTCTCGATCGACCAGAACGTGTGGGGCAGGGCGGTGGAAACCGGCTTCCTCGAGCAT
>DASSGQ010000321.1:0-8652 GCA_035693385.1 Mycobacterium sp.
CCTGACGCTGGCGCGCCAGGCGGCAGTGATCACCGCCGCACGCGCGGCCTCCGACGACGAATGCGGGTAGCGCCGGGGCGGCGATCCGGGACCCCCGCGCAATTGAGATCACGGGTGAAAAAACTGCTGCGACGCCCGCGATCGAGGGTTGATCGACACCCGAGCGCTGCGTCAGACACCCAGGAAGCGAGCCACGGCCCCGGCTTCGCGGCGGCCCTGTTCCCGCCCGGCCACCGCCGAAGCGACCCGGCAGCGGGGATCCAGCGGATTGGGTCCGAACGCCGCCAACGAAGCGTCGTCGGCGAACACCGCGAGGGTCGCGCCGGTGAACGACGCGATCTCGGCGGCGGGTCCATCGCCGAACGGTGACGGCGTGTCGGCGCCCGAGGGCACCAGCACCACGGCCACCTGGCAATCGCCGGCCACCGGAAGGTTGACCGAGCTGGCAATCCCGCCGTCCATGTAGCGCCGGTCCGCGACCGTCACCGGTGGCCACACTCCCGGCACCGCGCAACTGGCCCCGACCGCGTCGATGAGCCCGACGCCGGTCTCCCGATCGAAAACGACCAATTCGCCGGTTGCGACGTCGATCGCGGTCAGCCGCAGGGCCCGGTCCGGCCAGTCATGCGATGGCAGGCGCTGCGCAATCACCTGGCGTCGGACCTGCTCGGGGACCGTCTTGGCCGCCAACGCCACCGCCCCGATCCGCTGTATCTGCTGTCGGGTCCTGTCCGTGGTCGGGTCTTCGGGTTCGCCCAAGGCGGCCAGGAACAGTTCGGTGATGTCGTCCACGTCGACGCCGGAATCGATTTCCGCCGACGACTCCGCGACTTGCCGGTCGAACAGCGCCTCGAGCGTGGCGCCGCTGCCGAGCTGCGCGGCGACCGCCGCCCCTGCCGAGGTACCCACCAGCACATCGGAATTCAGCAGCAGCCGCGACGCCGCCGGCGACTCGTCGGCGATGCCGCGCAGAACACCTGTCTCCCAGGCGATTCCGGCGATGCCGCCGCCGGCCAGCACGAGCGCACGTCTGCCTGCCACGTCCACTCACTCTGCCAGCACCGGGCGGGGGCGCCGCAATAGCCCTCAGACCGCCCAGACCGCTCAGACCGCTTACACCGAAGTGTGCTGGGCCTGCTGGACCGGCGTGCTCAGGTCGGCCTGGCGGAGCGGATGCGCGGGCGGGTCGGGCAGCACCAGACTGCGGGTGATCTGCAGCCCGGCGTTCACGTGGACCAGCTCGCCCGGCTCGAGCAGACGCCAGGCCGCGTCGTCGTCCATCGGTTCGCTGGCGAACACCACCGACGAGCGCGTGCACAGGTGCTCCGACTGCGCGCGAATCCGCTTGGTGCGCATGTCGAATTCGGGATCGGGCTCGGCCGTGTGATGGCCGGGGCGGCGGTCCAGCACATAGAGCTCATGGGTTTCCGGATAGCGCAGCCCCCACATGTCCGTGGCCGTGCTCAGCAGGATGTTGACCGCGTAAATGGGCACCTTCGCCGCAAGCCACCTCATGGCGTCGACCAGACCGATCGTCACGTCACCGTCGTGGGCCCGGATCGACCCGGTGATCAGCGCGAACACCCGCTCGGAATCGGTCTGGCCCAGGACCAGGTCGTCGGTGCCGAGTTCGCGTAACCGTTCGTCGATGTCGGGCAGCCCCTGGACCACGCCGTTGTGCGCAAAGATTCGGCCGTCCTGCAAAAACGGGTGGGTGTTGCGCACGTCGAGCGACCCGGTCGTCGCATAGCGAACATGGGCGACGAAGGTCGTGCCCGTCAGCCGGTGCGCTTCGGTGGCGAAGCGGGTGTCCTGCCAGGCCGCAATCGGCTGCTTGTACACGTGCGGACGCCCGTGCTCGTCGAAAACACCCAGGCCCGTGCCGTCGGGGTTCTTCCGGCTTTGCCGGGCCAGGCTGTCTGGAGCATTGAGCAGCCAAAACGTCGCGGTGCATGCGTTGGTCCCGGCGTGCACGCCAAAGAGTCGGCACATGATTTCGACGGTACCGAAAGCCGCGCCGACGTCAGGTCCCCCTCAGCGCGCCAGCGGTTGGGCGGCGCTCAGTCGCGAGCCTCGACGACCGAATAGGCATGCTCGGCGTATCGCGACCGGATGGCCTTCTTGTCGTACTTGCCCACGCTGGTGCGCGGAACCTCATCGACGAACGTCCACCGCTCGGGCAGCCACCACCGAGCGACCTTGTCCGCCAGAAACGTTCGCAACTCCTGGGCCGTGACCGACGCGCCCGGTTTAGCCACGACGACGGCGAGCGGTCGTTCCTGCCATCGCTCGTCGGGAACCCCCACGACCGTGGCCTCGACCACGTCGGGGTGGGCGATCAGCCAGTTCTCCAACTCGACCGACGAGATCCATTCCCCGCCCGACTTGATGACGTCCTTGGCCCGGTCGGTCAGGGTGATGAAGCTTCGCCCGTCGAGGCGGCCGACGTCGCCGGTGCGCAACCAGCCCGACTCGAACTTGGAGGCATCGCGCCCCAAGTAGTAGGAGCCGGTGATCCACGGGCCGCGGACTTCCAGTTCCCCCACGGTCTTGCCGTCATTGGGCAGCACCCGGCCGTCGTCGTTGACGATCCGGGCTTCCACGCCACACAGCGGTTGACCCGCGGTGCCGCGGAATGCCCAGTGCTGGTCCTCCGGGGCATCCGGTGGCGGCCAGGCCATGGTGGCGATCGGAGACGTTTCCGTCATGCCCCACAGCTGCCGGATCTGGACGCCGTGCTTTTCCTCGAAGCCGCGCATCAGCGATACCGGAACCGCCGAGCCACCGCAGGCCACCATGCGCAGCGACGTCAAGTCGTGGTCCGGGTCGTCCTCGAGGCGATGCATGACGTCGTTCCAGATGGTCGGCACGGCGCCCGCCACCGTGGGCCGCAGCTTTTCGATCATGTCGATCAGCGATCGCCCGTCAAGATGGCAATCGGGGAGCACGATGTCGGCCCCGGCCACCAGCGCCGCGTACGGCAGCCCCCACGCGTTGGCGTGGAACATCGGCACGATCGGCAGCACCTTGTCGCTGGCCCCGACTCCGATCCCGTTGCTGGTACATACCGCCAGGCTGTGCAGGAAGGTCGAACGATGGCTGTAGACCACGCCTTTGGGGTTGCCGGTGGTGCCGCTGGTGTAGCACATTGCGGCCGCGGACCTTTCGTCAATCTGCGGCCAGTCGAATTCGGTCGACTCGCCGCCGATCACCTCGGCATACTGCAGCACTGTCTTACCCGAATCCTGCAGCGGACCCGCCTGGCCTTCCGGGCAATCCCCGACGACGATCACCGTGTGCACGGTGTCGAGCTGGGCCAGTACCGGCGCCAGCACCTTGACCAGTGACGCGTCGAGCAGCACGATCTGGTCCTCGGCTTCGTTGGCGACGTAGGCGATCTGCTCGGGAAACAGCCGGATGTTGAGCGTGTGCAGAACCGCGCCCATCGAAGGCACCGCGAGGTAGGCCGCCAGGTGCTCGGTGTTGTTCCACATGAACGTCGCCACCCGCTGGTCGCCGGTAATGCCGAGGCCGCGCAATGCGTTTGCCAGCTGGGCCGCTTGCTGACCCAGCTCGTGGTAGCTGGTCTGGCGGTAACCGCTTCCGGTGGCGGTGGTGACGGTCCGCATTCCGTGGACACCGCAGCCGTGCCGCATGATCGCGGCGATCGTCAGCGGGAAGTCCTGCATCGTGCTGTCCATCGAGGTACCGCCTTAGGGTGTTAGCGCAGCACCGCCTCATGTGCGGTCGGGCGCATCCACCCTAAGCCCCAGTCCAGCGAACGCAATAATTGTTCGCTACGGGCCTTCGCAACGGGCCAGACGCCTTGCCGAACGGTTAGGCGAGAGCCGCCTGGCACCCCAGAAGCTCGGGCACGACCCACTCCTCCGGCGGGCTGCTCTCGAGGGCCGGGGTCGCGACGCCCAAGGCGACGATCGAGGCGACGGGCACCACCGTGACGGCGCCCGAATAGTCGGCGATGTAGAGGAACTTCGCGTTCGGGCTTTCGACCACGCACGACGGCTGATCCGCCACGCCGACGGTGCCGATGATGTCGTGTGTGAGCGTGCACAGCACCGTGATGCTGTCGTCGCTGACCAGGTAGGCGCGATCGCCGTCGCCGCTCAGCGTCAGTCCGGTGAGAATGCCACCGATTTCGCCGATCTTGCGCGTGGCGGTGATTTTTGCGGTGCGCAGGTCGACGACGTCGATCACCACCCCCCCGTCGGGAGCGCAACTGGCCACGTACGCGCTCGACGAGTCGGGGCTGAGCGCGACGTCGCGGATGGGCAGACCGATTTCGATCGTCTTATTCGTCTCGACGGCGCGCGACCGGGCGGCGCTCTTGCGGCGCCAGCCTTTGGATCGCCCGCCACGACCGTCGGATCGCGCCGGTGTCCGGAGCACGACGAGCCGCCCACCGGCCGGGCCGTTGGTGGCCACGCACACGCGGCCCCCGTCGGAGGAGACGCGCACGCATTCCGTAGTGCCGCCCGCCTGGGCGGGAAGGTCGATGGCCTCCAGCTGGCCGGTCGTGCTGTCCAGCACGGCGAGGTCGGCCCCGCCGGCGTCGTGCCGGGCGGCATAGACGTACTTTCCGTCCGGGCTTACGGCCAGGTCGCTCACGCTGAGCGCCAGCGGATGCGTCGCGACGACCGTGTTGGTCGGCACGTCGATGACCGCGATCGAGTCATACGCCGTCGACACGGTGCTGACGTAGGCGCGGTCGCTGTCGCGACCGCCCATCGCGATCGCGAACGGCTCGTCGAGGCCGGCCACGGTCGCCACGACCCGGCAGGTGTCGACGTCGATCACCGAGACGCTGTCGCTGCCGTAGTTGGCCACCATCAATCGGTTGCCGTCGGGGCTGGCGGCCATGCCGCTGATCGGACCGTTGTGCACGGCAACGTGGACGACGATCGGGAATCCCGGCGCGGCGCCCAACTCAATGACCTGGCCATCCGGGAGCTGCTCCCGGTGCTTAACATCGCTCATGCTGACACCGCCTTTGCTGCGTTCGTGGTACGTCCAAGGGGCTGGATCGCGGACTACGCTGTGCGAAAACACTGCCCCGGATTCACCGGACTCCGGCACCTAATAGGTGACTGCTTGAGATAAATTTTACCGGCCGAATTCTGCCCAAATTAAATTCAGCAAGCCGGCACTGTTGAACGCGTCACACGATGGCCCGGGCCGCGCTTAGACTTTCGTTATCCAGCACACCAAGACCCAGTGAACGGCAAACAGCCGCTGCATCGTTGACAAGCATGATGCGAACTTTGTGGCTAACCCGCGGCACCCGCGACGCCCGGGACCGGTAAATAACAAACTCTTAGAATTTGCCGCCAAAAAAGAGGCAGACGTCACAGTAACGGGTTTGCGGGCGGGTTTTGCGAGCCAGCTTTGCGTGCATCGGTACCGCAACAATTCGGTCGCCGCGCGATGCCGTTGCCCTCAGAGCGCTTCGTGGTCGCGTTCCCCGGTCCGGATGCGGATCACCTTTTCGACCGGCGATACCCACACCTTGCCGTCGCCGATCTTCCCGGTGCGGGCCGCGCCGATAATCGCGTCGACAACGCGGTCGGCCACCTCCGCATCGACGAGCACCTCGACGCGGACCTTCGGAACGAATTCGACCGCGTACTCGGCTCCGCGGTAGACCTCGGTGTGCCCTCGCTGCCGGCCGTAACCCTGCACTTCGGTGACGGTCAAGCCCAGCACGCCGACGGCCTCCACGGCGTGCCTGACGTCATCGAGCGTGAACGGCTTGACGATCGCGGTAACCAGCTTCATGGCCTGCTCACAGCCTCAATCGTCCACTGACTCGGCGGATTTGGCCGCGGAATCAGCCCGCGTTGTGGCAAACGCCTCCCGCCGGCCCGTGACGAGCGTGTCGTCCGGGTACGCCTCTTCGTCGTGCACGCCGACGTCGCCGGTTTCCAGCACTTCGTCGGGCAGCCGCAACTTCATGAACAGGCTGAGGACTTTCAAGATGACAAACGTGACGAGGGCATCCCAGACGATGACCGTGCCCGCGGCGCCGGCCTGGATCAATATCTGTTTGGGATGGTTCCCGTACAACCAACCGGCGGCGGTCACGTCCGCCCCGCTGGTGCCGCCCAGGTATTCGACGACGTGCGGGTCCGCGAGCACCCCGACGAGCAACCCGCCCGCCAGACCCGCTACGCCGTGGGTGTGGAACACCCCCAGGGTGTCGTCGACCTTCTTGAACAGTTTCGTGGTGCCGAGCCAGTTCCAGGACATCCAGACCAGGGACGAGGCGACAACGCCGATGATCATCGCGCCGAAGCTGTTGACGAAGCCGGCCGCCGGGGTGATGGCGACAAGGCCGGTGATCATGCCGTTGACGGCACCCAGGAACGTGGGCTTGCGCTGCTTGCTGACGAAGAGGTCCCAGACCACCCAGGTGAGCAACGCGCATGCGGTCGCGAGGTTGGTGTTGAGTACCGCCAGCGACGCGTCGGCACCGGCGAAGTAGGGGTCACCGCCGTTGAACCCATTCCAGCCCAACCACAGGATGCCCGCGCCGACCGCGGCAAGCGGCAGGTTGTTCGGCACCGCGCGTTCCCGGTCCCGCTGCAGTCGCGGACCGATCACCGCGGCGGCGACAAACCCGGTCGTTCCGGCCGCCAGGTGAATCACGTAGCCACCGGAGTAGTCCAGAGCGGCGTGCGAGCCTTGCGCCCACCAGCCGCCGCCCCACAACAGGAACGCGTTGACCGAGTAGGCGAACGTCGACCACAGCGGCACGAAGATCAGCCACACCTTGAAGCTGATCCGGCCGATCACGCTGCCGAGGAACAGCAGCGGCGTGATGGCCGCGAACACGAACTGGAAGTAGGCCAACGTGGTCTCCGAGAACCGGAAAGACGGCATGGCGCCGTCTAGCAGCGGGATCCACGCGATCTGCTCGTTGTTGCTGCTCAGGATCGTCCTGGGTTTCCCGATCGCCGCCTGCAGGATGCCGGGGCCGAGCTTCAGCGGCTCGCCGAAGCCCATCTTGAAACCCCACAGCACCCATACGACCAGCACCAGCGAAAACCCGGTGAAGGCCATGAGCATGGTGTTGACGGCCCACTTCTTCTGCACGATGCCGCCGTACAGAACAGCGATACCCGGAATGCTCATCAGGCCGACCAGAGTCGCCGCCACCAACTGCCAGGCGTTGTCTCCGGGATTTAGCCAATCGGGATAGGGCAACATAGTTCAGACACACCCCAATTCGAGCCGGCAGGCTGGTAATTCAGCTGCGGTGGTAGTGACGCCGACAACGGGTGAAGCCTCGAACCGGAATGTTTCGGGCGCATGTTCGCCGCTTTAAATATTGATTTCGTTCGACGGCCCCGTGACGCCTCGAATTAGCTGAATTGCGTCCGCGGCCGTGGCAGGGCGGCCCCGTCGACCACGATGTCGAGCTTCTCGTTGTAGAAGGCCACCAGGCCGGCGATCTGGCCGACCGCCGGCAGCGGATAGTGGTAGGTCCACGCCAGGTCCGGATGCACCGTTTGCTCGGCCGCGGAGCCCACCCGCACCGACCAGTAGCCAGACGTGACGCCTTTGTACGGACACAGCGTCTGCGTCGGGCTGGGTTCCAGATGCTCGAAGGAGACATCGGTCGGGTCGATGTAATACCTTGTGGGCAAGCCTGTTTCGAACAACAGCACGGGAGACTTCGTGTCGGCCAACACGATTCCGTCGAGCTCGACGCGGACGTGGCGATGCGAGCGCAGCGCGTCGACGCGCGAATAGGGATTGCGAGGGTGGCCGTAGATGGGCTCGTCTTCCTCGAACCACCGCAACGGATCCCATTCGAATCGCACGGTGCCCGCCAGCGGGCCGTCACCGTCGGCGTCGAACACCCGCGCGGCCGACGGATAGGTCTGGCCGCCGCCGACCAGGGAGTGCAGCCGCGACGGACCGAACTGCACCTTCTGCGGGTGATTCTCGTCGCTCAGGAACTCCTGCCTGACATCGGCTAGCGGCACGTAATACGCCGGGTAATAGGGCAATTCCCACACGTAACGGGCCGCGGTGGTGTCGAAGAGCAGCTCGTGGCCGAGATAGCCACGGACCCGCCGGGGCGCGGGCTCGATCCGCCCGCGGCTGGCGGCCATTTGCGGGTAGTTGCGGTCCCCGATGTCGTTGGTCATGTCTCACCTACTGGTTCTTGGAGGCCAGCCCCGCCGGGGCATGGGAGAGCGCTTTGCGGATGGCGTCAGCCAGCGCCAGCGCGCTCTCTTCGGTGAGCTCGAGCGCCACCCGCGCCGACGGGCCGAGCCGCGGATTGAGCACGTCGATGTTCACCGTGTGCGCGTAGGGCGCATGGACGGGGTGGTCGACGTACACGGTCGCTCGGTCGACGCCGAACCATCCCGTAGCGCCTTTGCCGCTGCCGTCGATCTGCACGTATTCGGTCAGATGTGTGCACATGGGCCCGCCTAGCCTTTCAGATGGGTAGCGAAGAACTCGTCGATGCGAAGCCAGCCGTCCACCGCCGCCGTCACCCGGTATACCGGCCGGTCGACTGAGAAGAACGCGTGGCCCGCGCCCTCGTAGGAGTGGAATTCGTGTGGCTTGTCCAGCCTGGTCAGCTCGGCGTCCAGCGCGGCCACCGCAGACGGCGCCGGGAAT
>DASSGQ010000322.1:0-8480 GCA_035693385.1 Mycobacterium sp.
TACTCGGCGATGATCACGGTGTTGCTGCCGCCGGTGCTGGTGCTCACGTGGTCGGGACTGCGCGCCGGCGAGCGTGCGGCTGGCCGCACGTTGGACACCGAACGTGAAGCTGGCCGCACAGCCGAGCGCAGGGGCGGCTGGGCGGCGGTGGTCGGCGCCGGGATATTCCTCGGCTTCACCGCCACCTGGTACTTGCTGTTGCTGGCCTTCAGCGCGTTCACGATGTCCCTGATGGCCCTGCTGTTGGCCGGCCTGCGCTGGAGGCGCAACGGCTTCACAGCCGCGCTCGACCCGCTGCGCCGGCTGGCCACCATCGCCGTGATCGCCGCTCCCATCGCCGGCACCACCTGGCTGCCGTATTTGTTGCGCGCGGCCCACAGTCCGGTCAGCAACACCGGCAGTGCCTACCACTACCTGCCGGCCGACGGGGCGGTGCTGACCTTCCCGATGCTGCAGTTCTCGCTGCTCGGAGCGATCTGCATGCTGGGCACCCTGTGGCTGGTGTTGCGGGCGCCCACATCGGTGCGAGCGAGCGCCCTGGCCATCGGCGTGCTGGCCGTCTACCTGTGGTCACTGTTGTCGATGCTGACCACGCTGGCGCGCGCCACGCTGCTGTCGTTCCGGCTGCAGCCGACGCTGACCGTGCTGCTGGTGACCGCGGGTGCGTTCGGCTTCCTCGAGGCCACCCGCGCGCTATCGGCATGGGGCCACGACCGTGACTGGGGCCGGGGTTCACAACGATCGAGAGCCCCGGTGGCCGGGGCTGTCGGCCTGGCCGCCGCGATCGCCTTCAGCCAGGACATTCCCGATGTACTGCGGCCGGATCTGACAATCGCCTACACGGACACCGACGGCTACGGGCAGCGCGGCGACCGCCGGCCGCCGAGCTCGGAGAAGTTCTACTCCGTCATCGACGCCGCCATCCTCAAGGCGACGGGCAAACCGCGTGACCAGACGGTGGTGATGACCGCCGACTACAGCTTTCTGTCCTACTACCCCTACTGGGGATTCCAGGGGCTGACGTCGCATTACGCCAACCCGCTGGCGCAGTTCGATTTGCGGGCCGCACAGATCGAGAAGTGGTCCAAGCTCAAGACCCCCGACGACTTCATCCACGCGTTGGACACGTCGCCGTGGCCTCCGCCGACGGTGTTTCTGATGCGCCGCGGCCCTGGTTCTGGTTTGGGGACCAGCTACACCTTGCGGTTGGCCCAGGACGTGTACCCGAATCAGCCGAACGTTCGCCGCTACACCGTGGATATGCGGGCGGCCCTGTTCGCCGATCCGCGATTCGTCGTGGAAAGCATCGGCCCGTTCGTGCTGGCCGTTCGGAAGCCCGTGACAGGCAGCTGATGGCCAGCGAAACCTCGCCTGACTTGGTCGAACAACTACCATCTAGCTCCGTGACCGATGCGGAACGCAACTACCGGGTCGCTCGGTTGGTTGCTACCGTCGCGGGTCTGCTCGGAGCGCTGCTCGCGGTCGTCACCCCCGTGCTGCCGGTCAACCAGACCACCGCCCAGCTGAACTGGCCGCAGAACGGCACGTTCGAGAGCGTCGAGGCACCGCTGATCGGGTACGTGGCCACCGACCTGAACGTCACCGTCCCGTGCCAGGCGGCCGCCGGACTGGCCGGGCCCAAGAACCCCGCCAGGACGGTGCTGTTGTCGACGGTGCCCAAGCAGGCGCCCAAGGCCGTCGACCGCGGGCTGCTCATCCTGCGCGCCAACGACGACCTGGTGCTGGTGGTGCGCAACGTCCCGGTGGTCAGCGCCCCGTTGAGCCAGGTGCTCAGCCCGGCCTGCCAGCGGTTGACCTTCACCGCGCACCCCGACCGGGTGGTCGCCGAATTCGTCGGGCTCACGCAGGGACCCGACTCCGAGCATCCCGGCTCGCCCTTGCGTGGGGAGAAGAGCGGGTACGACTTCCGCCCGCAGATCGTCGGCGTGTTCACCGATCTTTCCGGTCCGACCCCGCCGGACCTCAGCTTCACGGCGACCGTCGACACCCGCTACAGCAGCAGCCCCACACCGCTGAAGCTCGCCGCGATGATCCTCGGGGTGCTGCTGACCGCGATCGCCCTCATCGCGCTGCACATCCTCGACACCGCCGACGGCACCCGGCACCGGCGCTTTCTGCCCGCGCGTTGGTGGTCGATCGGCGCCCTGGACGCGCTGGTCATCGCCGTGTTGGTGTGGTGGCATTTCGTCGGCGCCAACACCTCCGACGATGGCTACATCCTGACCATGGCCCGGGTGTCCGAGCATGCCGCCTACATGGCCAACTATTACCGCTGGTTCGGCACCCCCGAGGCGCCGTTCGGCTGGTACTACGACCTGCTGGCGTTGTGGGCCCACGTCAGCACCACCAGCGTCTGGATGCGGCTGCCCACCCTGGCGATGGCGCTGACCTGCTGGTGGGTGATCAGCCGGGAAGTCATGCCCCGCCTGGGTCACGCCGTCAAGAAGAGTCGCTCCGCGGCGTGGACCGCGGCGGGCATGTTCCTGGCGGTCTGGCTGCCGCTGGACAACGGCCTGCGGCCCGAGCCGATCATCGCGTTGGGCATCCTGCTGACCTGGTGTTCGGTGGAGCGCGCGGTGGCCACCAGCCGGCTGCTGCCGGTCGCGATCGCCTGCATCATCGGTGCGTTGACCCTGTTCTCCGGGCCGACGGGCATCGCGTCCATTGGCGCGCTGCTGGTCGCGATCGGGCCGTTGCGGACCATCCTGCACCGCAGGTCCAAACGGTTTGGCGCATTACCACTGCTGGCCCCGATCCTGGCCGCTGCCACCGTCACCGCGATCCTGATTTTCCGCGACCAGACCCTGGCCGGCGAGGCCCAGGCCAGCACGCTCAAACGCGCCGTCGGCCCAAGCCTGAGCTGGTTCGACGAACACACCCGCTACGAGCGGCTGTTCATGGCCAGCCCCGACGGGTCGATCGCCCGCCGCTTCGCCGTGCTGGCGCTGATTCTCGCGCTCGGAATAACGGTGGCGGTGTCGTTGCGTAAGGGCCGAATTCCCGGGACCGCCGCCGGGCCGAGCCGCCGGATCGTCGGCATCACGATCATCTCGTTCCTCGCGATGATGTTCACCCCTACCAAATGGACACACCACTTCGGGGTGTTCGCCGGGCTGGCGGGATCGCTGGGGGCGCTGGCCGCGGTCGCGGTGACGTCCGTCGCGATGCGCTCGCGACGCAACCGCACCGTGTTCGCCGCTGCGGTGCTGTTCGTGGTTGCGCTTTCGTTCGCCAGCGTCAACGGCTGGTGGTACGTATCCAATTTCGGTGTGCCATGGTCGAATTCGTTTCCAAAGTGGCATTATGCCTTTTCCACCATCCTGCTCGCGCTGACCGCACTGGTGCTGCTGCTGGCGGCGTGGTTCCACTTCGTCTTCAACGGCGATGCGCCGGCACGCGACGGGCGCACCGGTTACCGGGCTCGAGTGATCGCCATCATCGAGTCCCCGTTGGCAGTTGCAACGTGGGTGCTGGTGATTTTCGAGGTGGTGTCACTGACCCTGGCGATGACCGAGCAGTACCCGGCGTGGTCGGTGGGACGATCGAACCTCGAGGCTCTGGCCGGCAAGTCCTGCGGACTTGCCGAGGACGTGATGGTGGAGCAGGACCCCAACGCCGGCATGCTGACGCCGGTGAGCGCGTCGGTGGCTGACGCGCTGGGCGCGGGCCTCGCGGAAGCCTTTACGCCGAACGGCATTCCCGCCGACGTCCGCGCCGACCCGGTGATGGAACGTCCCGGCGACCTCAGCGTCGTCAACGAGGAATTGCTGGCCACCGGCGCCGAGGCCGGCACCGAGGGTGGCACCAACCCCGCGCCGGGAATCAACGGTTCGGTCGCCCAGCTGCCCTATTACCTGGATCCGGCCCGCACGCCGGTGCTGGGCAGCTGGCGCTCCGGGGTGCAGGTGCCGGCCAGGTTGCGGTCGGGCTGGTACCGGCTGCCCACACGCGACAAGGCGGGCCCGCTGCTGGTGGTGAGCGCGGCCGGCCGCTTCGACCCCCGCGAGGTCCAGGTGCAGTGGGCCACCGACGACGAAGCCGCCAGTGGACACCCTGCCGGCTCGTTCCAGTTTGCCGACGTGGGGGCCGCGCCGGCTTGGCGTAATTTGCGGTTGCCGCTATCCGCCATCCCGACCACCGCCACACAGATCCGCCTGGTCGCCGACGACGAAGATCTCGCGCCGCAGCACTGGATCGCACTCACGCCCCCGCGGATCCCGCAGCTGCGCACGCTGCAGGACGTGGTGGGCTCCCGCGACCCGGTGCTGCTGGACTGGTTGGTCGGCTTGGCGTTCCCGTGCCAGCGGCCGTTCGGCCATCAAAACGGCGTCAACGAGACACCGAAATGGCGCATCCTGCCGGACCGATTCGGCGCGGAGGCAAACTCACCGGTGATGGATAACAACGGCGGCGGCCCGCTGGGAGTGACCGAGTTGGTGGTGAAAGCGACCACCGTGGCCACCTACTTGAAGGACGACTGGTCCCGCGACTGGGGCTCGCTGCAGCGGATGACGGCCTACTACCCCAACGCGCAGCCCGCCCGTCTGCAGTTGGGGACGGCGACACGCAGCGGTCTGTGGAGCCCGGGACCGCTTCGCCATTAGATACGCAACTGCCCCGCTGCCCGGTGACGCCGTTGTCACCCGGAAACGAGACAGCACGCGCTATTTGCCCCCCGCCGGCTTAGGGGACAAGGGAGCGAATCGGGTGGGTGAGGGTCCAGATCGGGTGCAGGACGTCCGCGGCGTAGTGCCGAATCGGGTGCAGGGGCCCGCTGTAGGGGACCCACGGGTCAGCCGATGCGACGGCCGGTACGAGCGACCCGGCGACGGACAGACCGAGCGTGCCCAACCCGACAGCGGCCGCCATCCGCAGCTTCGACACCTTCTTTGATTTGGCGTTCATTGCGATTCCTCCCTATCGCCAAGGAGTCCCTGATCAGGGAAATCCCTGTCCGGGGCCGGCCGTGCTGACCGACGACCACAGTGTTGCGCGGGGCACTTGCCAGTTCTTTGCGAGATGCTTGCGAAATTCTTGCGTTCGCCAGCGGGGGTCCGTCGGCTTTATCCGACCGCCTGGTCACGGGGCTCGGGCCGCATCTCACGGGCCGGTCTCGGAGTGGGTCGTGGACGCCGCGGCTCGCGGACTCCGGCCCCGCCATTGCCTTTGAGCCACAGCCGGATCACCGATCCGGCATCGACCCGCGCGCCGGACTCGGGGCTCTGGTCGGTGACGATCCAGCCTCCGTCTCCGGGGGCGGTCGGAAAGTCCGCTTCGGCATTGATCGCCACCAGCCCGTCGGCGTTGAGCACAGCACGGGCCCGCAACCATTCCAGGCCGACGACATTGGGCACGGTCACCTTCTGAGTTCGCCGCTCTTGGAGGCGCATCTGCACCAGATTCGCGGCCACCTCGGCCACCCCCGATTCAGCACCGCGCGCCTGGTCGCCGGCATCGTCGAGGTCGCGCCACCGCTCCCACGCGGATTGCCGCGTGACACCCAAGTGTGTGGCGATCTCCGCCCAGGACTTGCCATGGCGTCGGGCGGTCCGGACCGCCGCTAACTCCGCTTGGTCCAACATCCGCCGCACTACGCCGATGTCGGACAGGGCCTCCAAGCCGTCGTCGCCGGGCCGTCCGCCACGCGCGGCTATCCTTCGCCACGCCTGTTTGGCCTGCTCCCAGGCATCCGAAGCGCTCATGATGTCAGGATAGCCTGACACGCCGGGGGTAGCCAGGGCCGTTGCGAAGGGCATTGATGGCTCACTATCGGTAAGTCTAGACTTACCGATAGTGAGCACTTACCGAGTAGCGGAAGACGGGGATGCCTGGCTGGCACTGGCGGACGGGACGCGACGGGCCATCGTGGAACGCCTAGCACGCGGCCCGTCGGCCGTCGGTGACCTGGCTCGCGATTTACCGGTCAGCAGGCCGGCCGTCTCGCAGCACCTCAAAGTGCTCAAGTCCGCCGGCCTGGTCCGCGACCGCGCGGCCGGAAGGCGTCGCGTCTATCAGCTCGACCCGACCGGCCTCGAGGTGCTGCGCGCCGATCTCGACCGGTTCTGGGCCCAAGCGCTGGCCACCTACGCGCAGACCATCGACGAGACCAAAGGAGAGACTCCATGACGCAGCGGCGCAGTGTCACGCACCATGTCGTCGTCAACGCCCCGATCGAGCGTGCGTTCGCCGTGTTCACCGAACGGTTCGGCGACTTCAAGCCCCGCGAGCACAATCTGCTCGCCGTCCCGATCGCCGAGACGGTGTTCGAGCCGCGGGTCGGCGGGCACATCTACGACCGTGGCGTCGACGGCAGCGTCTGCCGCTGGGCGCGCATCCTGGTGTACCAGCCGCCCCGCCGGGTGATCTTCACCTGGGATATCGGCCCGACCTGGCAACGGGAAACCGATGAGTCCAAGACCAGCGAAGTCGAAGTCCGCTTTACCGCCGAATCCGACGAGCGCACCCGTGTCGACCTTGAGCACCGCCACCTAGAGCGCCACGGAGTGGGCTGGGAGTCCGTCGCCGACGCCGTCGACGGCGACGCCGGCTGGCCGTTGTACCTGGATCGCTACGACGGCCTGCTCAGCACCGAGGCTCCGAAATGACCGCCACCCTGATGACCATGGCCCACGACGAGCGGGCCGACCTGGCGGAATTCCTGGCCACCCTGACGCCGCGAGACTGGGAGGCACCCAGCCTCTGTACCAAGTGGAGCGTCAAAGACGTTGTCGCGCATGTCATCAGCTACGAGGAGCTGGGCACCCTGGGACTGGTGAAGCGCTTCGCGAAGGGCTGGATCGTCCGGACCAACCAGGTGGGCGTCGACGAGTTCGCGGCCCTGAGCCCGCAGCAGCTGCTGGAGTTTCTGCGCAATCACCTCCAGCCGCACGGACTGACCGCAGGTTTCGGCGGCATGATCGCGCTGGTCGACGGCACGATCCATCACCAAGACATCCGCCGTGCGCTCGGCCGGCCGCGCACCGTCCCCGTCGATCGGCTGGAGCGGGTTCTCGGCCTGGTGCCCGGCAACCCCAGGCTCGGCGCCGGACGTCGGATCAGGGGACTGCGGCTGCGCGCCACCGACATCGACTGGGCGCACGGCCGCGGACCCGAGGTCACCGGCCCCGGCGAAGCGTTGCTGATGGCGATGTCCGGCCGCCCGGCGGCGCTCGCCGACCTACGCGGTCCGGGCCTGGACACCCTGGCACGACGGCTGGGCGGGTAGCTGGGGATCAGCCGGGGCGGATTTCGAAGGTGAACGCGTGGCCGCCGATGCGGATGCGGGCACCATCGGACAGGGTGGCATTTGAGTGGATGCGCTGGCCCTGCACCTCGACGCCGTTCGTCGATCGCAAATCGGTGATCACGAAGCCGGTCCCGGTGTCGATGATGACGGCGTGGTGGCGGCTGACATCCTCGCCGTCGAGGACGATGTCGTTGTCGTCGAGGCGCCCGAGCCGGGTGGTGGCGCCGTTCAACCGATATTGACGTCCGCTCTTGTCGCGCAGTCGGGCGACGGCGGCCTCGGCCAGCGCCGGGGCGGCCGGGGCGAGCGTGACGCTGAGGCGCTTGCGCGTGGTCAGGTCGGCCCGTCTACCGACCAACGGCTCCTGACGCAGGATCCGCTCGTACAAGGCGGTGACCGTGGGCCCCGGGTCGATGCCGAGCCCGTCGGCCAGCGCCGTTTTCAGTCGCCCGTAGGCACGCAGGGCGTCGGACTGGCGCTCGGTGACGTAGTAGGCCGTGATCAGCTGCGCCCACAGCGGCTCGTGGTACGGGTGTGCGGCGGTGAGCGCCTCGAGCTCACCGATGAGCGCCCCGGGGCGTCCGCAGGCGATCTCGGCTTCCGCGAGGGCGGTGTGGGCCGCCAGTTTTTCTTCCATCAGCGTGGTGGCGAAGGGGTCGACGAAGCCGAAGTCGCGCAGGTCGTCGAGCACCGGTCCGCGCCATTCGGCGAGCGCTGCCGACAGGTGCCGGCTGGCGTCTTCGAAAAGTCCCGCGGCGACAGCCTTCGTGCCCGCGGCCTTTGCCGCGGTGAAGCGGCCCACGTCGTAGTCGTCGTCAGCGACGCTCAGCTGATAACCGGGCGGTGCGCTCGCCAGCACCTGGTACGGGTCGACGCCGGCGTCCCGCAGCAGCCGGCGCAGGTTGGACACGTGGGCCTGGATGCTGGTGCGCGCGGCGGGCACCGGGTCCTCATCCCATACCGCGTTGATCAACGCCTCGACGGACACCGCCCGGTTGCGGTTGATCAACAGCACCGCGAGCACCGCTCGCTGCTTCGGAGCGCCTGCGGGCACCCGGACGCCGTGAGAGGTCAGCAACAGCGGTCCGAGGGCGCCAAACCCGAGACCAGTGGTCGTCATCGCGCTGCCAGCCTCCCGGGTGATCGGGGCCGCTTGGAGGGCCTTGGACAGCCCTAGCACACCATTTTGAACGATGCCGGGCGCCGAGGGCCT
>DASSGQ010000323.1:0-3266 GCA_035693385.1 Mycobacterium sp.
GTCGTGTATCTCGGCGCGGTCGGTGTCGGTGTGGTACAGCTCCCAGGTGTCGTCGTTGAAGTCGCTCCACCCGGACAGGGTCGGATGTGTGGTAACCGCCTTCCAGCCGTTATGCCAGATGCCGCGAGAGCCGAGCATCGAATAGAACTGCGTCTTGCGCGCTGACGGCGCCGACGCCATCTCGACGCTGTAGCGCATGCTCACCCCATCGAAGCGGCTCTGTACGTGACCCTTGATCGTGTCCGGTGGCTCGACGCCCAGCGTGTCCAGAATGGTCGGCACGATATCGATCGCGTGGTGATACTGGTGCCGCAGCTCGCCGCTGCCGGTCGCGTCACCTGTAGCCGAGGGCCAGGAGATGATGCACGGGTCGGCGGTGCCGCCGTTGAACTCGTACCGCTTCCACATCTTGAACGGCGTGTTGAATGCCATCGCCCAACCGTTGGGGTAGTGGTTGTAGGTCTTGGTCCCGCCGAGCTCGTCCAGCATTGCCAGGTTGGCCTGCATGTTGTCCGGGATACCGTTCGCGAACAACATCTCGTTGACGGAGCCATCCGGGCCGCCTTCGCCGCTGGCCCCGTTATCGGACACCAGGATCACCATGGTGTTCGCCTGCTGCCCGGACGCCTCCAGGTAGTCCAGCAGCCGGCCGATGTGGTGGTCGGCGTGCGCCAGGAACCCGGCGTACACCTCGGCCATCCGGCAGAACAGCCGCTTCTCCTCCGCCGACAGTGTGTCCCACGGCCTGGTGACATCCAGTGGCGGGAACGGCTGACCCTTGGGCCCCGTGCGGGTCTCGGGTGTGCCGATCGGGTTGATCGGAGGCAACTCGGTGTCGGCCGGGACGATACCCAGCTGCTTTTGCCGGGCCAGGGTCTGTTCCCGAATCGCCTCATACCCCATGTCGAAGCGGCCCTTGAACTTGTCGGCCCATTCCTTGGAGACGTGGTGCGGCGCGTGGGCCGCACCCGGCGCGTAGTACAGGAAGAACGGCTTGTCGGGCGCGACCGTCTTCGCATCCTTGATGAATTCCAGCGCCTTGTCGGTGAGATCCTCTGTCAGGTGATAGCCCTCCTGCGGTGACCTCGGCTGGTCGACGGGGTGGTTGTCGTACACCAGGTCCGGGTACCACTGGTTGGTCTCGGCGCCCAGGAACCCGTACCAGCGCTCAAACCCGCGGCCGGAGGGCCAGTTCCGCCGCGTCGAGGCAACATTCATCTCGATGGTCGGGCACAGGTGCCACTTGCCGACCATGTACGTGTTCCAGCCGGCCTCGCCGAGGATCTCCGGGAGCATGCCGTTCTCCGGCGGGATCGTCCCGCTCGCATTCGGGAACCCGACCGCGGCCTCGGTGATGCACGCCATCGAGTTGCGGGTGTGGTTGCGCCCGGTCAGCAGGCACGAGCGGGTCGGCGAGCATAGCGCCGTGGTATGCCACTGCGTGTACCGCACCCCGTCGGCAGCGATGCGATCGATGTTGGGCGTCTCGATCGGCCCGCCGTAACAGCTCATCGCCGAGAAGCCCACATCGTCAAGCACGATGTAAACCACATTGGGTGCGCCGTCCGGCGCCTTCGGCGGCTCGAACGGAGCCCAGTCGGGAACCGAGTCCCTAATATCGATATCGATCGTGCCCTTGAATTGCTTGTTCACGTCACCGCTCCTTCCCCGAGACGACGGGTGACTGGTTCTGCGTTGGATTCTGGTTCCGAGCACTGACCGCGGCACGAGCTTGCAGCGGCAGACATCCGCCCGCTCTATCGTGGCCGACCGACATCGTTACCGGCTCAGGGGTGCCTAGTGAGACTGCACTGGGGGAGCGGCTTGGATGTAGGCCAGTTGCTCGGGCCGACTGGCCCGCACCTGTGCGAGTGCAGGCTGAGCGTTGGCCAGCGCACGGCCTGGTTCTGGTCCCCAGTCGCCGGGCCGCGCCGAAGATCATCGAGAATGGTCATCGTGCGGGCCGATCCGGGCCAGTCTCGGTCGTCAATCGCCACGAGCGAAGCTGGCATTGGCTGCCAGCCTGCGATATACCCTCAGCGAGACTGACCCTACTCCACGCACTGCATCCGCTCGTCGGCGAATCCAGCTGCTCAGCCGGCTCCTCCAGTTGGTCCGCGGGTCGGGTGGGAGAGGATTCCGCGTTCAGGGATTGGAGGCGCGTGCGAGGCTCTGGTCGGGCCTGGCACCGCATGGCGGTTAGGTTGCTCATCCGGTTGCGAGAGCGGCGTGTCGCAGCAGTGCGTCGATGGCCTGGTCGACGTCGTCTTCGTCGGTGGCCCAGTCCGAGACCGAGATACGCATGAGGCGTTCGCCGCGGTAGGTGGTGCCGCTGAAGTAGGCGACGCCGTCGGCGCGGACGCCGGCCATGACGGCATCGGCCAGGCGCTCGTGGTCGCCGTCGGGCGCAAGCCATCGCACGAGCACCTGGTTGGACACGACATCGTTGATGATCACCGCGCGACCGCTGGCGCTGAGCTTGTCGGCGAACCGGTGCGACAGTCGAGTAGTTCGGTCGACAAGGTCGGTGACACCCTGCCGGCCGAGGGATCGTAGGGTTGCGTACACGCCCACGCCGCGGGCGCGGCGGGAGAATTCGGGCACCCAGTCCATCGGATCGCGTGCGTTCGTGCCCTGTTCGAGGTAACTGGCCTGCACGCTCATCGCGGCCCGGTGCGCGGCTGCGTTCCGGCAGATCGCGACGCCGCAATCGTAGGCGACGTTGAGCAGCTTGTGTCCGTCGGTGGACCAGGAGTCGAGTCGGTCGAGGCCGTGGACACGATCGGCCATGGCGGGTGATGCGGCGGCCAGTAGCATCACCGCGCCGTCGACGTGCACCCAGGTGGGATTGCCGGCCGCGCGGTGCGCGTCGGCGAGGTCGGCGACCGCGGTGAAGTCGTCGAACGCGCCGGTGTTCACGTTGCCGCACTCGACGGTGATGACAGAGGGCCCCCTGATTGACTGCAGGGCCTGCGCGAGCGCGTTCGGGCGCATGTTGTCCTGGTCGTCGCACGGCACAACGACGACGGCGCGTTCGCCGATCCCCAGAAAACGCAACGCGCGCAGCACGGTCGAGTGCACACCCTGCTTGACCACGACGGTGACGGGCGGGGCGCCGTGTAGACCGTCGGCCTCGACGTCCCACCCGACCGCGCTCAGCACCTCGTGACGTGCGGCGGCCAGACAGGTGAAGTTGGCCATCTGTCCGCCGGTGACGAAGCCGACCGAGCTGTGCGACGGCAGCCCGAGCAGGTCGATGAGCCATT
>DASSGQ010000324.1:0-6106 GCA_035693385.1 Mycobacterium sp.
GGACAGCCGGGTATCGGCCGAACTCGTCTTCGACCAGGGCCTCGGCGACCTGTTCGTGGTTCGCACAGCGGGTCAGGCCATCGATTCCGCGGTTCTGGGCTCCATCGAGTACGCCGTGACGGTGCTCAACGTGCCGCTCATCGTCGTGATCGGCCATGACAGCTGCGGTGCGGTCAAGGCCGCCGTGAGTGCGCTCGACGAAGGCGCAATACCAGGAGGTTTCGTGCGCGATGTGGTCGAACGCGTCGCTCCATCGATCCTGATGGCGCGACGCGACGGGCTGAGCCGCATCGACGAGTTCGAGGAGCGGCACGTACGGGAGACGGTCGCGCAGCTCATGGGGCGTTCTTCGGCCATCGCGGAGCGGGTGGCCGCGGGCACCCTGGGCATCGCGGGCATCACCTATCGCCTCGCCGAGGGGCGGGCGGAGTTGCGCGACAAGGTCGGTGACATCGGCGAGTGACGTCCCTTCGCCCCGGCCGCCCGACCGTCTCCTAACACGCTGGCTGGCCAGCAAACCGGGCGACACGCCGAGGCGGGTCGAACAAATCCGCGTGACCTGGCCCTACGGTGTGAACGTGCTGGATCTGGAACCGCGAGGCCCGCTACCTACCGAGATCTATTGGCGGCGCAGAGGCTTGGCCCTCGGTGTCGCGGTCGTCGTGATCGGGATCGCGGCCGCCATCGTCATCGCCTTCATGAGCAACAGTGCGGGGGCGAAACCCGCCAACGCCGACAAATCCAACTCCGCGCAAAGCAAGCCGGGTTCGCCGCCACCCGAGGCGCCGCCCCCACCGGGGCAGGAGGGCGTCGTTCCGTTGGCGCCGCCGCAGGGGCAAAACCCCGAGTCGCCCACGGCGACCGCCGCGGTGCAGCCGCCGCCGGTGCTGAAGGAGGGCGACGACTGCCCCGATTCGACGCTGGCCGTCAAGGGCCTGACGAACGCGCCGCAGTACTTCATCGGCGACCAGCCGAAATTCACCATGGTCGTGACGAACATCGGGCTGGTGCCCTGCAAGCGCGACGTCGGAGCCGCGGTGCTGGCCGCCTACGTCTATTCGCTGGACAACAAGCGGCTGTGGTCCAACCTGGACTGCGCGCCGTCCAACGAGACCCTGATCAAAACCTTCACGCCGGGCGAGCAGGTGACGACGGCGGTGACCTGGACCGGCATGGGGTCGGCGCCGCATTGCCCGCTGCCGCGGCCGGCGATCGGGCCGGGTACCTACAACCTCGTCGTGCAGCTGGGCAACCTGCGCTCGCAGCCGCTGCCGTTCATCCTGAATCAGCCGCCACCGCCGCCGGGGCCGGTGCCGGGCCAGCCGGCGATGGCCCCGCCGCCGGAGGCACCGCCGGTCGCTCCGGCTCCCCTTCCGGGGGGGTAACCCGGGCTCAGTGCCCGTCTGGCTATAGCGGGTCGGCGATGGTCGACTCGGCCAGTTGCGACAGCCCCTCCCGCACGTGGCGGGCCCACATTGCGCCGATGCCATCCACCGATTCCAGGTCGCTGGCGCTGGCCGCCAGCAGGCCCTGCAGCGTTCCGAATGCCCGGACCAACAGGTCCGCGTGCGCGAACTGCAGCCGGGGGATGCCGGCCATCGCGCGGTAGCCGCGCGGGCTCAGCGCCGAGTCCTGCGCGTCCGTTGTCGTCGGATAGCCGAAAACCTTTGCCAGCGAAGTGAAGTCGAGCAGTTCGGCGTCCGACAGGGCATCCAGCTCGTCGAGGGTGGCGCCCAGTTGCGCTCGAGACAATGGCTCGGGGCTGGCGTGATAGTCGCGCACGACCAGCTCCAGGGCCATTTCGTTGCCGCCCAGCAGCTCCTCGAGCTGGAGTCGTAACTGGCGCCCGTCGGTGCCGAGTTCGACGCAGTCGTAGTCGATGACCAGCCCGATCCGCCGGACCAACTCGAGCCGCTGCACCACCGTCATCACGTCGCGAAGCGTGACGAAGTCTTCGATCTCCGCGCGGGACAGCTGCCGGCTGACCTCATCGAGCCTGGTCTTGTACCGCTCCAGGGTGGCGATGGCCTGATTGGCCCGCGACAGGATGGTCGCGGAATCGGCAACCACATGGCGCTCGCCGGCGACGTAGACGGTGACGATGTTCATCGAGTGGCTGACCGAGATCACCGGGTAGCCGGTCTGGATCGCGGCCCGCTCCGCGGAGCGGTGGCGGGTTCCCGATTCGTCGGTGGGGATCGACGGATCCGGAACCAACTGCACGTTGGCCCGCACGATGCGGCTGCCGTCGGTGGACAGCACGACGGCGCCGTCCATTTTCGCCAACTCGCGCAGCCGTGTCGGCGCGTACCGGACGTCGAGCGCAAAACCGCCGTCGCAAATGGACTCGACGTTCTCGTCGTTGCCGAGCACGATCAACGCACCGGTACGGCCGCGCAGGATGCGCTCGAGGCCGTCCCGTAGCCCGGTGCCCGGCGCCAGGCGGGCGACGGTCTCACGCAGGGTCGGACGGGTCACAGCGTGCATTCTGCTACGCGCGCGTTGGCGCGCAAGGGGAAGTGTCCAGCGGTTGTGGCGTTGCGGGCGTGCCACTGCGGTGGTCGGCGATGTCGATCATGTGCTCCAGCGCGGCGACGACGGTGGGCGCGGTCAGCGCGCGCATGCCCGGCGGGATGTCGCGTCGGGCGTCGCAGCCGGGTGGGATGAGCGCGATGTTGAAACCCTGACGTGCGGCTTCGCCCAGCCGCCGGGCCATACCGCTGACCCGCCGCAGGTCGCCCGCCAGCCCCACCTCGCCGATCATCACCGCCGTGGTGGGCAGCGGCAGGTTCGCGTATGCCGACGCCAGCGCGATGGCGACGGCAAGATCCGAGGACGGGTCGGTCAACCGCATGCCGCCCACGGTGGACAGGTAGATGTCGTTCACGGCGATGTTCAACCTGGCGTGCTTCTCCAGCACCGCGGTGATCATTGCGGCCCGGGAGTGGTCGATGCCGCTCACGGCGCGACGCGGCGAGCCACCCGACGGGGTCGCCAGCAACGCCTGGACTTCGCCGATCAGCGGCCGCTTGCCGTCCAGCGTCACCGTGATCGCGGTACCGGCGACCGGTGCCGGCCGCTGGTCCAGGAATAGGTGCGACGGGTCGGTCACGTCCTCGATCCCGTTGTCGTGCAGCATGAAACACCCGACTTCGTCGGCCGCACCGAACCGATTCTTGATCCCGCGGACCATCCGCAGCGTGCCGTTGCGGTCGCCCTCGAAATGCAGCACGACGTCGACGAGATGTTCCAGGGAGCGTGGTCCCGCGATGGCCCCGTCCTTGGTGACGTGACCGACAAGGATCAGGGCGACACCTTGGGCCTTGGCGGCCGCGGTCAGCCCGGCGGTCACAGCGCGCACCTGCGTGACGCCGCCGGCCACGCCGTCGGCCTCGGTGGTGGACATGGTCTGCACCGAGTCCACGATGACCAGCGCGGGGCGGACCGTCGCAATGTGGTCCAGCACGGTGTGCAGGTCGGATTCGGCGGCCAGATAAACCTCGTCGGCGCTGCATTCCATCCGGTCGGCGCGCAGCCGGATCTGGCCGGCGGACTCCTCGCCGGAGATATACAGCGCCCGACGGCCCGCCTGCGCCCAGCGGTGGGCGACCTTGAGCAACAACGTCGACTTACCGACCCCCGGATCGCCCGCCAGCAGCGTGACCGAGCCGGGCACCACGCCACCCCCGAGCACGCGGTCGAGTTCGCCTATGCCCGTGGGGCGGTGTCTCGTCTGGTGCGCTTCGATGGAACTGATCGGAACGGGCCGCGAAGCCGGATCCACGCGGCGGCGGCCAGCACCGACGACGCCGAGCACCGGCACCTCGTCGACGGTGCCCCAGGTGCCGCACTCCAGGCAGCGGCCCACCCATTTGGCGGTGGCGTGTTGGCATTCCGAGCAACGGTATTGCGAGCGTGCTTGTGCCACGCCATGACCGTATCCGTCCGGTGCGACAAGCTGGGCGTGACAGGCCGCCTTAGATCGGCTGGGGACCCACTCCGGCCGAAATCGGGACCAGCACGCTGGCCTGCCCGGCCTTCTCGAAATTGAAGGTGAAGTTGTAGGTCAGGCCGTTGGTGATGGGCTTGGTCAAGGCGACGGTCGCCCGGACCGCATTGTTGGAGTCGGGGGGTCCGGGCGCCACGTTCTGGCCGTCGGGTTTGCCGATGAACAGCATCCCGGAGGCGGGCAGTCGACCTTCGCCGCTGACCGTCACCGTGCCGATGTCAGTGGTGATGCCCACCAGCCTGTCGGCGATGTCGGGCGACTGGTTGATGGCCACCGCCACCAGATCCACCGTGCGGCCGGGTTGCAGGAAGTCGCTGGTCTGCACGGCTTGCATGCGGATGTCACGCAACGCCACGTTGTTGATCGTGACCTTGTTGCCGTTGACGGCGGGCTCCTGGGTGGCCATCTGCGAGATCTGACCGGCTCCGCAACCGCTGAGCAGGGCGGCGACCAGGGTGACCAGAGCGACAGCGACGACCCGGGCGACACTGACGACCGGCGCCGAACGTCGGATCGGGAGGCTGATCTTGAAGCGGCTCACTCACTGCCTCCTGCTCGGCTTGGCACCACCACAACGGCGATTCAGCGATTCAACTATGCACAGTAGTAGGAACGGCCTGCCAGCGGTAGCGCAGGGCACCAGAGCAGCCCGGCCGGCCCGGGTGGGGTGCCCGCCGGGGGTAAAAAGCCACGTTGGTAGTGTGTTTGCTTGCACGTCTTGCTCCGCCTGTCAACCCCTAATCTATCCCGGTTGTGCCCCTGACCTGCAACGTTGTTCCGCAAGCCTGGGCGCGACGTGTTAGGATGAAGTAACGAAAGGGGCTCGAATCAGATGATCTTCAAGGTCGGCGACACCGTTGTCTATCCACACCACGGTGCTGCGTTAGTCGAGGCGATCGAAACCCGGACCATCAAAGGGGAACAAAAAGAGTATCTCGTCTTGAAAGTGGCGCAGGGCGACCTGACAGTTCGAGTACCCGCCGACAACGCCGAGTACGTCGGTGTCCGCGACGTCGTGGGCCAGGAGGGCCTCGACAAGGTCTTCCAGGTTTTGCGCGCTCCCCACACCGAAGAGCCGACCAACTGGTCCCGCCGCTACAAGGCCAACCTCGAAAAACTCGCCTCCGGCGACGTCAACAAGGTCGCCGAGGTAGTGCGCGATCTGTGGCGCCGCGACCAGGAGCGCGGCCTGTCCGCCGGCGAGAAGCGGATGCTGGCCAAGGCCCGGCAGATTCTGGTCGGTGAGCTGGCGCTCGCCGAAAGCACCGACGACGCCAAAGCGGAGACCATACTCGACGAGGTGCTGGCCGCCGCTTCTTGAAGGCCCTGAGGGTCTGGTGGCCGGGGCAACGGGCAGCGTAGTCGCAGTGGTCCCGGCCGCGGGGTCGGGGGAGCGGCTCGCCGCCGGCGTACCCAAGGCGTTCTATCAGTTGGAGGGGCGCACCCTCCTCGAACGGGCCGTAGACGGCCTGCTGGATTCCGGGGTTGTCGACACCATCGTGGTGGCCGTCCCGCCGGGCCTCATCGACGAGGGAAAGCTGATCCTCGGTGACAAGGCCACCGTCGTGGCAGGCGGGACAAACCGTACCGAATCCGTGAGCCTGGCCCTGTCTGCGTTGCCGGAAGCCGCGACACCGGCGTTCGTGCTGGTGCACGACGCGGCCCGGGCCCTAACACCGCCACATCTGATCGTGCGCGTGGTCGACGCGTTGCGTGCCGGCCATGGCGCCGTCGTGCCCGCGCTGCCGCTGTCTGACACCATCAAGGCCGTGGATGCCAACGGCGCAGTCTTGGGCACCCCGGAGAGGGCCGGGCTGCGGGCGGTGCAGACTCCGCAAGGCTTCGACACCGATCTGCTGCTGCGCGCCTACCGGGCTTATCGCGCCGCCGCCGGCTTCACCGACGACGCATCGCTGGTCGAGCACGTTGGCGGTCAGGTCCAGGTGGTCGACGGCGACCCGCTGGCCTTCAAGATCACCACTCAACTTGATTTGTTGCTGGCCGAAGCGATCGTGCGCCGGTGACCGAGCTGCTTCCCCTTCCGAGGATCGGATTGGGCACCGACGTGCATCCGATCGAATCCGGGAGGCCGTGCTG
>DASSGQ010000325.1:0-2623 GCA_035693385.1 Mycobacterium sp.
CGGTCGACGGCCCACGTCTCCACGTTGCGCATCGACGGCGCGTTGTACAGGTCGACGAGCCTGAACCCGTAGCGATGGGCGGCCGCGGAGATCGCGTTGTTGATGCGGCTGAGCCGCCTCGACACGATCCGGCCGAGCGGAAGGAACTGCGCGACGTTCGGGAAGGTCGTCGTCACCACCGTCGCCCCCGATTGGGCCAGCGCGGAGTAGGTGTCTTCGAGGTCGCCAAGCGCACGGCCGAACGATCGTCCCGGCTGGATGACGTCGTTCATTCCGGCGCAGACGGTGATCAGGTCCGGCCGCATCGCCAGCGCCGGCGGAACCTGCTCGCCGAGCACGTCGGCCATCCGCTTGCCGCGGATCGCCAGGTTGGCGTATTGCAAACCCGGGTAGACCGAATCGATCATCGCGGCGAGCCGGTCGGCGAATCCGAGCAGGCCAACGACGTCGTCGCCATCCCACAAGCCCTCGGTCTGGCTGTCGCCGATGGCGACGTATCGGCTGTATCCGGCTCCGATCGCCCCAAGCACGAAGCCGAGACTAATCGCACCTTTGTGGTGAGCTGCAATGTGGCGTGGCTCGATACGAGTGCGCCTGGGTTAGCGTCCTCGTCTATGGCCACGCCGCGGAAGGTCACTTCGCTTCGGACCTGGGGTCGCGCGGAGGTAGCCATCGGCGTTTCGGTGACGCTGGTGGTCTTCGTCGCCGGGCTGCTCTGGGCCAAGTGGATGCCGTATGCGGCGAAAGCCGCCAAGGCCGATCGGACCCATCACTGGTCGGGTTCCAACGTCCTCACGGTTCTTTGAGCCAGCCGGCGCACCGCGGCCTGCTGGTCGTCGTACTCGCCGCGATCGCGGGCACGCTCATCGTGATCCCCGCAGCAGGGGAGATTCCCATCCTGCAGGGCCTGGCGCTGCTCGGGGTCTCGTCGGGAACGCTCGGTGCCCTGCTGATCACCCTTCCGGCCGTCAGCGCTCCGGGCGCCGCGATGGTCGCCCGCAGCTTCGGGTGGAAGGCCATCGCGACGGCGACGTTCGTGGTGATCATGGCCGGGTTACTCGGCGCGGCAGTGCTGAGCCTGTTATGAGTCCGCGGGCACCGGGGCAACCGGGCCGGTGGATTCGTAGATGCTGGCCAGCCAGATGTGTACCAGCGTGTCGATCACCCGGTCTTCGGGGATGGCGGGCTCCTCGTCGGTGAACGTCGCGGCCATCACCCGTTCGTTCAGCAGGTTCAGTGCGACGGACAGGTCCTCGGCGAGGAAGGTGTCGGGCGCGGCGCCGCGTTGGCGCTCGGCCTTGATCGCCGCAGTGGTATAGGCGATCCACTTCTGCATGAGGGTTGACCACAGCTGACGGACTTCGGGGTTGGTGGCTTTGGCCGCCGCGCCGGCCACGGCGACCGCCCGGTGCGACCCGGACACCTCGAAGAAGGCCTCGATGCGCGACCGCCACAGCGTCGCGGGATCGCCCGACAGCGTCGCGCCCAGGGCCGTCAACGCCGCGTGTGCCTTGCTGTTCATCTGGTCGAGCAGCGACAACAACACCGCGTTTTTCGACTGGAAGTAAAAGTAGAAGGTAGGCCGCGAGATGCCCGCGCCTCGGGCCAGGTCATCGACCGAGAAATCGGCCAGCGGCCGCTCCTGGAGGAGGCGTTCGGCGGTGGCCAGGATCGCTTGTTCGCGGTTGTCGCCCGAGTGGTGCGAGGAACGCCGGCCACGCGAGGCGTGCAGGTACGCGGCCTGCGTCGAGCGGTCGGACACGTGAGTTACTTTATGGACACGTCGATATACATCAACGAAATTGTTGATTAAAACCAACGATATTGTCGATTAAGATTGGCGGTTTGTTTCTCGGCCAATTTGTTTAATGGTCGACGGCTCGTCGAAATTCGTATCATCACAACCTGGTCGTGGGGGAGACCTTCGGGCCGTGCTGACACGCGGTGAGGCGGGTGGGCGGACAAAGCGACCCGAAAAAGATTCAGCGTGCGCCATGCGGGGAACAACGATTGCATGCCGTGTATCGATCGGCGCACGGTCCTCTGCGCGATTGCCTGCGGAGTATTGGCGAGCATCACCCGTGCACAAATCGCCGGCGCGTCGGCCCTTCGTTGGAACATCCCGTTGGGGCCGGTCCCGGCGCCCTCGGGCGTCCTCAGCCGGGTGCCCGGCGACAGCAATCGGATCGTGCTGACCGTTGACGACGGCGCCAGCACGCCGGTGGTGGCGGCGTTCGCGCAATTCGCGCAGGACAGTGGAACCCGGCTGACCTTTTTCGTCAACGGCGCCAACCCTTCATGGTCGGTCAACTCTCCGGCGCTTCGCCCGATGGTGGATTCCGGGCAGGTTCAAATGGCGAACCACACCTGGTCGCACCCGAACCTCAGTCACCTGGGGCTGAGCGCGGTGGGCGATCAGATCCGACGCAACGCCGATTTCCTGAGCAACACCTACGGTGGCGACGGCACTCCGTTCTTCCGGCCGCCCTTCGGGGCCCACAACGCCGACATCGACCGGGTGGCCGCCGATCAGGGGTACACCTCGATCACCATGTGGAGCGGGGACGTCGGTGACTCGGCACCCGAGAACGAAAGCAGCCTCGTGACCCGTGCGTCCAAGTCG
>DASSGQ010000326.1:0-2842 GCA_035693385.1 Mycobacterium sp.
CTCGACTCGCTGATCGGCAACCTGCTCGACGTGACCCGCATCCACACCGGCGCGGTGCAACCGTTCATCCGTCCCACCGCCCTCGACGAGGTCGCCCCACTGGTCGTCGGCGGACTCGACGGCGGTGAACGGGTGCGCTTCGACATCCCCGACGCCCTGCCCTTGTTGGCCACCGACCCCGGCCTGCTCGAACGCGCTCTGGCCAACCTGATCGGCAACGCGCTGCGTTACTCGCCCGCCGACCAGCCGCCCACCCTGACCGCAGCGGTCCGCGACGGGACCGTCACTGTCCGGGTCGTCGACCACGGGCCGGGCATCCCACCCGATCAGCGAGACCACGTCTTCGAACCGTTCCAGCAACTCGGCGATCAGCACACCAGCGGCGGTGTCGGCCTCGGCCTGGCCGTCGCCAAAGGCTTCCTCGACGCCGTCGGCGGGCAGCTCACCGCCGAAGCGACACCCGGCGGCGGACTCACCATGCGCATCGACCTGCCCGTCGCCACCGTCCACGACCGCACCGGCGTCGTCCGGTGACCAGCGTGCTGGTCATCGACGACGAAACCGCACTGCTGCGCGCGCTGCGGATCAACCTCACCGCCCGCGACTACACCGTCACCACCGCAGCTGACGGTGCCACCGGGCTCGCCGCCATGGCGCATCACCGACCCGACGTTGTCATCGTCGACCTCGGCCTGCCCGACATGGACGGCACCGACGTCATCCGCGGTATCCGCGGCTGGTCCACCACCCCGATCATCGTGCTGTCCGCCCGCGGTGAGGAAATCCAGAAAGTCGACGCCCTCGACGCCGGCGCCGACGACTACATCACCAAACCCTTCGGCATGAACGAACTGCTTGCCCGAGTCCGCGCCGCCACCCGCCGCGGCACACCCGCAGTCGAAGAACCCCTCGTCGCTACCGGCCAGTTCAGCATCGATCTCGCCGCCAAACGGGTCACCACGACAGCCGGCGAGGATATCCGGCTCACCCCAACGGAATGGCAGCTGCTTGAAGTCCTTGCCCGCCACCGCGGCCGACTCGTCACCGGCCGGCAACTCCTCCACGACGTCTGGGGTCCCCACTACGCCACCGAAACCCACTATCTGCGCGTCTACATCGCCCAACTACGCCGCAAACTCGAACCCGACCCAGCCCACCCCCACTACCTGATCACCGAACCTGGCGTCGGCTATCGCCTGCAGGCCGAATGATCCTCGGGTGGGGGGCGTGCACTGAATAGCTTGGCCGGCGCTCATGATGGTGCCGTCAACGCGCCTAAAACGATCTCAGGCACGCGCAGGTGGCCGAGCGCCAGCTCGAACTCAACGACGACGGTGGCCTGCGCGGCCTGCAGCGTTCCGCTTCTGCGCAGCGCGCTGGCCTGTTCACGGGTGCAGCGGTGGCGTTGTCGGATGCGCCGTCCATCGGGATCTGCTGGGGGCCGTTGATTGATCAGCGGACGTCGTGAGCGTGTTGCGTGTCGGGGCTGTCGACGGCGCGGGTGGCAGCCCAGCTGGCGAGCAGTTTGAGTCCGTCGGCGGTAGGGGTGTGCGGGTCAGCGGTGTAGATGTTGAGGCGCAGCTCGGGCTCGGAGGGGAGCTCCATGGCTTCGAAGTTGAGGTCGAGTTCGCCGACGGCGGGGTGGCGGAGTCGTTTGCGGCCGGTGCGGTGGAACTTGACGTTGTGTGAGGCCCAGTGCTGGCGGAACAGTTCGCTTTGGGTGGAGAGTTCGCCGACGAGGGTGATGAGGTCCTTGTCGTGAGGGTTGCGTCCTGCTTCGAGCCGGAGCATGGCGGCGGCGTCGGTGGCGATGCGGTCGTAGTCGATGAAGAACTCTTGGGCGGCCGGATCGAGGTAGATGAATCTGGTGGTGTTGGCCGCGCGTTTGGTTGTCGCGCCGGCAACGGCGGAGTCCAGGACCGGCGAGTACAGCGCGCGGGCGAGGGGGTTCATCGCGAGGATGTCGTGGCGGGCGTTGCGGATCCAGGCCGGCGCTTCGGTGATTGCGTCTAGAACCTGCTGGATGACCGGGCGAACCGTGGTCGGGCTGGGTCGGGCCCGACGGGTCGAGGTTGCACCGGCGGAGCGGGCGAGCGCGATCAGGTGTTCGCGCTCGGCTTCGTCGAGTTGGAGCGCGTTCGCGACCCCGTCGAGGACGGCCTCGGAGGCACCGGCGAGGTCGCCGCGTTCCATCCGGATGTAGTAGTCGATGCTGACCCCGGCGAGTAGCGCGACCTCTTCGCGGCGCAGGCCTTTCACCCGGCGGTTGCCGCCGTAGGCGGGCAGCCCGGCCTGGTCGGGGGTGATCCGCGCCCGCCGGGAGGCGAGGAATTCGCGGATCTGCGCTCGATTGTCCATGACTTCACGGTAGGTGACCACGGCGGCGCCAGGGAGGTACCGCCGTTACCTATAAGAGCAGACACTCCCATGGGCGCGCGCACCCGCGTTGAGTGGTTGTCGTGAGCACAGTTACCGAGACAGCTGACAATCGGCACATCGATCGTGAGTCGCTGAAGGTGCTGGCACGGGCTGTGACCGCCTCGAACGGTTGGGGCGCCGACGAGCTGGCCACGATCGACCGCACGGGCGAGGTCGACGTCGCCACCCGGCGCGGCGATGGCACGCTGCGTGCGGCCCGCATCGTGTGGATCGTGCGGCACGGCGACGCCGCGTACGTCCGCTCCGTCAATGGCACGAGCGCCGCCTGGTACCGGGGCGTCCAGACCCGCCACGAGGGCGAGCTGGGCGCGGGACGCTTGCGGCGGGACGTGGCCTTCGTCGAGGCCGGCGAGCACGCCGGCGACAGCAGCGGGCTGGACGACGCCCTGGATGCCGCCTACCG
>DASSGQ010000327.1:0-16293 GCA_035693385.1 Mycobacterium sp.
GGATGTCGCCTTGCGAGGCGAGATCGCAATATCCGACGCAGCCGCGGCGAATGTCCTGCTGATACTTGCCGGAAGCCGTGATGGCTCCGGACTTTTCGCGGTGAAGACCGACTCCCCGGGTGTTTCGGTGACACCCGAGCGCGGTATCGACCCGACCCGCAAGCAGTTTCGGGTCGCACTCGACGACGCGACAGCTCACCGGCTGGCCACGTCGTCACCGGACGCCATGGCAGCCTTGGTCGACGACGTGCTCATCGCCGCCGCCGCCGACGCGCTCGGCGCCGCACGGATGGTCATGGATCTGGCGGTCGAATACGCAAAGTTGAGAACACAATTCGGTCGGGTAATCGGCTCGTTTCAGGCAATCCAGCACCTGTGCGTCGACATGTACGAGACGGTCGAGCTGGCCCGCAGCGGGGTCATCCACGCGCTGTGGGCCGCCGACAATGCCGATGCACAGCAGCGGCATCTGTCAGCGGTGCGCGCCAAGGCTTTCGCGGGGCGGCTGGCCAGCGTGGGCGACATAGCGATCCAGGTGTTCGGCGGCATCGGCTACACCTGGGAGCACGACGCTCACCTCTACCTCAAACGCCTGCTCGGCTGGAGCGCATTTCTCGGCTCGCCGGACCGTTACCTCACCGAACTCGGTAGAACCCTGGCGAACCCGGAAAAGGAAGGGCGGCCCTCATGATCGATTTCACCGACCAAGTTGCGATCGTCACCGGAGCGGGCCGCGGCCTGGGACGCTGGTATGCGCTGGAGCTGGCTCGCCGCGGTGCTGCCGTGGTCGTGAACGATCTGGGTGGAACCATGCACGGCGAGGGCGCCGATACCAGCATCGCGGATCAGGTCGTGGCCGAGATCGAGGGCGCCGGCGGCGTCGCCGTGGCCTCCCACGACTCTGTCGCCAGCCCGCAAGGCGGAGAGGCGATCGTTGCGATGGCCGTCGAGCGCTTCGGCCGGCTCGACGCCGTGGTGAGCAACGCGGGCATCTTCAACAGCGTTGCGTTCGAAGAACTTTCCGTCGACGACTGGCGGCGCATGCTCAGCGTGCACCTCGACGGCGGGTTTTATCTGAGCCAACCCGCCTACCGCGTGATGAAGGCGCAGCGCTATGGCCGGTTCGTGTTCATCTCCTCCTCGGGAGGAATGTTCGGACAGCCGATGGAGGCCCACTACGCGGCGGCCAAAGCCGGTCTGGTCGGGTTGACGAACGTGATCGCGATCGAAGGCGCCGAGCATGGCATCCTGGCCAACGCCGTGCTCCCGTTCGGCTATTCGCGGATGGTGACCGAAACCGTGGGAGACCCGAAAGCCCTTGAGGAAATCGGCTTTTTGGGAGTGATCAAACCCGAGCTGGTGGTACCGATGGTTGTCTTCCTGGCGAGCCGGGCCTGCGGGTTCACCCACCAGAACTACTCGGCGTGCGCGGGTCGCTTCGCACGGGTCTTCGTCGGGCTCGGGCAGGGCTGGCTCGCCGACCACGGACGCGTCCCGACCGCCGACGACATCGTCGCGCACCTGGACGAGGTAGCGGCGACCGAGCCGTTCACCGTGCCAGGGTCGATCTTCGAGGAAGTCTTTGCCGTCTGCGAGCAGCTCGGGGTGAGCGGCTGATCACGCCAAGCGTTGTCCACGGCGCGCGCACGCGACGACGGGGACCGCCCGGCGCTCTAGAATGGCGCCGTCAGCGCTTTGTGCAGCGCTTTGTGCAGCGAATTTCTTTCGCCCGGTCTGATAGCCTTCAACAAAGATTTGGTTCGCCGGGAGGACGGGTGCGCATGTTCTGGAATCCGCAGCCGTCGAGGGGCGCACACCGATAACCATGGCCAAAACCGAGTCGGTGCCAAAGGGCCGGCCATTGGCGGGCGGCCGCGTGAATCACGCCGGGGTCGCAGACGATTCGGGAACGCGCCGAACCGAAATCCTACAGACGGCGGCATCGTTGATCGCATCCTCGGGATTGCGGACGTCGTTGCAGGAGATCGCCGACGCGGCAGGCATTCTCCCGGGCAGCCTGTATCACCATTTCGAATCCAAAGAGGCGATCCTCGTCGAGCTGATCCGCCGCTATCAGGACGATCTGAACCGTATTGGGCAATCGGCCCAGGCTCGGTTGGATGAGCCCGATTCGCGCCCGGTTTCGGAGAAGATCATCGAGCTGGGAAAGGCGATCGCCAACTGCGCCGTGCAACACGGGGCGGCGCTGCAGATGTCGTTCTATGAGGGGCCGAGCGCAGATCCGCAGCTCATCACGCTGACACAACAGCGGCCCACGGCAATTCAGCAGGCGATGCTGCAGACGCTGCGCGCGGGCCGATGGAGCGGCTACATCAAACCCGATATCGACCTTCCCACGCTGGCCGATCGCATCTGCCAGACAATGTTGCAGGTCGGGCTTGCCGTTATGCGCCACAACTCTTCGCCCGACCAGGTGGCCGAGCTGCTGTGCCGAATCATTTTGCAGGGGTTGGCAGTTAGGCCACCCACCGACGCGGCCTTGGATCGATCCAAGGCCCTTGCCGCCGCAAACGACGTCATCGAGACGTGGGCCGACGAAAGCGACGCCGGTCCCAACGACAAAGCGGCGCACGTCCGGGCCGTGGCACGAACAGAGTTCGGCCGCAAGGGCTACGAAGTCACCACCATCCGGGACATCGCCTCCGCGGCGGGCCTCGGCACCGGAACGGTGTATCGCGTGATCGGATCCAAAGACGAACTCCTCGCCTCGATCATGCAGTCCTTCGGGAAGAAGGTCGAGGCGGGCTGGGTCGGTGTGCTGCGTTCTGATGCCACACCCGTCGAGAAGCTTGACGCACTGAGCTGGGTGAACGTCAACGCACTCGATCGTTTTTCCGACGAGTTCAGGATCCAGCTCGCCTGGATGCGGCAGTCGCCACCGAACACGCCCAACCCGGGCTGGTTGTATGCCACGCGACTCCGCCAGATGAAATCACTTCTCTCCGAAGGGATCCGGTCGGGAGAGATCACAAACGATGCCCCGTCGACGACGATGCTGGCACGATGCGTCATCGGCCTGCAGTGGATACCGGAGAACATTCTCCACGCGGTGGGAAAACGTGCGGCGCTGATGCATGCCCGCGACACCGTTTTGCGCGGTGTCGCCGTACGCACCAAGTAGCAACCCGGCCGAGGTGGTACCCAATGTAGAACCAAATAACTGTTCCTCATACAGTAGGGCCATTAGTAACGGCCGCGGAAAGGGAGCCCCAATGACTGTGATGGATCGGTTGCGGTACGACGGCAAGCGTGCGTTGGTTGTCGGCGGCGCGACGGGCATGGGCGCCGCGGCGGCCAAGTCGGCGGCCGAGCTCGGCGCCGAGGTCATCGTGATGGACTACGCGCCGGTGGCCTACGACGTCGCCAAGGCCCTACAGGTCGACCTGCGCGACCCGGCCTCGATCGACGCCACGCTCGAGCAGGTGGGCGGACCGGTCCATGCGGTGTTCTCCGCCGCCGGGGTCGCCGAGGGACCGGACCTGATGAAGATCAACTTCATTGGGCACCGCTATCTCATCGAGCGCCTGATCGACAGAGGCTGGCTTGGCTCCGGCTCGGCCATTTGCTTCATTTCGTCGGTGGCCGGCATGGGGTGGGAGAACGATCTGCCCCTGCTGCAGGAGTTCCTGGCCGCACCCGACTTCGCGGCGGCCCAGAACTGGGTATCGGCGCACGAGGCGCAGGGCATCATCCACTACGGCTTCAGCAAGAAGGCGGTCAACGCGTACGTGGCGACGCAGGGTTATCCGCTGCTGAAGAAGGGCATTCGCATCAACGCGATCTGCCCCGGCCCGACCGACACGCCGCTGGCCCAGGCGAATGCGGACCTGTGGCTCACGTTCGCCCAGGACTATCGCGACGAGACCGGCTCCAAAGTCCACACGCCGGAGCAGATGGGCGACGTCATGTGCTTCCTCAACAGCGGCGCCGCCTTCGGCATCAACGGGATCACGCTGCTGGTGGACTATGGGCACACGATGGCGTCGCTGACCGGGGCGTTCGCGCCGGGCAAGCCGATCATCGACCTGATCATGGGCCGCGTCCAGCTCACCTAAAGTACCGTCGTGGCATGCCACGCATCGTCGTCATCGGCGGCCACGGCAAGGTCGCGCTGTTGCTGGCCCGCATCCTGACCGAGCGCGGCGACGCGGTGAGTTCGGTATTCCGCAACCCCGGCCATTCCGCCGATGTGGCCGCCACGGGCGCTGACCCGGTGGTGGCCGATATCGAGCAACTCGACACCAACGCGCTGGCCGGCCTGCTGGCCGGGCACGACGCGGTCGTCTTTTCCGCCGGCGCGGGCGGGGGTAACCCGGCACGGACGTATGCCGTCGACCGCGACGCGGCGATCCGGGTGATCGATGCCGCCGCGGCGGCGGGCGTGAAACGATTCGTGATGGTGTCCTACTTCGCGGCCGGTCCCGATCACGGTGTAGCGCAAGATGATCCGTTCTTCCCCTATGCGCAGGCCAAGGCCGCGGCAGATGCCCACCTATGCGCCAGCGGCCTGGATTGGACGGTCCTGGGACCGAGCCGGCTGACCCTCGACGCTCCGACCGGTCGGATCGAATTGGGGGCTGCGGGAACACGCATCGCAAAAAGTGAAGTCTCGCGCTCGGACGTCGCGGCCGTCGTGGTCGCCGCCCTGGCAGACGATTCGACGATCCGCCGAACCATCGGATTCAACAATGGCGATGTGCCGATCGCCGAGGCGCTGGGAGCCTGAACCGGCGTTTTCCAGGCGTTCGAGCTACGGAGTAGACTGCACGACGCAACTGGTCTGCCGTCGCCGCGAACGCGGCGCCGGCATCGAACGAGGCATGTTAGACATGCGTCGCAAGAGGGAACCCGGTGAGAATCCGGGACTGTCCCGCAGCGGTATGCAGGAACGACCGCCGTCACAAAGCACTGGGCCCGAACCCCCGGGAAGCGACGGCCAATAGGAGCACCACGCGGTGCGCGCCTGCGAGTCCGAAGACCTGCCAGCTGTGCCGGGCGCGCCGCGTCCGGCGGCACATCGCCTCGTGGAATGGGCGTTTGGCTGAAGCCGTTGCGGTTAAACACCTAGGGGTGCCACCGCAACCGGGTCGGCTGCATGTCCACCGGCGGTGACCACCACGTCGATTGAAGGACAAGATAGTGACCTCTCAACCATTCACCGCCACGGTTACGGGCTCGCCACGCATCGGCCCGAAACGCGAACTCAAGCGTGCGACCGAGGGCTATTGGGCCGGGCGCACCAGCCGCACGGAATTGGAGTCCGTCGCCGCCACGTTGCGCAGCGACATGTGGGCGGACTTGGCCGCCGCCGGCCTGGACTCGGTACCGGTGAACACCTTCTCCTACTACGACCAGATGCTCGACACCGCGGTCCTGCTCGGTGCGCTGCCGGCTCGCGCCGAGCAGGTTTCCGACGACCTGGACCGCTATTTTGCTGCGGCGCGCGGCAACAAAGACGTCGCGCCGCTGGAAATGACCAAGTGGTTCGACACCAACTACCACTACATCGTTCCCGAGATCGGGCCCGCAACGACGTTCGCGCTGAACCCGGACAAGGTGCTCTTCGAGCTGAAAGAAGCTCTCGCGCAGGGCATTCCGGCCCGGCCGGTGATCATCGGTCCGGTCACGTTCCTGCTGCTGAGCAAGGGCGTCGACGGCGGGGGCGCACCGATCGAGCGGCTGCAGGAGCTCGTCCCGATCTACGCCGAGCTGCTGTCGCTGCTCGCCGATAACGGGGCGAAGTGGGTGCAGCTCGACGAGCCGGTCTTGGTGACCGACATCTCCCCCGACGCGCCCGCCCTGGCCGAGGCCGTCTACAACAAGCTGGGCGCGGTGAGCAATCGGCCCGCCATCTTCGTCGCCACCTATTTCGGCGACCCGGGCGCGTCGCTGGCCGGGCTGGCCCGCACGCCGGTCGAGGCGATCGGCGTCGACCTGGTTTACGGCGCCGACACGGCGATCGCGGGGGTGCCCGAGCTGGCCAACAAGACCCTGGTGGCCGGTGTCGTCGACGGGCGCAACATCTGGCGCACCGACCTGGAGTCGGCGCTGGGCAAGCTGGCGACCCTGCTGGGCTCGGCGGGCAACGTCGCGGTCTCGACGTCCTGCTCGACCTTGCACGTGCCGTACTTGCTGGAACCGGAAACCGGCCTGGACGACGCGCTGCGCAGCTGGCTGGCCTTCGGGGCTGAAAAGGTGGGCGAAGTCGTCACTCTCGCCCGCGCGTTGCACGAAGGACGCGACTCCGTCGCCGACGAGATCGCGGCATCCAACGCCGCCGTGGCCTCCCGCAAGAGCGACCCGCGGCTGCACAACGGCCAGGTCCGTGCCCGTATCGACTCGATCGTGGCCTCCGGTGCGCACAGGGGTGACGCCGCCCAGCGGCGCGCCAGCCAGGACGCGCGGCTGCATCTGCCGCCGCTGCCGACCACGACCATCGGGTCGTTTCCGCAGACAGTCGAGATCCGCAAGGCCCGCGCCGCGCTGGTCGCCGGTGAGATCGACGAGGCCGAGTACACCCGGCGGATGCAGTCCGAGGTCGCTGCGGTGATCAAGCTGCAGGAGGAACTCGGGCTGGACGTGCTGGTACACGGTGAGCCGGAGCGCAACGACATGGTGCAGTACTTCGCCGAGCAACTGGACGGTTTCTTCGCCAGCAAGAACGGCTGGGTGCAGTCCTACGGCAGCCGCTGCGTACGGCCGCCGGTCCTCTACGGTGACGTCACCCGCCAGCAGCCGATGACGGTGGAGTGGGCCAGGTACGCCCAGTCGCTGACCGACAAGCCGGTGAAGGGCATGCTAACCGGACCGGTGACGATCCTGGCTTGGTCGTTCGTCCGCGACGACCAGCCGCTGGCGGACACCGCTTACCAGGTAGCGCTGGCCATCCGCGACGAGACGGTGGATCTGCAGTCCGCCGGCATCGCGGTCATTCAGGTTGACGAGCCCGCGCTGCGCGAACTGTTGCCGTTGCGTCGCGCCGATCAGGACGAGTACTTGCGTTGGGCCGTCGGGTCGTTCCGGTTGGCTACCTCCGGCGTCGCCGACTCGACCCAGATCCACACCCACCTGTGCTACTCGGAGTTCGGTGAGGTGATCGGGGCCATCGCCGACTTGGACGCCGACGTGACGTCCATCGAGGCAGCCCGTTCGCACATGGAGGTGCTGGACGACCTGAACTCGATCGGCTTCGCCAACAGCGTGGGCCCCGGCGTCTACGACATTCACTCGCCGCGGGTGCCGAGCACCGACGAGATGGCCGCATCGCTACGCGCGGCGCTGAAAGCCGTTCCGGCGGGCCGGTTGTGGGTAAACCCGGACTGCGGCCTGAAGACCCGCAAAACCGACGAGGTGACGGTGTCGCTGCAGAACATGGTCGCCGCGGCGCAGGAAGTGCGGGCAGGGGCGTAGTTCTCGCGCGAGCGTAACGCCACTGCGACTTTCGAACCGAAATTTCGCGGTGGCGTTACGCTCGGCGACGATGCGCGCCGCGAAGCGGCGTGAGAAGGAGCCGGGCAATCCAACTCACGCTCGGCGACGATGCGCGCCTATTGGGCAGCTTCGTCCGACAGCACCTGGACTGGAATGTCGTCCGCCCAGGGCTGGCTGGTCACCATGTCGGCGACCCTGACGATGCCGTGCTCGAACTCGCCGGTGGCCGCATCCACCAGGCGATACGCCTGGGTCTGCCGGTGGATCGGCTGCGCGTCGAGCAGTACCACGCGCACTTCACCGGGTGCAAAGCGGCAGCGCTGCTGCATGGCGACGATCAGTTGCTCGTTGTGCATATGGCCGTCACCGAAGTTCCAGCCGATCGCAGTGCTGCAGATCCGCTCGCCGTCGGTGATCACGTAGTCGTCTTCGTTCTGGCCCGCCATGGCCCGGTGCGCCAGCGTGAACAGCGCCCGGCCGTGCGTGTTGAAACCGCGGAACGCGTATCCCATGTAGATCGGGATTTGCGCCGCTTCCGGGCTGCCATAGAAGCGCTCCAGCTGGGCCTGCGGCATGCTGGCGATCGCCACGATGCCCTTGCCGATCTTCTCGTTGGCCGAGGGCTTGATGCACCACAGCGTGGTGTCCCAGTTGCCCGCGTAATACCGCATGCCCGGCAGGAACGAGATCTTGCGCGGAAACAGGTTGCCCAGCGCGACGATTCCGGTGATGACGACGAACAGGATCGCCACCGGTACCGGGTGTTTGAGGTCGCTCAACCCCAGCCGAGCGTGCGCCACGAACAACGACAACACGCCGAAGATCATGAACACGTTCCACTCCAGCGGCACCCCCATCGGAATGGACAACAGAATTCCCAAGTGGAAGCAGACCATTGCGGTGGCGGCCACCGTGGTGGGCCAACCGCCGTGAGAGAAGAACAGCACCAACGGCACCAGCATCTCGATGGCCGTACTGACGTGAGCCAGCCACCGGGACAACCGCCCGGGCCGCAGATCGTCCGGGAACTTCTCGAAGAAGCGCCGCTTCAGCCCCCGGGGCCACACCAGCGGGTTGTTGGACATCATGGTGGAGATCACGAACGGGAAGTGTTTGTTGAGCTTTGACGTCGCCGCGCCCATCCAGATCACCAGGAACACCAGTTTGGCCGCGACGATCATGTCGACCCCGCCGAAGAGGAAGGTCACCGTCAGCGTCCCGTAGACCTCGCCGCGGGCGGCCAGAAAGATCACCTTGTCACGCAGCCCGGCCACGCCGAGGAATAGCAGGATGATCACGATCTTCGACCCCGGCAGCAACCCGACCTTGGTGCCGAGCTCGGGTATCGGGCCGGTGCCGTCGGACAGCAGCGCCACCAGCATCGTCAACAGCAGCGCCGCGTACAGGAAGACATCCACCGGCTTGCGGGCGGTGCCCTTGGTCCACGGGACGCGATCCGGCCACGGTGGCAGCCGGATGGTGCCGAACCGCATCCAGTACAAGATCGAACCCATCGGGGGGAAGAACCTGTTGTTCAGCGGGCCGAACCCGCAACCCAAACCGATCACTTCGAACAGCATCGTGTAGAGCACGACCTTCTCGAACACGATCGGTTCCGACCACCACGACGCGACGTTGGTGAACCCGCCGATTCCTTTGGTGGCCGATGCAAACAGCCACCCGCCCAGGACGTAGAGCAGGATCTTGACGACGTAGAACAGGTGCAGCGCGACCGGCGTGCCAAAGCCCACCTCGGCCCAGTGCCTGGCCATCGGACGTATCTTCTCGCTGCGGGTGCCCTTGTTCCATTCAGTCATGTCGATTTGTGGCAGCTCGGGCTTGAGGAATCCCATGGTTTGTCACACTAGAAGCGTTCTTCGCGAGTGTGCCCTTGTTCGGGCGAAGAATCTTTTGCCGGCGAGTCTTTCGCCGAATACGGTGAACGCGAGTCGACGCCTACGCAAGGAGAAGTCGACCATGAGCAGACACCGGTTCGTCGTGTTGGCGATGCCCGCTCTGGCAGCGATCGCCGTCCTCGCCGGAGGCGGTGTCGCGCGGGCCGACGCGCCCGCGCCGGGCGACACCTGCACGGTGTTCCATGCAACCACCCACGACGTCAACGGCCGGACGATGTGGTGCAACCCGACCGTGACGGACGCCCACAACCTGATGTGGCAGTACGGCGAGCCCTCGTAGGTCGCCCTCGTAGGTCTTCGCGCCAGGCCGTATTCACTTTCGCGCCAGCCGATTTCCGTCAACGACGGCGTCGGCGTCGAAAGGTCTCAACCTGCGGGCGGCAGATCCCCTGATTCGTCCTCGCCGACGGGAGTCGGTACGGCGTTGCGCCTCAACGCTTTTCCCTCAGAACCCGAAGTTTCCGCCGGAGTCGTTTCCGAAGTCGGACCCGCCGAAATCGAAGCCGCCACCGGAATCGGAGCCACCGAAGTCGAAGTTCCCGCCGCTGTCAAAACCGCCGGAGTAGCCGTTGCCGCCGAATCCGGTGTCGCCGCCGCCCGAGCCCTGGAAGCTCCCGTCGAACCCGACATCCCCCTGCTGGCTGTCGTAGCTGGCGGTTTGCCCGCTGTCAACGTTGGAGTCGGCCCATGCCGAATCTCGGCCGGCCTCAAAGCCGCGGTCGTAGGCGCCGTCCCAACGGTCGTCCAACAACGTGTCCATCAGCAGCACATCGGTCATGGCCCAGCCCCAGCCCGGACCCCAGAACGCGTACGGATAGTAGCCGGGGTAGAAGAAGACCCCGTTGTAATAGCCGCCCCCGTAGTAGTTCGGGTAACCGGACTGCGGCGTCGTGCTGTAGTTGTTGTTGTTGATCGTCACGTACTGACCGGTGTCCGGGTCCTTGGCCCGCACGACCGCCTGCTTGCGATCTTCATCCGGCACCGCGGTCACGGCGTCCACGTCCGGCGCGGGCCTGTCCGGGTAGAGCTTGCGGTTGGCCCTGGCCACGGCGGACTGCACGACCCTGAGGTGCGCACGCGCCGCGCTGTAATCTCCTGCCTGGTACGCCTTGCGGGCGTCGTACAGGCCGGAGTTGGCTTTCAGCGACTCGGCACTGACGTCCGCACCGCTATTGCTGACCACCGCGTTATCAAGGTCGCTGACCTCAGACTCGGCGACGATCAACTGCTGTTTGATTTGGTCTCGTGCCTCGGTGTCCTTGCGGCGCTTACGATTCCGGTTGACGGCGAACCAGATCAGGCCGGCCACCAGCAGCGCGCCACCGAAAATGATGAGCACCCACAGCCACGGCGAACTGCTGTGGTTCGCGGTCACAGTGGGAGAGGTCTGCGCCGGTCCATTGGCCGAAACGTTCACGTTGGCCAGTTTGCTGACGAATTCACTGGTCGCTCCGTACGGGTCACCGCGATGATCGCCGGCCGACTGACCCATGAACGGGTCCACGCTGTCCGCGACCGCCTTCGGCACGTTGTAGGCGCGCACGTGGTAGCCCCTGGAATCGATGACCAGGATGATCCCGCTGAACGCGGGATCGCGCCCCAGGAAGGCGTTGTGGATGGCATCCGCCGTGGTCACGCCGCTCTGGTTGGCGGCCACCGCGGCGACCCAGATCGGCGGTGCGGGGCTCCATGTCCAGCGGCTGCCGAGGATCTGCTGGTTTAGCTGCTCGGGATTCCGCAACGGCGGACTCGCCGCCGAATCGGCCACCACATGCGTTTGCGCGTTGAACTTGCCCATCACCTGGTCGGTGTAGGTGTCGGCCCACGCGGACGGCGCCAGCGCCAGTACCAGCGCCAAGAAGAGGGGGACCACCAGGAGCCCGCGGAATCGTACTGTCACTTTTCTCCTGCCGTTGGGCTTCGTTTTCCTTCAGTAGGGCCGCGGCTTTCGCCTGCCTCACCGGTGCACATAGCGGCCATGGGGCGCCGCATCTCCGCTGCCCTCACTTCGCTATGCCGGTCACCGCGCGGACGTTTCGCACGCTCATGACGATCGAACCACACGCAGCGCCCAACGCGACGAGAAGCACGGAGCAGGCGCCTGTTCGTCCACCCGCCGGCCGGCTTGAACTGCCCGCGAAATCACGGTGAACGCGCCGCCGCTCTGCGGGCGTTCGGTGTAGTTTGCTGCTGGGGCGGCACTAGCTGAGGAGCCGGGCATGGCTGAGGTCGACTATTGCGTGGTCGGTGCGGGATTCGCCGGTTTGACGGCCGCGCTTCGGCTGCAGCGGGCCGGACGCTCGGTGGCCTTGCTGGAGGCGCGCGACCGGGTCGGCGGTCGGACGTTCACCCAGACGCGTCCGGACGGAACGTGGGTCGATCGTGGCGGGGCCTGGATCGGGCCGGGCCAGGACCGGATTTACGCGCTGATGAATGAGTTCGGGGTGCCGGAATACAAGCAACACAACGACGGCGACGCGATGATGATCGTCGACGGCAAGAAGCACCGCTACGGCGGCACGATCCCCTGGACGATTAGCCCGTGGGCCGTCACCAACCTCGGTCTCGGTTTGCACGCGATAGAGAAAATGTGCAAATCGATACCGCGCGAAGCCCCGTGGGAGGCCAAGCAGGCCGAGGAGTGGGATCGGATCAGCCTGGGCGAGTGGATCGAAAAGAACACCATGTCCGCGCAGGCCCGCCAGATGCTGGACATGGCGCTGGCCGGGCCCTACACCTCGGCAGCCTCAGAGACGTCGCTGCTGTGGGTGCTGCTACAGATGGCGTCCGGTGGTGGTCCGACCTTTGTGATCTCCGGCAAGGGCGGTTCCCAGGACGCCCGTCCCGTCGGCGGGATGGGCGCCATCTACCGCCCGATGGCAGCGGAATTGGCAGACGCAGTGCACCTTTCGCAGCCGGTCCGGCAGATCGCCCAGGACGCGGACGGTGTGACGGTCCGCGCGCACGATCTGACGGTACGGGCGCGCCGGGTCATCGTGGCGATCCCGCTCGCGATCGCCACCTCGATCGACTACGAGCCGATGCTGCCGGTGGACCGCGCGTTTCTGCACCAGCGCATGCCAAGCGGAGCGGTCTTCAAGATTTCCGTCGTCTACGACGAGCCGTTCTGGCGCGCGGACGGACTGTCCGGCCAGTCCGCCTCGCCCGGATCCCCGGCCACGCTGACGATCGACGCCTGCACGGACACCGGGAAGCCGGGGATCATGTGCGTCATCACGGAAGGACCCGCAGCACGCCGGCTGGGAAAGCTGGACGAGGCCGAACGCAAAGCGGTGGTGATCCGCGAACTCGTCGATCGGTTCGGCAACAAGGCCAATGCGCACCTGGAATTCCACGAGCAGAACTGGACCGTGGAGCGCTATTCTGGTGGCGGCATGATCAGCCACGCCCCGACCGGCGTGCTGACCGAATACGGGTACATGCTGCGTGAGCCCTGCGGGCGTGTGCACTGGGCCGGGACGGAGAGCTCGGCCACCATGTGCGGGTGGATCGACGGTGCGATTCGCTCCGGTGAGCGCGCCGCGGCCGAGGTGATGTCGGCCGACACGGCGGCGGTGGTCGGTTGAGCTCTGCGATCGGCGACTGATCACGCCCAGCTGGAACCCACCGCGGCATCGGTGCCGGCCATATTGCTGCCGGCGGCCTGCACCTTCTGTCCGTGAGCATTGGCTTGCTGGTAAATCACCTGAAAATTGCGGCCCAACTGCGTGATGAACTCCTGGCAGGCCACCGAACCGGCGCCACCCCAGAAATCCCCTGCTGCCAACACATCACGCACGATCGCCTGATGCTCGGCCTCCAACGACGCCGCCTGAGCCCGAATCAAGGCACCATGAGAGTCCACATCACCGAACTGGTAATTAATCGTCACCGCGAATCCTCCTGACTGTGGAATAGCACTAGCTGCTCAAAACCTGTTGCGACGCCTGCTCTTGCTGCTCGTAGTGATTGGCGTCGCGCACCAACCCGTCCCGCACCCCTTCGAGCATGCTCACAATGTTGCGAAACGCCTGGTTCATCTGACCCATCGTGTCGTAGGACGTGGCCGCAGCGGCCCCACTCCAGCCGGCACCTGAGATGTTCTGCGACGACGCCCACATGCGACGCGCCTCGTCCTCAACCGTGTGCGCGTGCACCGAAAAGCGACTCGCCATCGCCCGCATCGCGTACGGATCCGTCATAAATCGAATAGCCACAACGTGTTCCTTTCATGAAACGAATGAATTCCTGATCATGAGCCGCCAGGTGTCCCCGGCCGCGGCGGTCCGAAGAGCTCGACCGATCACCCCCGCCCTATCCGACCCCGGTCCGCGGCACCACGCTGGGCCGCGACTGCACCACGTGCGGACTCGCCCCGCCGCGGCCCCACATCCCGCCGGGCATCCCGCCGCCGCCCAGACCACCCAGCGGCATCGGCATCATCGGCATGCCGCCCATCTGCGCCCCGGCCGCCGCAGCTGCGTAAGGCGTTTCGCCGCCCAACCCCGACATCGCCGAACTGGCCAGCCGGGCCGGCAACGACCCTTGCCAGGTCGGCGGCACCGACATCGCCCCGACCAGCCGCGCATTGCCCAGGCTCGCCGACGCGCCCACTGAGCCGCCGAGCCCCGCACCGCCACCGCCCACCGGCTTCATCGCCGCAGCGGTGCTGTCGACGAACTTCGGGACCGAAACCGCATCAGCCAACCCGGCCGTGCCCGCGTTCGCGCCCTGCGCCAACGACGTCATCGGAGACATCAGCATGCTGACCGGCAACATCGCGATCTGCGCCACAGACGTCAACGACTGCAGCGGCGCGCCGGAAGCCAGCGACTGCACCGCCACCGACGCCTCCCCGGCGACCTGCGACGCCAATCCCGCCAGATCGACCGGCGGTGCCGCGAACGGCGTCATCGTCGCGGCCACGGACGTCGCCCCGGCGTGGTACCCGACCATCGCGGCCACGTCCTGGGCCCACATCTGCAGGTAGTCGAACTCGGTGGCCGCGATCGCTGGAGTGTTTTGACCCAGAAAGTTCGTCGCAATCAGCGACACCAACGAGACCCGATTCGCGGTCACCGCCGCCGGATGCACCGTCGCCGTCCGCGCCGCATCGAACGCCGCCGCCGCCATCCGCGCCTGCGCCGCCGCCCCCTCCGCATGCGCCGCCGACGCCGCCAACCACGACGCATAAGGCGCCGCCGCTGCGGCCATCGCTACCGACGCCGCACCCGACCAGGGCCCCGCGGTCAACCCGGTAATCACCGAATCGAACGACGAAGCCGACGCGTACAACTCCGCGCCCAACCCGTCCCAAGCCGCCGCCGCCAGAAACAGCGGCCCCGAACCCGCCCCGGCACACATCAGCGCCGAATTTATTTCCGGCGGTAATACCAGGAAATGCATTGTCCGTCCCTTCTGGACCGGCGGCCGGCACACCGTATGGCGGAGCCGTGCTCCGCGCTCCGTTGGCGTCGGGTGATCGGTGATAGCGCAGCGAATTGCGATCCCCGGCCCCGGCGTCTGTAGGAAACGAGTCAAATATTGGCGGCGGGACGTCGAACTAACGTCGGTCGGATCGCGTAGATACTCAGCATGAGGGGTCGTATTTGCGGTGAGGTGCGGGGTCGTAGACCCGGCCAGGGCAAAGCGTCAGCCCGTATTCCCGGGCCGGCGCGGGTCTGCTCCGCCAAACCCATGACCTCGACGGTTTTCGGCCGGTATCGGACCCTTGGTGGCGTGCATGAGCGAAATTGATGTACGCGCGGATATCGGGTCATGGAACGGGCGTGACCGTGGCGTGAGCGAGTTTCTGCCCACCGGAACGGTGACCCTGCTGCTAGCCGATTTCGAGCCCTCCACCCGGCTGTGGGAGACCCAGCCGGAGCAAATGACGACCACGCGTCTTCGGCTCGAACGTGCGGCCGCCGAGATTGTTGCCGCCCACGACGGCGCGCTGGTTGCCAAGCCGGGCGCGGGCGACAGCTTGACGGCCGCTTTCGCGCACGCGACCGACGCCGTGGCGTGTGCTGTGGAGTTGCAGCGGGCAGCGCTGGCGCCGATCCGGCCGCGCGTCGGCGTGCACACCGGCGAGGTGCAGCTGGATGACGCGGGCGATTACGCCGGTCCGGCGCCCAAGCGGGCGGCCCGGCTGCGCGAGCTGGCGCATGGCGGCCAGATTCTGCTGTCGGGCATCACGCGCGACCTGGTGGTCGACCAATTACCGGCCGACGCCTGGCTGACCGAGCTGGGCGCCCATCAGCTCGGCGACCTCCCCCGCCCGGAACGGGTGGCCCAACTGTGTCATCCCGACCTCGACGTCGAGTTCCCGCCGCTGCGCACCACCGGCGGCGTTGTTCCGCATGGCCTTCCGGTGCAGCTGACGCGGTTCGTGGGTCGCGTCGGCCTGACGAACGACGTGGCCAAGGCTCTGTCCGAGAACCGGCTGGTGACCTTGGCCGGCGCGGGCGGTGTCGGAAAGACGCGGTTGGCGGTGCAGGTCGCGGCCCAAGCGGCAGCCGAATTCGACGGCAACGTGTGGTTTGTGGATCTGACACCGGTCACCGATCCCGCGATGGCGCCGGTCGCGGCGATCCGGGCGCTCGGCCTCCCCGACCAGCCCGGCCGCTCCGCGACGGACACGCTCGTGCGGTTCCTCGGTGATCGGCGGGTACTCCTGGTACTGGACAACTGCGAGCACCTGCTCGACGTGTGCGCCGCACTCACCGTCTCCCTGCTGGGCGGCTGTCCGCAGTTGACGATCCTGACGACCAGCCGTGAGCCGATCGGGGTGGCCGGCGAGTTGACCTGGCGGGTGCCACCGCTGTCGCTGGCCGACGAAGCGATCGAACTCTTCGTCGACCGGGCGCGGCTGGCCCGGCCCGAGTTCAGCATCGGCGTTGACGACACCCCTGCCGTGCGCGAG
>DASSGQ010000328.1:0-2007 GCA_035693385.1 Mycobacterium sp.
CGTGCGGGGTGCCGTAGATGTCGGCGGTGTCGAACAGGTTCATCCCCACGTCCAGCGCAGCATCCACGACGGCCCGGGAGCCGTCGGCGTCCAGTTTGCGGCCAAAGTTGTTACAGCCCAGACCGACGACCGAGACCGCGAGGCCGGATTTGCCGAGCCGGCGGTAGCTCATTTCAAACATGATCCGAGCGTATGCCGCCCTCGTGGGGAGGCCCGGAACGCCCGTGCCGGAGGCAGGCCGGAAACAATCTGGCAATACATCAGCCGTTATCTATTGACACACCATGTTCATCACCGGATTCTGTGAGAGCGCTCTCTATGGCCCCGGGGCAGGCCGGCGAGCGGCGCGCCACGCACACCCATCCGTGCCCTCCAACGGAATTGAGGTGCTCCCCGTGCGTACCCGAAGAAGGGCCGTGAGCGCGCTCGCCGCGCTCGCCATGGCCTTCCCTGCGGCCGCGTTCGTCTCATCCCCGGCGCAGGCGGTCGGCCCGGGCCTGCTGCCCGTTACCGTCACCAACAACACGGGCCGCGGCGATGCGGTCTATCTGTACGTCATCGGCATCAACCTGGGCACCGGCCGGCTCGGCTATGTGAACCAGGGCGGCGGGTTCACGCCCTGGCCGGCCGGGCAGATCCCGCCGTCGCCGGCGCCCGACGTGGCGATCGGCGGTCCGGGCAACGGCGGCAGCACGACGATCCAGTTCCCGCGCGGCTTCTCCGGCCGGGTCTACTTCTCGCTGGGCGAGAAGCTCAAGTTCTTCCTCACCCCGGACGGCCTGGTGCAGCCGGCGCCCTGGGCCAACGGCGATCCGAACCAGAACATCCTCTTCGACTGGAGCGAGTTCACCTACAACGACGCCGGCCTGTGGCTGAACAGCTCGCAGGTGGACATGTTCGCGGTGCCGCACGCGGTGACCGTAACCGGCAGCAGCGGCGTCACGAAGAAGACCGGCGAGCTGCTCAACAACGGCCGGGACAACGTGATCAACGGGATACGCTCCCAGTCCGGCTGGGGCAACACCGTCTACACCCGTTCCGACGGGACGGTGCTGCGCGTGCTCGCACCCGGCAAGGCGGCCGGGGCGGGCCTGCTCAGCGCCAACTACCTGGACTCGTACATCAGCTCGGCGTGGAACGCGTACACCGGCAAGACGCTCACCGTCGTTCCGTTCGGTGACCAGCCGAACACCAAGTTCTTCGGACGGACGTCCGGCAACGTCATGAACTTCACCAATACCTCCGGCCAGCAGGTAGCGTCGTTCAACCGGCCCAGCAGCGCCAGCGTCTGGGGCTGCGACGGCGATCTGCCCGCGCCCAACGACCTGGTCGTCGGTCCGATCTCGCGGACGCTGTGCGCCGCGCTGAACCGCGGCACGATCGGCACCATCGACACCCAGCCGAGCCTGAACGCCGCCGACTTCTACAAGAACAACCCCACCAACCAGTACGCCAAGATCATCCACGCGAACATGGCGGACGGTAAGGCGTACGCGTTCGCGTTCGACGACGTGGGCAACTTCGAGTCGCTGGTCAACGACGGCGACCCGCGCTCGGCCGGGATCATCCTCACGCCGTTCGGTGCCGGCGGCCCATCGAACCCGCCGCCGCCCAGTGGCGTGCCGGTGATCAGCAACTGGAACGGCAAGTGCATCGACGTGCCCAGCTCCAACTTCTCGGACAGCGTGCCGTTGCAGATGTGGAACTGCAACGGGACCAACGCCCAGAAGTGGACGTTCGCGGGTGGCGCACTGCAGTCACAGAACAACAAGTGTATGGACGTCGCCGGCGGTGCGACCGCGAACGGCGCGGTCGTGCAGCTCTACACCTGCAACGGCACGGGCGCCCAGCAGTTCGTCCTGAACGCCGCGAGCGACCTGGTGAACCCACAGGCCAACAAGTGTGTCGACATCAAGGACTGGAACGGAAACGAAGGCGCTCGCCTCCAGCTGTGGGACTGCCACGGCGGGGCCAACCAGAAGTGGCACAAGGGCTGACCCGTCCCCG
>DASSGQ010000329.1:0-24292 GCA_035693385.1 Mycobacterium sp.
GGACTCGACTCGCTGGCCACATTGCGTCCAAGCGACGATATCTGCACCGAGCTGGGCTCGCTGCTCGCCGACGCCGAGGCGCTGCGGGCCACCGGCTACCGTGCGCTGGGCAACGAACTGGCCGGACGACCCAGCCCGGAAGCCGACATCCTCAAGCTGCTCGGATCGGTTACCTTGCAACGGGTTTGGGAACTCACCGCCGTCGCCCGCGGACCACAGTCGGCCAGCGATGCGGATCTGCTCTTCGAACGCCAGGACGCGATGGCCGCGACCATCTACGGCGGAACATCGGAGGTCCAGCGCAACATCATCGCCGAGCGCCTGCTCGGGCTGCCGAAGGGATGACGAGGATGGACTACGAGCTCGGCGAGGACGCCGGACAGCTGCGAAACCATTTGCGCGAGCTGATCTCCCACCACATTCCCGCCGACTTTCTGGGCGCCTGCACCGACGATCCGCGCGACCTGGCCACCACCGAGACGTTCTGCAAGCTGCTGGCCGCCGAGGGGCTGCTGGCGCTGGCGTGGCCGAAAGAGCATGGCGGCGGCGGTGGTTCGATCTGGCAGCAGACGGTGCTGCGCGAGGAAATGTGGGCCCAACACGAGCCCCGCGGCCCCCAGTACATGGGAATCAACTGGGTCGGTCCGGCTCTGATGCACTACGGGACGGCCGAACAGAAGGCCAGGCACCTGTCGGCCATCGCGGCCGGGGACGTGATCTGGTGCCAAGGGTTTTCCGAGCCCGAGGCCGGAACCGATCTCGCCTCGCTGCGCACCCGCGCCCTACCCGACGGAGACGGCTGGCGAATCACCGGACAGAAGGTGTGGACGTCGTACGCCCGGATGGCGTCCTGGTGCGTGCTGGCGGCGTGCACCGACCCCGACGCGCCAAAGCACAAGCGGCTCACGCTTTTTCTGCTGCCGATGGACCGGCCGGGTTTCACCGTGCGACCGATCCCGTCGATGCTGGGACCCCATCACCTCAACGAGATGTTCCTGGACGGCGTGCAGGCCTTCCGAGGTGACGCGCTCGGCGAGCCCGGCGACGGCTGGCGCGTGATGCGCGAGGCGTTGGCTTTCGAACGGGTCGGCATCGCGCGCTACGCCCGGTGCGAATCACTGCTCGACCGGATGATCACCCAACTCGGCGACGACTGGGACCGGCTTCCCGAAACCATCCGCGCCCGCTGGGTGCGTGCGCTCGTGGACCTACGGGTGGCCAGACTGCTGGCCTATCGGGCGATTTCGCTGCAGGATGATCCGTCGGCGGGCGCGGCGGCCAGCGCCGCCCGCATCGCGACCACCACCTGCGATCAACAGGTCGCCGAGTTGCTGTTCGACGTGTTGGGTCCGGCCGCGCTGGACAGCGGTTCCTCGGCGCCGCTGCACGGGGCGATCGAAGACCACTGGCGCTACGCGCAGGCGGCCACCGTCGCATCGGGCACTATCGAAGTGCAGCGAATGTTGGTGGCACGGGACGTCCTGGGAGGACACCGGTGAAAACCGTACTCCCACAAGATATCAGCGACTTCGCGGCCGTCGCCGCCAAGCGACTCGCCCGGTTGGGCGGACCACCGGCGGCGCTGCGCGCCGAGACCGACGACGGCGTCCGGGCCGCGGCGCGCATCGCCCTGAGCGACGTCGGAGCATTCGAGCTTGACGTCCGGTCGGCGCCCGACGACCTGCTGGCCGCCGCCGTGCTCTGCCAGGCCGCCGGCGCGACCGCTCTGCCGTATCCCCTCGTCGAAGAACTGCTGGCGATCGAGGGCGCCCGACTGGCCCTGGTCAATCCCGAGGCACCGCGCATCGACCACGGCGACCTGCCCGGTGCGTGGACCGCCGCCGACCTGGACGGCATTCGGTACCACCCGCAACCGGCGTCCCGGACGAGCGCCAAATTGGGGCCGTTTCTGGTGCCGGCGACTCTGAGCGCGCCCGCCGGATCCGTCCCGGCCGCCGACGTCAACCTTCATCTGATCCTGGGATCGTGGTGGATTCTGGGAACGATGCAGCAGTCGCTGCACATCGTCACCGAGCATGTGCGCGCGCGCATTCAGTTCGGCAAGCCGCTGGCGGACTTCCAGGCCGTCAGGTTCGCCGTCGCGGATGCGGCCGTCGCGGTACGCGGACTCCACGAGCTCGCGAAGTACACCGTCTGCCGACCGAAATCGCTACCGGCTCGGGCGCATTCGGCCGACGCGCTGGTGCTCCGGTACAAGGCCGCCGACACCGCGCGGCAGGTGCTGCGCACCTCCCATCAGTTGCTGGGCGCCCTGGGTTTCTGCGACGAGTCCGACATCAGCGTGCTCGACCGGCACACCCAGCCGCTCATCCGGTTGCCGCTGAGCGCCGAGGCGCTGGCGTTGCGCCTGATACCCGACGTCCGCGGCGGCCAGCTGGAGACGCTGTTCAGCGGGCCGGTATCGGCATGAGCCGCGCCGGATCCGTCGATGCCGGTGTGACTTCCAACCCGCTCGAAGAAGGGATCCCGTTCGGGACCAAACTCGCCGAGCTGGCCGAACAGCGTCGGAACGATGCCGCCGTGACCATCGTCGCGCTCGACGGCACCGCCCAGTCGCTGACCTTTGCCGAACTCGACGCCCGCGCCAACCAATGGGGGCGGGCACTGGCCGCCCACCGTGCCGAGACGGGTTCCCTTGTCGCGCTTGCGATCCCGAACTCCCAGCACCTGGTGCTGGCCACGCTGGGATGCTGGAAGATCGGTGCGGTTCCCATTCCGATGCATTGGGATCTGCCCGACTGGGAGCGGAACCGGGTGCGTGACGTGATCGACCCCGCCGTCGTCGTCGACGAAAACAGCCGGTGGGAGCTGGATGCGCGCGCGGCGCGCGAATCCGAAAGTCCCCTGCCCACAGCCGTTTCCCCGACCGCCAACGGAATATGCAGCAGCGGCTCGACCGGAGTGCCCAAAGTAATCCTCAACTTGGCGCCGTCGCTGTGGACAGATCAGCAGGGCGAGCCGTTTTTGTCGAACTGGATACCGGTGGCCAAGCCGCAGACCATCATGGTGCCCGCCCCGATGTATCACACCAACGGCTTCGCCACGTTCCTCATGCTGCTGAGCGGCGACCACCTGGTGGTACTCGAAAAGTTCAACGCGGCACTGGCCCTGGACGTCATCGAACGCTTTCGGATCACCAACTTCACGGCCACGCCCACGATGCTGTCGCGCATCGCGGCCCGGCCCGATGTCCGGCAGCGAAACCTGTCCAGCGTGGTCTTCATCCTGCAGGGCGCGGCCGTGATGCCGCCGTCGCTGCTGCACACCTGGTTCGAGCTGCTGAGCCCCGAGCAGATCGTCACGGCCTACGGCATGACCGAAAATCTCGGCCTCACCGCGTTGCGCGGCGACGAATGGCTTGCCCATCCCGGCAGCGTGGGCCGCGGTTTCCGGGACACCGAGATCCGGATCCTGGACGCCGAGAAGAAGCCGGTCGGCCCGGGCGAACACGGCGACGTCTACCTGCGCGCGCCGATGAGCGCGGGATACCGCTATCTGGGCGGGGCCCCGCCGCTGCCGTCGACCGACGACGGGTTTCGTTCCGCCGGCGACGTCGGCTGCCTGGACGAGGACGGCTACCTGCACATCGTGGACCGCCGCGTCGACATGATCGTCACCGGCGGCGCCAATGTCTTTCCGGCCGAGGTCGAATCCGCCCTCGCGGGCCACCCGGGCATCGCCGACGTGGTGGTCATCGGGCTCTCCGACCCGCGATGGGGACGCCGGGTGCACGCCGTGGTTCAGCTCACCGACGCAGATGGCCGCGCCCCGCTGACCGAGCAGCAGGTGATCGGGTACGCGAAGAGTCGCCTGGCCGGGTACAAGGTGCCCAAGACCGTCGAGTTCGTCGCCGCGATTCCGCGCACGGCGGCCACCAAGGTCAATCGGTCGGCGATGATCGCGGCCCGGGGCGGCTAGCCGTAGCGCCGCGCAACGCGGACCCTGTCACAACGTATCCCGGCGGCCGCCCGGCGCGTCGCAGTTTCGAATTCGGTCCGGGCACATCTGAATCAGACCCGAATTGCGGGTCTGACCAGCAAAGCTGTGTGGTGATACATGTCCCACTTTGGCGGCCTTCCCGACATCTCACTGCAGCCAGACTGTAGGTTTGGACAGCAATGAACGACAACGACGTGCCCGCTACGCGCAACGGGCTCGACACCGACTTGACCGCCGAGAACGGCGCAGAGCTTCGCCAGGTCTGCCAAACGTCGGACTTCGCCCGTTGCATTTGCTGCCTGGCCGCCGCACCGGGTTGCGGCGTGACCTACGACATCGCATTTCACGTCCGCCGCCTGGTGCTTTCCGCATTTGTGGGGCCGTGTTGTGCGGACAAGGAGCGCCGCCACTGGCGCGACGACACAGCGGGCAACAACGTCTGGGCTCTTCGCCGGACTTCGCGGAGCGCCGACATCGAAGATTGCGTCCGCAACGCTGGCCCCCACACGGCCCACACAGCACATTGCGCAGGCGGACACCCACATTCACCCGAGAACACCGGGCCACGCAAACCGCGGGGACGCCGACCGGTTACACGTGTCCCTCGGGATTGCCGCCATGGGTACGCGCGTAACAGCTACCGCCTCCAGGCGGCAGCGCGCCGCCGGCGAGGGGCGCCGTCGAAGGTGGCCGCGTGACCTCGCCTCCGATGCACTTCAAGGAGAGTCCGTTTTTCGCGGCAGACCGCAGCGCCTATTGGCGCGAGCTGCGCGGGCTGGGCCCGGTGGTCAAAATCGACGTAGGCAATCCAATGCTGCGCGGCTACTACCTCACCGCGCGCGACGATGTGCGCGCGGCTTTGCTTGATCCGGACACGTTTGCGTCGCCGCCGAAAACCTTCAACGTGTTCTTGTTCGGCGAACTGCTTCCTCAGGTGCCGCTCTCGTGCGGGACGCGATCGGAGCATGCCCGTTTCGGCCGCATCTTGCATCCTCTGTTCAGCCCCAAGGGGTTGGCGCCCTTCGCGCCGGCGCTGCGCGCCCGGGCCACGATGGTGGTCGACGCGGTCGCCGCCAAGGGGCAGTGTGATGCGGTCGACCTCGCCGACACCTACGCCTGTCAAGCGCTGGTCACCGTCTGCGGGCTGCCCGCCGACGACCCCAGGGCGGTTCCGCTGACCCGGGCCGCGGTCGTCGGCGACGCCGACGGGACAGCCCACCTTGCGCTCATCAATTGGCTGCTGTCCGGCCTGAACGAGGGGACGAGAAATCCCGAGCGGCCGCCCGGCGTGCTCTGGCCGCTCCTCGAGGGACTCGACGGAGATAAGGATTTTCCGCTCAGCCCGGTCGAAGTGGTAGCGGTGATCCTGTTGTTGTTCTCTGTCGCGGGCATTGAAATGGCCGCCTCGGCAATTTCTTTCATGCTGCTACATCTCGGGCGCGATCCGCGATTACAGGCCCAGCTGCGCGAGGACCCGGCACAGATTCCGGCGTTCATCGAGGAAGTCTTGCGGTTGGAAACGCCGGGGCCGGCCATCCCGCGCATCACCACGAGGGAAGTGGAGATCGGTGGCGTCACGATCCCGGCGGGTACCGCGGTGTGGCTGGCCTTGGAGGCCGCCGGCCGAGAGAACGGCGGCGACGAGATAGCTACCGCGAGCAATGGAGAGATTCAGCGGCAGCGCCACTGGGCGTTCGGCGTCGGCATGCACAGATGCTTGGGCATGCACCTGGCCCGTCTTGAGATTGCCGCGTTCGTGGGCGAATGGTTGAGCCGTATCCCGCAATTCGAGCTGGAGCCGGGCTTCACGCCGGCCATTGTGCACAAACCAACCGGCGTGACCCACCTGGGCAGCTTGAAGCTGCGGTGGGAGGCGCGCTGAGCGCGCCGCCGACGCGGGCGATCTAGCTTCGCGGATCTGTCACACCACGCGGTAACCTCATTCTCGAAGCGCAACCCGTGCGCAACGGAAGGGGACGAAGCGCTGATGGCCGACCCCGGCGAGGAAGCTGAAGTGACGCGCGCCGACCGCTTTATCAAGACGGCCGTTGCGATACTCGGCGAAACGGGACGCACCGACTTCACCGTTCAGGAGGTCGTCGCGCGTTCCAAGACCTCGTTGCGGGCGTTCTACCAGCATTTCAGTAGCAAGGACGAGCTGCTGCTCGCGCTGTTCGATCGGACCATTGCGCAATCCGCGCAATCCTGGCGCGCCGAGACGGCAGGGCTGGACAGCACCGCCGCGCTGAAGCTGGTCATCGACCGCATCAGCCAGCAACCCGAATCAAGCACCCAGGACAGCCTCAATCGGGCGCTGAGTCTCTACAACCAGCATCTGGCCGAGACACGTCCGCGCGAGTACGCCCGCGTCCTCTCCCCCTTACACCACCTGATTCGCGACATCGTGGGGCAAGGCATCACCGAGGGCGTCTTCAATCCGGGCCTCGACGTCGGTGCCGCCGCAGCGATCGCCATGCAGACGATGGTCGGTGCGCAGCGATTGCACTGGCTCGGTAGCGAATTGAACGGCACTCCGGTCGACGCGGGCCAGCTGTACGACTTCTGCAGCCGCGCCCTGGGCATCCGGGACACCGACGACGAATCGGCCGCCCCCTCGCTGGCCGAACTGTTTGCCCAAATCGGGATGCGTCCCGGCACCCGTGACGGCCAGTTCGCGATGACCATGCCGGTCAGCCCCGCGGTGGTCAACACCTCCGGCGCGCTCCAGGGCGGATTGATCGCCACGCTCGTCGACGTGGCGGGGGGACAGTTCGGGCTGGATTATCTGCAGCCGGGCACCACCATGACGACCGCAGACCTCTTCGTCCGGTACCTGCGGCCGATCCGCCGGGGCCCGGCACTCGCGGTCCCGCGAATGCTGCGGACGGGCCGGCGGGCGATGGTCATGCAGGTCGACATCTACGGCGACGGTGACGACGAACTCGCCGCGACGGCGACCGTGAATTTCGCCATCATCAACGGCGACACGCCGACCGTGGGTCTGGGCGCGATCACCTAAGCGATCAAAGGGCCGGTGCACCTTGCCACACAGAAGTGGTAACGTCATTACCGCCTAGAGAGAACCCCGGCCTTGCGCAAGGAGATCGCCATGCCGTCTCGCGAACTTTCCTTCCCCGTGTTCGACGCCGACAACCACATGTACGAACCGCAAGAAGCACTGACCAAGTTCCTGCCGGACAAGCGCAAGCACGTCATCGACTATGTGCAGGTCCGAGGTCGCACCAAGATCGTGGTGCGCGGCCACATCAGCGAATACATCCCCAACCCGACATTCGAGAAGGTCGCCAAGCCGGGCGCCCAGGAGGACTACTTCCGCCACGGCGCGCAGGGCAAGACCTACCGGGAGATCCTGGGCGAGCCGATGAAGGCCATCCCCGCGTTCCGCGAACCGGGGCCACGACTTGAGGTCATGGACGAGCTCGGCATCGACTACGCCCTGATGTTCCCCACCCTGGCCAGCCTGGTCGAGGAGCGCATGAAGGACGACCCCGAGATGACCCACGACGTCATCCACGCGCTCAACGAGTGGATGCACGAGACCTGGACGTTCAACTACCAGGAGCGAATCTTCGCCACCCCGGTGATCACGTTGCCGATCGTGGACCGCGCGCTCGAAGAACTGCAGTGGTGCCTGGAGCGCGGCGCCCGCACCGTGCTGGTCCGCCCTGCGCCGGTGCCCGGCTACCGCGGTAGCCGCTCGTTCGGCCTCGAGGAGTTCGACCCGTTCTGGCAGGCCTGCATCAAAGCCGAGATCCCGGTCTCGATGCACGCCTCGGACAGTGGATATTCCGAGTTCGCGAACGTGTGGGAGCCCGGCGACGAGTTCCTGCCGTTCAAGCCGACCGCCTTCCGCAGCTTCGCGATGGGCCATCGGCCGATCATGGACGCGATGGCCGCGCTGGTGTGCCACGGCGCGCTGTCGCGCAACCCGGAACTGCGGATCCTGTCGATCGAGAATGGCGCCGACTGGGTGCCGGACCTGTTCAAGGGCCTCAAGGGCGTCTACAAGAAGATGCCGCAATCGTTCACCGAAGACCCGGTCGAGGCGTTCAAGCGCTGCGTCTACATCACGCCGTTCTGGGAGGACCGGTTCACCGAAATCGTCACGATGGTGGGCACCGACCGCGTGCTGTTCGGGTCCGACTGGCCGCACCCCGAGGGCCTGAAGGACCCGATCTCCTTCGTCGACGAGCTCGCCGACTTCGAAGAAGCGGATGTCGCCAAGATCATGGGTGGCAACCTGATGAAGCTGATGAAGGTCGCCAAGCCAGTCTCGGCCTGATCGCCATTCGGGTCCTGCCACGGCCGCGGGTGGGATCGCCGATTACCCCCGCGCGGGCGGGGCGATTCCGGCGTTTCTCGTGAAAGCCGTTAGCAAACTGTTGCGTGAGGCAGAGCACAGCCGTAGATAATCTGAGTTACGGCGTCTGGGGAGTGCGACAACGCGTTTGACCCGGTTTCCGACTCGGTCCTGAGCAGGTCCGCAGCAAGGCTCCGTAGGAGGGACGGCCAGATGGTGGCCGACGAGGACTGGGACAAAACAGTGGGCGCGGCCGATGAAGTGCGCCGCATCTTCGAAACCGTTCCCGCGATGCTGGTTGGTCTGGACGGGCCCGACCACCGGTTTGTCGCGGTCAACGCCGCTTACCGCGCCTTCAATCCGACGGGCAACCCCGTGGGAAAGCTTGCGCGCGAGGTCTTCCCCGAGCTGGAGAGCCAGCAGATCTTCCTGATGCTCGACCGGGTGTACGAGACCGCCGAACCACAATCCGGGTCGGAGTGGCGCCTGCAGGCTGACTATGACGGTTCAGGCGTCCAGGAACGGTTCTTCGACTTCGTCGTCACACCGCGCCGCCGGCAGGACGGATCGGTCGAGGGCGTGCAGATCATGTTCGACGATGTCACCAACCGGGTTCAGGCACGGCTGGCCGCCGAAGCGCGCATGCAGGAAATGTCCGAGCGCTACCGCAGCGTCCGCGATTCCGCCACCGTCATGCAACAGGCCTTGCTGGCCCCGTCCGTGCCCGTCGTTCCCGGCGCGGACATCGCCGCGGAGTACCTCGTCGCCGCGGAGGACACCGCCGCCGGGGGCGACTGGTTTGATGCGATCGCCCTCGGGGATCGACTGGTGCTCATCGTCGGCGACGTCGTCGGCCATGGCGTCGAAGCTGCGGCGGTGATGTCGCAACTGCGCACCGCGCTGCGAATGCAGATTTCATCGGGACACACCATCGTCGAAGCGCTCGAGGCCGTCGACCGTTTTCATGAACACGTGCCCGGGTCGAAGTCGGCGACCGTGTGCGTCGGTTCGCTCGACTTCGCCACGGGCGAATTCCAGTACTGCACAGCCGGACACCCGCCGCCGCTGCTGGTCGGCGCCGACGCGAACTCCCGCTACGCGGAACCCTCCGGCGCCGGTCCGCTCGGCAGCGGCACCGGGTTTCCGGTGCGCACAGAGGTGCTCGGCGTGGGCGACTCGGTGCTGCTGTATTCCGACGGCCTCATCGAACGTCCCGGCCGGCCGTTGGGCGCGAGCACCGCGGAATTCGCCGACCTGGCCGCGAGTGTCGCGGGCGGCCGTGGCGGCTTCGTCATCGAGGCCGCGCGACGGCCCATCGACCGAATCTGTTCGGAGACACTGGAATTGCTGGTCCGATCGACCGGCTACAACGACGACGTCACACTCCTTGGGGCGCAACGGCGCACACCGCCGCGACCGCTGCACCTGACGCTGGGCGCCACGATCGACACCGCACGCACGGTTCGCGCGCGGCTCCGTGAATGGCTGTCGGAGATCGGCGCGGACGCCGACGACACCTGCGACGTTGTACACGCGGTATCGGAGTTCGTCGAAAACGCGGTCGAGCATGGGTACGCAACCAAGGACGCACCCGGGGTTTCAAACACGATCGTCCTTGAGGCTGCGCTGGGCGGCGACGGCAACCTGCGCGCGTCCGTGATCGACCAGGGATCCTGGAAGGATTACCGCGAGGGCGAGCGCGGTCGCGGACGCGGACTCGCGATGGCCGAGGCCCTGGTGTCCGAGGCACACATCACCCGCTCTGCCGGCGGGACGACGGCCAGCCTGACGCACCGCCTGTCGCGACAGGCAAATTTCGTCACCGACACAACCTTCAGCCGCGTGACCCAGCAGCGGCTGGTCAACCCCGAATTCGTCTCGATGGTCAGCTCGGATGGACCGGTCGGCCGGATCGTCGTCAGCGGCGACGTCGACTCCACCACCGCGTCCACCCTGGACCGTCAGATCGCAGTCGAAAGCCGTTCAGGTATAGCGCCTTTGACGATCGACCTGAGCGGGGTCACCCACCTCGGCTCGGCGGGCGTCAGCGCGCTGGTCGCCGCCCGCGACCGGGCCCGCAAACAGGGCGCTGAGTGTGTGCTCATCGCACCGCCGGGTAGCCCGGCGCATCACGTCTTATCGCTCGTCCAGATGCCCGTTACCGGCGGCGACGTCGAGAACGTCTTCGTCGACGAATAGCGCAGGTCCCGTCGCGGTCAGCGCGTCTGGCCGTGCCGCACCTGGTTGAACGGGACCCCACGATCGGCGGCGTATTCCCGTGGCAGGCCCAGCACCCGCTCACCGATCACGTTGCGGGCCATCTCGGTGGTACCGCCGCCGATCGCGACGTTCTGCCGGGACAGGTACCGCAGCCCCGTCTGCAGGCCTTCGCCGATCTCCCCTACCACGCCGGCGGCTCCCGCGATCGCCAGTGCCGTGTCCATATCCAGGGTCACCGTCTCGGAGTGGAAGAGCCTGATAAGCGTTCCGGCGGCCGGGGGCAGTACGCCATCTCGGACATTTCGGTAGACGTGATCGATCAGCTGTTCGCCCACCGCGCGGTGCACCAGTACCCGGCCGGCCATCTCGTGCACGCGTTCGTTGTCGGCCTGGCCCGTCATCTCCGCAAGGGCAACGTAGTCAACGGGTTTCGCCGTCCCGCCCTCACTGCCGCTGCCGCTGGCGAATTCCGAACCCTGTCCGACCGCCCGGCGCTCGTGATACAGCTGCCGCGAGGCCACCGCCCAGCCGCCGTTCACCCCGCCGACGACGGCGTCGTCGCCAACGTCCACCTCGTCCAGGAACTCCTCGCAGAACTCGGTGGAGCCGCTCAGCATGGTGATGCGACGCAACGTGATTCCCCGATGAGCGATCGGCACCAGGAACATGGTCAGGCCCTCATGCTTGGGCGCATCCCAGTTAGTGCGTGCCAGACACAGGCCGTAGTCGGCGGCGAACGCGCTGGTGCTCCACGTCTTGGCGCCGTTGATCACCCAGCGGTCGCCGCGGCGCTCGGCCCGTGTGATGACGCCGGCCAGATCCGACCCGCCGCTGGGCTCACTCAACAGCTGCACCAGCACTTCATCGCCGCGCAGGGCGGCGGCGATGTGCCGCTTCTTCTGGTCTTCAGTGCCGGTGTCTAGCAGCGTGGCGCAGCAGATGGTGAACGTGGGGGTGTTGAGAATCAACGGCATCTCGTAGTCGAGACTTTCGGAGTCGAATGCCTTCTGGTACTCGTAATCCAGACCCAGGCCACCGTAGTCGGACGGGAAGCAAATACCGGCGAATCCGCCGTCATAGAGCCGCCGTTGCAGCTCTCGCGCCCGCTTCCAGGACCGTTCGTTGTCGCGCGGGGCGGGCGGTGGCGACTCGTGGTCGATGGCAGGCATGTTGTCCGCCAACCACACTCGGGCCCGGAAGGCGAATTCGGCGACGGATTCGGTGGGCATCATCGGGCGGTCGTCATCGATCGGGCCGCCTTCTCCAACGCATACACCCTCAGGTTGTGCTCCTCGGGCGTACCGAACATGGAGCGGTACAACGTGACCCGCCTCAGGAACAGGTGCAGGTCGTGTTCCCAGGTGACTCCGATGCCGCCGTGCATCTGAACGCACGCCTGAACGATGCGGCCGGCCATCTCGCCGACATAGGACTTGGCGATGCTGGCCGACAACTCCGCCGCGGGCGAGCGCGCGGCAACGTCGGCGACCGCGGCGGCCGTGGTGGCACGGCATGCTTCCAGCCACAGTTTCATATCGGCGAAGCCGTGTTTGAGGGCTTGGTACGACGCCAGCGGACGACCGAACGTGTGCCGGTCCAGCGCCCACTGGACGGTGAAGTCGAACACCGTTTGCAGGATGCCGACCACCTCGGCGCACTGCAGCACCTGGGCAATCTGGCCCTGCCGTTCGATCAACGTGGCGGTCCCGCCGGCCCCGCCGACCACCGCGGACGGCTCCACCTGTACGCCGTCGAATTGCACCCGCGCGTATTGCTTGACCAAGTCCACCGACCTCTGAGGCTCGATCCGGACGCCCGGCGCGTCCGTGGGAACCAAGAACTGACGAACCTCCTCGGCAGCTTGGCCACATCGCGCCACGACCAGCAGCACCGCGCTCTGGGCGCCCGCCTCGACGCGGTCCTTGGTGCCGTCGATGCGAAACCCGGTCTCGGTCCGGGTGGCCGTCACCGACGGATCCAGCGGCGCCCATCCCCGCCCCGGCTCGGAAACCGCCCACGACGCCACGGTGTCACCGGAAACCAGGGACTCGATGGTCGCGACGTGCGATTGCGGGTCAGCGCAGTCGACGAGGGCGGCAAGCACGACGCTGACCGGATACAGCGGCCCGGGTGCCACCGTTTTGCCGAGCTGTTCGGCAACCATGGCCAGATCCTCGACACCGCTGCCCGAGACGCTGCCGCCGCCCAGCTCCTCGGGAACCAGCAGAGCCGTCCAGCCGAGCTCGGCGGCGCGCCGCCACCATGCCGGATCGAAGGACACGCCCTCGGCATGCAGTTCCCGGACACGGCGCAGCGGGGCTTCTTTGTGCAGAAAGGCTTGGGTCGTGGAAGCGAATAGTATCTTTTCGGGAGAGTCGACAGCGGTCATGATGCAGGCAGGTCCGTTACCGTTCTATCGCCGCTGTGAAGGACGCAGGGGAGAAAGTTGGGGTGGTTGATCATCCGCCTGATCGGTTCTCGTCGGAGTTCGCTGGGGACTCTGATGTTAGCAACGAGCAATACGGTAAGAGATACCGGAGTTCTGTCGATAATGATGTTGACGAGCGGTAATCGCGATGGCTGAGACGAACGAACCCGCAGCGGGTTCGGCCCCTCCCGAGTCCGGCGCCAAGGCGTTGATCGAGGAAGCTGAGGCAGAAGCCGCCGCGGCCGAAGCACTGGCCGCCGCGGCCAAGGCGCGCGCCCGCGCCGCCCGGCTGCGGCGCCAAGCCCTGGGCGTGCCCGACCCCGCCGAAGATTACGACGCCGACCGGGACCACGACGAGGACTACGACGAAGACTACGACGAGGACGAAGACTACGAGGCCGCCGACGAACATTACCCCGAGGACTACGACGAAGAATATGCCGAGGACTACGACGAGTCGGGCGCCGAGGGTGACGACGAGACCGTAACCGAGCAAGCCAGGTGGCGACGCCGGATGCCGACGATCGCCGCGGTGGCGGCAATCGTCATCATCTGCGCTTTTGTCGGCCTCAGCGTGTACATGGTGTTCCAGCATCGTGATGCCACCAAGCACCAACAACGCGAAACGGCGTTCGTCGGCGGGGCCAAGCAGGGTGTCCTCAACATGATCTCCCTCGACTTCAACAAGGCCAAGGAAGACGTGCAACGCGTGATTGACAGCTCCACCGGCCAATTCAAAGACGACTTCCAGAAGCGGGCCAACGATTTAATCACGGTGGTCACGCAGTCGAAAGCGGTCACCGAAGGAACCGTGAACGCGGCCGCCATCGAGTCCATGAATGGCAACTCGGGGGTGGTACTGGTCTCGGCGACGTCGCAGGTCACCAATTCCCCACCCGGAAAGGACGAGCCGCCAAAAGTGTGGCGCCTCAGGGTGACCGTGACCGACGTCGGCGGACAGTACAAGATGTCGAAAGTTGAGTACGTACCGTGACCGACGAAATGCGCGACACAACCGCCGTTGCGGCCGACGACGATTCGGACGCTTCACAAGCCACAACCGAAGCCGACGGCTCGACAGGGGAAGCCCCGGGCGGCGTGGCGGAGGCCGAGTCCCCCGAGCCTCTCAAGCGCCCGCGATTCAGCCTGCCGCCCCGGCTGCGCAAATTCGCTCCGGTGATTCTGGCGGTTCTCCTGCTGATCTCCGGCGGTGTGGCGACGTGGCTGTACTTCAAGCAATACCGGCCCGATCAACAGACCGACGCGAGCGTCGCGCACGCGGTGGTGAGTGCCGCGTCTGATGGAACGGTGGCGTTGCTGTCCTACTCATCCGACTCGCTCGACAAGGACTTCGCCACCGCCAGGTCGCATCTCGCCGGGGACTTCCTGTCCTATTACGAGCAATTCACGCAGCAGAGCGTGGCTCCGGTGGCCAAACAAAAGTCGATGAAGACGACGGCACACGTATCGGGCGCCGCGGTGTCCGAGCTGCATCCCGATTCGGCCGTCGTACTGGTGTTTGTCGATCAGAGCACCACAACCAAGGACTCCCCCCAGCCGACATTGGCGCTCAGCAGCGTGCTCGTGCACATGACCCGGATCAACGGGACCTGGCTGATCACGAAATTCAACCCGGTTTAGACCGCTACATCGCGAACACGCGGCGCAGCGTCTGCGCGTGCAGGGCCCGGTTTTCTTGGGAGACAACCCAATCCGGAACCAACGAATCGAAGCCGTTGAACGTCGCTGCGATAACGTGCAATTCGGTGTGCACGTAGGCATGCAGTAGCCGGTTCGCGTAGTCGATGGCTTCGTCGCGGCACGGGTCGATCTCGGAGCAGCTGATGAACGTCGGCGGCAGCCCCTCGAGGTTCGCCCGGTGCGCGGGGACGTGCTGACCGCGGGCCGTCGAGTGGCCGAGGTAGTGGTTCCATGCGCGGCTCACGGCGGGACCGTTAAGGCCCGGCGTGCGCTGGAACTCGCGACGCGACGGCGTCGCGTCGGAATCGAGCATCGGCTGGTGCAGGATCTGCACCAAGATTTGCGGACCCTCCTCGTCGAACATGCGCTGGCTGAGGCCCGCGACCAGCGCCGCACCCGCGTCGCGGCCCATCACCGCGATCCGGTCGGCGTCCGCGTCCAGGTCGGCGCAGTTCTCGACGGCGTATCGAAGGGCCGCTGCCACGTCGGCCAGTGCCGCCGGACACGGGTTGTCGGGTGCCAGCCGGTAGTCGACCGACACCAGTAGACAACTGCCGGCTCGCGCCAGCTCCACGCACTCCGCGTGATCGGTGTCGAGGTTGCCCGTCACGAATCCACCGCCGTGCGCGTAGACCACCATGGGTGCCGGGGACTCGGTGCGGCCGCGATACAGCCGGATGTCCAGCTGCCGGCCGTCCGGACCGGCGATGGATCGCGATTCGACGCTGACGCCGTCGGTGTCGGCCGCCGCGGCCCGCCGGGCGGCCAGAAGGTTGGCGTGTTCGCGTTCGGCGGGCAGCGTCTCGGAGCGGAATTCCACGACACCGAGCTCGGTCGCGGCCTCCCGCAGCACCGGGTCGATGCGGTTAAAGCCTTGTGGCCGCGTGAGATTCGTTTGTGTCATGCCTGAGGCCCGCGTCAACGTTGCCCGGGCAGGGCCTTGACGGTTGCCGGCAGGCCATACAGCGCGGTCGCGTTGCCGCGCATGATCCGTTCGCGCTGGTCGGCGGGGAACCGGTTGATCGCGTACGTCGGCGAGTCGTAACTCCAGTGCGGGTAATCCGTTGAGAACATGAGGTTCTCGCCGAGGTCCATCATCTCCAGGTACTCCCGGAATCCCATGGTGTCGGTGTCTTCCAGCGGTTGGGTGGTGAACCGGACGTGTTCGCGCACATACTCCGACGGGCGGCGGCGGACGTGCGGTAGGTCGCCGCGGCGGGCTTCCCAGATCCGGTCCATCCGCGACATCACTGGCATCGCCCAGGTAAAGCCTCCTTCGACGAACACCACACGCAGGTCGGGGTGGCGATCGAACGCGCCGTCAAACACCAGGCTCATCAGGTGCGAGACGTACAGCAGCGGCCAGGACGCGAAGAAGTCATGCCAGTGCGCGGGGTTGCCGACCGGATACAGCGGGATCAACTCGAACGGCGTCTGACCCATCAGATGTGTGGCCACCGGCAAGCGGTTGCGCGCGGCTGCCTCGTAGAGCGGGTCGAAATGCGGGTTCCCGAAGGGGATTCCACGAGTCTGCGGTGTCATCAGCACCTGGGCCATGTACGGATGTCCCGCCCACCGTTGCACTTCGCGCGCCGCTTGCTCCGGCGCCTGCGCGCTGACGCTGACCGACCCGCGCCAGCGGCCGTGCGCGTTGTGCCTGTCCAGCCAGACGTCGGCGAGCCAGTCGTTATACGTCGACTTCAGCACATGCTCGGCCTGTGGCAGCTGCGCGTCGCACATCGGCTCCAGCATCGCGATGCTGACACCGGCATCCAGCAGCAGCTGCTTGGCGGCGAAATCCGGGTCGCTGCCGGCGAATCCGCCGTTGGGCGGCGCGGCATCAAGGCGCAGGGACATCGTTTTGTACGAGTCGGGGGTGTCGTAGAAATGCGGCACCGGAGTGACCGCATTTCCGGTCGGCCAGATCTTGTCCACCCATTCGGCGGGCGCATAGGACTTCAGCACGTCGACCGAGACGGGCAATGGGTGCACATCGGTGTCGACGATGGTGACCGCTATGTCGCCTTCTTGGCCCGTCGCCACGTCGATCCGTTCGATCGTGGTCATCACACACGCTCCTTCAGCCCGTAGAGCTCACTGGCGTTTCGCCAGAACACGTTGTCCCGCTTTGCCTCGTCGAGCCCCCGCAGCTCCGAGGCCGCCACCTCCGGCGCCGACGTGGACCAATGGGGATAACTCGATCCGTACATCAGGAGGTCCGACTTGGCGGTGAAGTCCAGCCAGCGCCGCATGTCGCCGGCCTGCATCGGCCCGTCGAATGCCGACCAACAAAACCGGACATGGCCGGGCAGATACTCGCTGGGATAGCGGTCGACCCACGGGGTCTGGTCGCGCATCGACAGCCAGAAGGTGTCCAGGCGCCACATCAGCGGGGTGAGGATGTCGTAACCGCCGTCGGCGAATACGAACTTGAGATCCGGGTGCCGGCCGAAGACACCTTCGACGATGAGCGTGGCCAGGTGCACGAAGTAGTTCAGCGGCATGAATGCCGCGTATCCCGGGTAGGTGTGCGCGTGCCCGGCGAAGGTGGGTGGATGGTCGACACCGTTGCCGCCGTTGATGTGTACCGCGACGGGCAGCCCGTGCGCGGCGGCGGCCTCCCAGATGGGCTCGAACACCGGTTTGCCGTACGGCTCGCGTGATTGCATCGGAACGCCGACCTGCACCAGCTTCGGGTGAGCAGCGAGGCGCTCGATCTCGGCGACCGCGCCCTTGGGGTCTTCGGGATTGACGCGAATGGTGCCGCGGAATCGATTGGTGGCGTCGGGCTCCAGCCAACGGTCGAGCAACCAGTCGTTGACGGCGGCGCAAATTTGGGTGTTGAGCAGATAATCGGCGATATTTCCACGGGTCAGCGGGTTCAAAATGGCATATGCCACCCGCAGGTGCGAGCCGGTGTCGTCGAATAGCTGACGGCTGACGGTCTCGGGATCCGATCCCGGGTAGTGCTCACCGTAGAGGTCTTGCCGGTAGTCGCCGCCGGGCGCCTGATACCACTGCTGCTCGACGTCGGGAATGGATCGCAACTGGTGGGCCGGCGGGAGATAGCGCCGAATTTCGGCGTTGTAGCGGAAATGCGGTTGGACGCAGGTGTCGATAATCGGGGTGATCGGGCTCATGCGGTCAGATACACCTCCCCATCGCTGACATCGATTTGGTAGGTGCGCACCCGGCGCCGCGGATCGGCTACGTTTTGACCCGTGGTGACGTCGAATTCCCAATTGTGCCAGGGACATCGAATGATCTGTCCATCACGGACCCGGCGTATCCCGCCAGGCGATTCCGGAGCCGATTCCGTAGTGCCACCGATCAACCCCATGCACAGCGGAGCGCCCTCGTGCGAGCAGTAATTCGCGATCGCATACAGGGCACCACGCACGTTGAACACGCCCACCCCGAACTTCCCCACGTCGACCAGTTTCATGCTGCCGGGTGGCAGCTCGTTGAGGGAGCACACCCATCGCCGCTCGAGCACCGGGGAATCAAGCCTCCTCAGATCGTTTCGGGGAGCATCCGCACCTAATACTGTGCGCTTTACGGTAACCACTTACCAGCCGCTTGGCTTCGTTGCTATTTATATTATGATAGCGATATTCCACCACAAACAAACCCGGCTTAGCGGCCGCTCAAGAGGAGCGCTGATGACGCTCAGCACCGACCACGTCGATCCCGAGGGCCAGCCCGTCACACTCGACCTCACCGGTGAAACCAGCCCGTATCCCTTCTTCGAATACATGCGGCGCACCGATCCGGTCTGGCACGGCGCCCTGTCGGACTCCTCGCAGATGCCGGAGGAACTGCGGCCCAACGACGAGTGGGCCTTGTTCGGTTATGACGCGCTGTTCCAGGCGTTCCGCGACGACCGCGGCTTCGGCTCGCACAAATACGACGAGACCATCGGTTTGGTGATGGGCCACACCATCCTGGCGATGGGCGGCCCGGAACACCACGATCATCGCAACCTGGTGGCCAAGGCGTTTCGCGCCACCGCGCTGCAGCGCTGGGAGCCGTCGGTCATCGGGCCGGTATGCGATCGGCTCGTCGACGAGATCAAGAACGACGGTCAGGCCGATCTGGTGAAGGCGGTGACGTTCGAGTTTCCGACCCGGATCATCTCCTCGCTGCTCGGTCTTCCCCCCGAGGACCTCGACCTTTTCCGGCGCTTGTCCCTCGACCTCATCTCGATCCAGACAGACATCATGGCGGGGCTGAACGCCGCCGCAGAGTTGCACGGTTACTTCCTCGAACAAGTCGGGCAACGGCGGCGCAAGCCGACCGATGACATCATCGGCGACCTGGTCGCCGCGGAGATCGACGGCGAGAAGCTCACCGACGAGGCCATCATCGCCTTCTTGCGCCTGCTGCTGCCGGCCGGACTGGAGACCACCTATCGCTCTTCGGGCAACCTGCTGTACCTGCTGCTGACCCACCCCGAGCAGTTGGCGATGGTGGACCGGGACCGGTCGCTGATACCCGCGGCGATCGAAGAGGGCCTGCGGTTCGAAACCCCACTGACCATGGTCATGCGGACCACCACTCACGAAGTCGAAATAGGCGGCAAGACAATCCCGCCCGATGCGCAGATCGACATGTGCATGGGTTCGGCGAACCGCGACGAGAGGCGCTGGACCGACCCCGAGACCTTCGACATTCGCCGGCGGCGGCAAGCCCACATCGCCTTCGCCGGCGGCATCCACATGTGCCTCGGCATGCACCTGGCCCGACTGGAAACCCGAGTCATGTTGAACAGCTTGTTCGACCGCGTCACCGACCTGGCTTTCGCCCCCGACGACGGTACCGGCGAGGAGTCGAAGATCGTGGGGCTCACGTTCCGGTCACCCAACAAGCTTCCGGTCACGTTCGCCCCGGTCGCATGACGGGTCGCCGGAAAAGTCGGGGAGCGATCCTGCACGACGTCGGCGGGCCTTGGTCTGTCGAGGAATTCGAGCTGGATCCGCCCCGCGCCGGCGAAGTCCTGGTCGAGATGGCCGCCGCCGGGTTGTGCCACTCCGACGACCACATACTCAAGGGCGATTTGTCGGCGCCCAACGACGTGATGCGATCCCTCGGGCTGCCGACGATGTTCCCGACGATCGGCGGTCACGAGGGTTCCGGTATCGTTCGCGAAGTCGGTTCCGGCGTAACCGATTTCGCGCCGGGCGACCACGTGGTGATGTCGTTCGTCGCCGTGTGCGGACAGTGCCGCTGGTGTGCCACCGGGATGGAGTACATCTGCGACGTCGGCGCCTTCACCCTGACCCCGGGGATGCCTACCGACGGCACTTTCCGTCATCACACCGCCGACGGCCGGCCGCTAGGCCATTTGGCGAAGGTGGGCGCATTCGCCAAACACACTGTGGTGGCGACGAATTCGCTTGTGAAGATCGAGCCGGACTTACCGTTGGGGCCAAGCGCGCTGCTATCGTGCGCCATCCCGACCGGCTACGGTTCGGTCGCGAATCGCTCCGGTATGCGCGCGGGCGACACCATAGTCGTGGTCGGTGTCGGTGGCATCGGTACGGGCGCGGTCCAGGGCGCCCGGATCGGCGGCGCCGCGCAGATCGTCGCGGTCGATCCGGTGGACTTCAAGCAGAAATCCGCCCTGCAGTTCGGCGCGACCCACACCGCAGCGACGATCGCCGAGACGCTGGATCTGGTGCGGGATCTGACGTCCGGGGTGATGGCCGACGCCGTGGTGGTCTCGCCGTCCTTGATCACCGCCGACGACGTCCGCGATGCGCTGAAGCTCACGCGCAAGGGCGGCACCTGTGTGCTCACCGGCATGACCTCGCAACTGACTCGGGCGGTCAACATCGACCTGCAGGACTTCATCCTGATGAACAAGACGCTGGCGGGCACCATTTTCGGCTCCTGCAACCCAAAGGCGGACATCTTCCGGCTGGCCAGGCTGTATCAGACCGGACAGCTCCAGCTCGATGAAATGATCACCAGACGTTATCGTCTCGACGAGATCAACGATGCCTACGAGGATCTCCGGAACGGCAAAATCATCAGGGGCATCATCGATTTCGGGATCGAACCCGGGCTCACCTGAGCCTACTTCTTGCAGGCCATCACCCGGGCACCGTCGAGCGGTCGTTCGTGCTCGCGGCAACCACGCGCGCTGGCGGCTCCCGGGGCTACATCAGCCGCCGCTGCACCTCAAATGCCAGGCACAGCTCGGCGATGTCCCGTGGGCGAGAAAGCGACCGGCCCGTGCGTTGCTCGATTCGCCGAAGCCGGTAGCGCACGGTGTTGGGGTGGCAGATCAGCACTTCGGCGGTGTCGCGCACCGAGGCATCACTGTCTTGCCAAACCCGAAATGTCTCGAAGAGAAGCTCGCGCTCCTCCTCGCCGAGGTCGTTGAAGCCGTCCAGCACCGTCGCGACCGATTTGACCATCGCCTCGGGCGCGCTGACGGCGGCGGTCGCCAAGATGGAACCGTCGAATACCGCGACCCGATTGGCATCGCGTGCGCCGTTTCGCAGCGTCACCTTGGCGATGTGGAATGCCCGCGGTGTGTCCCTCAGATCATCGAAGCGCGCGCTGACCCCGACCCGGTCGGTCGTCGTGCGACTCAACAGGGCGAGAATCTTGTCGAGATGCTGCTCGGACTTGACATGGACGATTCCCACCTGCAAATCGGGCAAAACGCGCCACACCGAATACACGTCCAGGCTGCGCAGCTTGGATTCGATCTCCGACAGCGGCACCGTGCCGACCACGGACACCTCGGCGGCGACGACCACAAACGAGCCCTGGCTCGGCAGCCGAAGCTGGTTGGCGATTTCCCACACACCCCACTGGTCGAGAATTCGGCCGTAAAGCAGTGAGTCGACCAGCAGGGGTCGCTGCGATTCGCCACCCAGCAGCTGGCGCTTTTGCTCGTCGCGGTAACCGGCCACGATCGCAGCCGCGATCAGTTCGGCGAAAACGCCGATGCGGGCCTCGGTGTCCGCCGGCATCGGGCCCGGGTGCACGGAGCCGACGGCGGCCAGGCCCCACACGCGTCCATCGACGATGACCGGAACCCCTACCGCGGAGCGCACGCCCGTCTCACGGACGAGTGCGGCCACCGCCCCCGTGGCGTCGTCATAGCCGTCCAATCGCGCGGGCCGACCGGTGCTGTACACGATGGCCGCCAGGGTGTTGCCGTCGACGCGTGTTCGAGTGCCCACCGCCCACTTCGCCAACGCCGTCGGTACTTCGGCTCCGGCCAGCTTGGTGATTTCACCGCCGGCGTCATAGCGCCACAACCCGGCGTTCGACGCCGAGACGCATCGGCACATTTCGCGGGTGACCGCGTCGAACACCTCCGACGGTTCGGCCCCGGTGGCCACCAGGTTGGCCACCCGCCGCAAGGCCTCTCGCTCGACGGCAAGCCGTCGGTACTCGAGGACCGGCCACGCGGCCCCGCGGGATGTCACGCCTTCACGTTGAGGAAGTTCGTCGCCCGTGAGGAGTCGGTCCATGGCTGCCTCCTCGAATCACACGTCGTGCTGTTGACCGGCTGGGCGGCCGGTCGTGACCGCGGCGCTCGGATCAAACACCGGTGTCGACCAACGTGTCGTCGACGGCCATGCTCGGCCTAATTTGGCGGCATTCGCATCTGCCAAGTGCACAGTCCGGGTCTCACGTGGCGCCTTCCAGACGGTGCCGGAAGCGCTGCCGAGGGTCAGCGGAGAAGCTCCGCGGGTCGTTCCCGCAGGACGCGGGCCAGCTGGCCGCGCGACTCGATGCCGAGCTTGGTGAAGACCTTGTGCAGGTGGTACTGGACGGTGCGGGCACTGATGAACAGACGGGCGCCGATCTCCGGGTTGGACAACCCGTCACTGGCCAGCCGGGCGATCTGGGCCTCCTGAGCAGTGAGTTTCTGGTCGGGCATCGAGACGGTGCGTTTCCGGACGGTCTCGCCGGTGGCCTGCAGCTCACGCCTCGCCCGCTCGGCGAAAGCTTCCATCCCAATCCCGTCCAGCATGTCGTGGGCCGTGCGAAGCTGCGCCCGAGCGTCGACGCGGCGGCGCTGCCGGCGCAACCATTCGCCATACAGCAGATGGGCGCGGGCGAGTTCTGCCCGGACCTCGGTTCGGCCAAGCCGCTCGATCGACTCGCGGTACAGCCGCTCGGCGGGTTCGCCCTCGCTCAGCAGTGCACGCGACCGCGCCTCAATACCCAGTGCCCAGTCGGTGCCGGCCATGCTGGTGACATCGGTAAGCAGACGCAGACAATCGGCACCGATGTCCCTGTTCCCGGTGCGCGCGGCCGCCTCGACGAGTTCGGCCGAAGCCCATGCGGGAGCTACCAGTTCACCCGGGTACTCGATAGCGTGTTGAGCCGCGGTCATCGCTATGTGGTAGTTGCCCAAACCGTTGTTCAGCACAGCGGTCGCCCACTGCGCGACGGTTATTCCGATGCCTTCGCCTCGCAACCGCACTTCATCGATGGTCGCGCCGACCAGAGCGGCGGTCTCAGCCTCGCAACCACGCATCGCGGCCACACCGAGAGCAGCGTAGGGGGCCAGCTTGATTCCGGTCGCTTCCGTGGCCGCTCGCAGCTCCTGCATCAAGGCGCCCGCAGCGGTCAGTTCACCGGCGAACGCGAGCTTGAACGCACACGAGCTGAGGGCCAGCGGAAGCTCGCTGAGCGCGCCGATGTCACGTGCAAGCTTGACGTGTCGATCGGCGAGGCGCCGCCAGGCGCCGTCATCCCAGACGTGTCGCGCTACTATCCCGGCCACCCAATGCCAGCGCAATTCCTCCTCGGGCGACATGCCGGTGCCGAAGCCCTGGAGCGCCCGGCGCAGAATCGGCAGTCCGGCCCGATATCCGTCGTTGAAGTGCGCGACCAGGCCGTCGAGAAAGAGATCGAGTGCGCGTGTCGGCCCGGGCGGCGGTGGCGCGGCGGCGGCGGCGCGCGCAACCTCGTAGACCCCGCCGCCCAGCGCCAAACGACCCGCGAACATCCCGGCCGACAATGCCTGCAGGTACGTCGCACGGGACAGACCCGCATCAATGGACTCGAGCCGGCGAGCAGCCTTCAGCAGCAGAGACGGAGCATCGCTGCCCCGGCTTGCGACGAACGCGAGTTCAGCGCCGATCATATCGATGCGAGCCTGCTGAAGGTCGCTGAGTGGCCCGCACCCCGCGGTGGCCAGCAGCTCCTGCGCAGCGTCGAGAGCTCCGGCCTCGACCTTGGCGGTGGCCGCCGCCAACGCCCGGTCGCTACGCCGAGTCGGATCGAGCGTCAACATCGCGGCCTGTTCCAGGAATGCCGCGGCCGCGGCAATGCCCCCGCGAGCGCGGGCACGGTCAGCGAAACGTTCCAGCTCGGCGGCGACCTCGTCGTCGGGTGCGGGCGCAGCGTGCGCCCGATGCCAGGCGCGTCGATCGGGATCATGTCCCGGATCGGTGACCTCCGCGAGCGCCCCGTGCACCATCTGCCTTTCGTGCAGCGACGCGGAGCGGTAGACCACTGACCGCACCAGTGGATGACGGAAGCTGACCCGGCTGCTGAATTGGACCACTCCCGCCTCGTTGGCGGGTGCCGCGGCTTCCGGACCGATCCCCAATCGTGCGGCGGCCCGCCACACGAGCCCGGGATCAGCAGACGAATCCGCCGCGGCGACCAGCAGCAGCAGCCTG